>JAJQEL010000043.1 GCA_021201655.1 Erysipelotrichaceae bacterium | reverse complement strand
CCTTAGTGAACTTTTAATTATTTATTTTGTTCACTTTAGAGAATCATATCAATAGCTCATTTTTATTTTAGCGTTGATGATTGCATACTTGATAGGACTGTTAGCATTTCATCATTAGTAAGATCATTAGAATAGATAGAACAGACTATCCCTGAAGCAATATATGTTAGTTGATTATCTTCAAAGTAAGCTATACCATCAATAAGATCAATCACATCACTATTAATATAAGTGATATTCATATCTTCACTTTCAGATAATGAACTTTCGACAATGGTAAAGTTTTTTTCACCAGTGAATTTTAAGATATGATTGGTTATATCATCAATTGTTGAGATTTGTTCGGTTTCTAATACGGAGCCCATCAATGATACAGGATATAACGGTAATGATGATGAAACTGAAGAATACGTATTGGTTGTTGTAGCAAGAAGTGTTTCTTCATCAAAATCATCCACACTTAAAGCTATATTAGAGGTAAATGATGTCACTTCGACATTGATAATTTCAACACCATCACCATCATAGACACTGACACTAACAGGATTCAATTGCTTATCAAATAGAACTTCCTGTGAAGTCACACGACTATCATTTTCATAGGTTATTTCACCTATAACTTGATAACCATCATTTTCCTTAGTAACTTCATTATCCCCTAAGAAATCCAATAATGATTGATAAATATAAGGTTTAGGCGTATTATTAGGCCATTCGCTTTTAAATTGAAATGCCTGGTTTAGTGTTGGTGTTAAAACAAATACACCATCACTATTTTTCACAATGATTTGTGATTGATTTAATGATTTATCATATAGTTCTACTTTATAATAATCGCTATCATCTATCAAAGCATATGTTGATGTCACCTGATAAGATCTTAGCTCATCATTTTCCAGCATTTCCATATTACATATAAGTTCATAACTAGTATATGCTTGAACTTCTTCTAAAGTTTTTTCTAATGATGAACGACGTAACCATAAAAAACCAAAACCTAATACTAATATCACTACTAAAGTAATGATAATAATAATCTTTTTTTTATCCATCAAAATCCTCCTCATGTCATTTTATGACTAGGAAAAGAAATATATGACTAATAATCCCACCGTAACAATTATCTCCAAAAATTAAAAAATCGCCAGAGAGAGTCGAACTCTCAACCTGCTGTCTCGGAAACAGCTGCTCTTCCTTTGAGCTATGGCGATTTAAATATTGCATGTTTAATTATAACGCATAAAGGTGAAATTTCAACAAAATATCATTTTAAAAAATGAATAAACATCCATAACTTGTCTATAATACTTCTAGGAGGCTATAATATGAATACAATACAAAAGATTGCCTTGGTTTTTAGTATTATTGGTGCTATTAATTGGGGTTTAATCGGTTTATTTAACTTTAATTTTGTGGAAGCATTATGTGGTGATGGTATGATTAGTGCCATTATATATATGATTGTAGGTATTGCAGGTATTATTAATATTATGTTATTATTTGTTGATTTAGAGAGCTAAAAACAGTCCTAGGACTGTTTTTTTGGTATAAAATCTACTATTTTACCTGTTTTCAATAAAACACGTTGACGATTCTTAACTAGTGATAACATAGGTATATCAGAATCAGAATCAGAATAACCATAAGAATGATCATAATCAATTTGGACATCAATACTATCTAAATATTCTTTAATAAAATCAATTTTATTTTCATTTTTACAGTTTAAACCAATGATTTCACTAGAATGAGGTTTCGTTTGTGTACCAATGAGTTTATCGATAGGTAGTTGATTATATTTCATCCATGCTTCACTACTGGCTGTACATAATATAACGATATATCCATCATTATGGAGTTGTTGCATTGTTTCTACGACATTAGGATAATAAGAAGGAACAATTTTTTGATTGTAGAATGTTTCTAAATCATGTTCATCCATATCATTAAGTGGAAATAATAAAGCAGATTTGGCTTTTTCAAAAGTGGATAGATGACATAAATATAATATATATAAAACACCCACTTTAAAAAACTTAAAGATATGTAATGGATGTTTGGTTATATTATCAATCAATAATTTGGTAATAGAATCACCTTTGGCTACAGTATTATCAAAATCAAATAAAGCAACCTTTTTGATCATTCAGCAATCTCCAAAGCAATTTCCATCATAGCTGTAAATGTTTTTTCACGTTCTTCGGCTGTTGTTTCTTCTTGAGTCACTAAAGAATCTGATACCGTTAATAATGTTAAAGCTTTCTTACCATAATAAGCAGCATTAGCAAACAAGGCATAAGATTCCATTTCAGCGCCAAGGCAACCCATATGCGCCCATTTTTCTGTAGAGCCTTTATCAGCATGGTAGAATAAATCAGATGCGATAACATTACCAACATGATAAGTAACACCTTTTTCTTTTGCTTGATAAACAGCTTTTTCTAATAATTCATAACTAGAAATAGCTGAATAAGTTCCTGGTAATTCAAATTGATGCGCAAAATTACTATCTGTACAAGCTCCTTGAACAATAATAATATCTCTTAAATGAACCTGCTCCTGCATAGCCCCACAACTACCAATTCGAATAATACTTTCTACATTATAGAAATTATATAATTCATGACTATAAATACCAATAGATGGCTGTCCCATACCTGAACCCATTATTGATACCTTTTTACCTTTATAAGTGCCCGTATAGCCAAACATATTTCTGACACTATTAAATTGCTGTACATCCTCTAAATAATTTTCTGCTAAAAATTTAGCTCTTAAAGGATCTCCTGGCATTAAAACTGTTTTAGCTATTTCTCCTACTGTTGCTTGATTATGTGGTGTTGACATGTTAATTTCCTCCTTCTTCATGATATGTCTTGCCTTCTTTAAAATAATATACTTCACTTAATTCACTTGATAATTCCTCATTGTTGATAGCACAATCAATCGCATCTAAAATCAGTTTCGCTTGACCAACTTCATAACCAATTTTTGCAAAATAGCCATCCAAAACAATAAAAGGAACGCTTCCTGAACTATCATCTAATTCATAACCTTCTAATAAAGTACATGTCTTTGCATATGCTTCTACCGATGCATCGTCATCAATATCCATTAATGTGACTGCCATGGAATCTCCATATAACTCTTCAATTTGTGGAACAACAGTATCTATAAAAGAACTACAAATAGGACATGTTGAAGCATAATAAACATATAAATAATAATCTACCTTAGTGGTTGAACAACCACTAAGCAATAATATAAAAACTAATAATAACTTCTTCATTGATATGTAAAACGAAGTCCACTCAATTCATCACTTAACTCTTCACCATTGACTGCTTTTTCAATATCATCTATTAAATAATCTTCGTCACCTGAAGTATATCCTAACTTAAAGAAGTAACCTTCTAAAGCATAGGCAGGTCCTAAGCCATAATAAGATTCATCAAAATCGATTAAAGAATCAATCACTTCATCATAGACTTCCTGAGTACTTTCATCATCTAAATCATATTGTTCAATAATAATAGAATCACCAAAAGTATCCTCCAATACAGAAATCACATTACTTTTAAAAGCCTTACATTCTGAACAGGTTTCAATATAGAAAAATTTAAATGTCACAGTTGTTGATAAAGTAATCGTATTTTTCTTGGAACATCCACAAAGTAAAAAGATGGACAATAATATGAGTAATGTCTTCTTCATTGCTGCCTCCTTTTTCATATTATATACGATACCTTTTTAAAAGTACACAAGCAATTAAAAAAAGAATTTTATTAAGATTATATTAATTTTAATAATTTTTATTGCAAAAAAATAATTTTAATAATATAATAGATATTAAGGAGGAAGATAACATGAGCTTTAAATGGTCTACAAATGATATATCAACAATGACACTAACAATTTATGAAACAAATTTAACATTAAATAAAGCAGCAAGTGTTCATTTTGAAGATGTAAATTTTGTTTTATTGGGCATTGATGAAGAAGCTAGGCAGATTGGCATAAAGCCTATCAGCAAAGAAGAAATCGATGAACATATTTATAATGAAAGTCAATTGCATCGTTTTTCTCATGGCAAAAGTTATGGACGCATTTCTAATAAATCGTTTGTGAGGGACCTAAGCGTTGCATTTGGTTTAGAATTTAGTGAAAATCAATGTTACAAGTATACTGTAACGTTTGATGTGGTGCATTCGATTATGGTAGCACAGCTGTAAAGGAGGGAAATCATATGTCAATGACAGCTGTTTGGACACTTATATTGGTTGTTTCGATTGTGATTGAAGTAATGACAATTGATTTGGTCAGTATATGGTTTAGTGTAGGAGCAGTGGTTGCATTAGTCAGTAATTTATTGGGATTGAATGAGACAGGACAAATTGTTATTTTTATTATTATATCGCTTATCTGCATTATTGCTTCAAGACCATTAGTAAAAAAATATTTTAAAGGTAATATTGTCAGAACCAATTTAGATCGTGTGATTGGTAAGCATTGTTTAGTAACGGAAACCATTACACCTGATCAAAAAGGTGAAGTAAAGGTTATGGATAAGTTATGGAGTGCAACAAGTTTGAATAATGAAGTGATAACAGCGGGCGAATATGCTGAAGTATTGTCCATTGAAGGTGCTCATGTGGTTGTTAAAAAATTAGAAATGGGAGTTGATAGATAATGTTAACAATTTTAAAGTATGCGTGGTTAATTATTTTATTGGTGGTTATTGTTGTATTGGTGGCACGAACAATTCGTATTGTACCTCAATCATATGCTTATGTCGTAGAAAGAATTGGCGCTTATAATCGTACTTGTAATGTGGGATTGCATATTATGATACCAATGGTCGATCATGTGGCCAATCGTGTGTCTTTAAAAGAACAAGTAATGGATTTTGCACCTCAGCCTGTTATTACTAAAGATAATGTAACAATGCAAATTGATACAGTCGTCTATTTTCAAATTACTGATCCTAAATTATTTACTTATGGTGTTGTAAGACCATTAAATGCCATAGAAAACTTAACAGCAACAACATTACGTAATATTATCGGTGATCTCGAATTAGACGAAACTTTAACTTCTAGAGATATTATTAACTCAAGAATGCGTTCTATCTTAGATGAAGCAACAGATCCTTGGGGTATTAAAATTCATCGTGTGGAAGTTAAAAATATTATTCCTCCTCGTGATATCCAGGAAGCCATGGAAAAACAAATGCGTGCTGAACGTGAAAGACGTGAAGCTATTTTACAGGCTGAAGGTAAAAAGACAGCAGCTATATTAACTGCTGAAGGTAAAAAAGAATCTATGATTCTTGAAGCCACAGCTGAAAAAGAAGCTGCTATTGCCAGAGCTGAAGGTGAAGCTGAAGCTTTAAGACTAGTTTATGAAGCGCAAGCTAAAGGTATTGAATATATTAATGGTGCTGCTCCACAGCAAGCTTATGTCACTTTGGAAGGTTATAAAGCTTTAGAAAAAGTCGCTGAAGGTGAAGCTACTAAGATATTGATTCCTAGTGATTTACAAAATATAGCATCAGCTGTTACTTCAGTTGTTGAAATTGCGAAAGATCCAAAATAAGGTTGAACTTTTGTTCAGCCTTTTATAATGACATAAGATATATGATTGTTGATAGCATATGATAAAGCATAAGAATTTTCATAAACATATAAAACAGTTTGACTATCATATAATATATCTCTGCCAATGTTTATAACACTTTTAGGAATAATAATTTTTTCTAACTCATAGCAATGTGAAAAAGCAAAATCACCAATAGTCAGTACGGAATCAGGAACAATAATACTTTCTACCAAACTTTCACGTATGTTCCAACCATCATCATTTTCCAAAAATATTTCCATACCAATAGCCGTTACCAAATAATGATCAATGTATTGAGGAATAGTTATATTAATATCATTTCCTAAATATCGTGTTATTTTTATGGTTCCGTCCGTTAATATTTCATATTTATAATTATTCATATTACCACTTCCTTAGCTTCATTATAAAATGAACTAAAAAAATAAGTTACTCATTTACTGGAAAGAAAAAGTAGACTTTGTCTACTTCTTTGTAAATATAAAACTAACCCCAATTTTCTGATTTTTAGCAGTAATATTATAACCAAACATATCAGCAATCTTAGCTACTATGGATAATCCTAAACCAAATTGTCCTTTAACTCCTTTGACATAAGGATCAAATAAATAAGGAATAGCTTCTTCTTCTAATGGTTCACCATCATTATATATCTCTAAATATTTATCTTTAAGAATAATCTTAATTTGTGTATGAGCATATCTTGAAGCATTGGCAATAATATTTTCTATTGCCACGCGCCAATGTTCTTCATCACCGATAAAGCTTACATTATCTAATTCTGTTAATAATTGTAAATCATTAAGGGCATCCATTTGTGACACAATCTTTTCAATAAGTTGTTTCATATCAAATGTTTCTAATTCTTTATTTTCACCTTGAAGATAATCCAAACGATTTAAATATAAGAATGATTTTACTTTATGTTCAAGTCTATCAGCATTTTCAATAATAATATCCATAGAACTATCTTTATCTCCATAAGGATAAATATCATCTTTAACACTTTGACTATATGTCTGAATTAAAGCAATTGGCGTTTTTAAGTCATGAGACATATTATGAATCATTTCTTCTTTAATTTTTTCCTGTTGATCAAGACTTTCTTTCATTGACACAAGAGCCTTAGAAACCACGCCTATTTCATCTTCTCTATCAATATTAAGTTCGCTGTCTTTACCTAATTTAATATCATCAATATAATTCTTGATCTTCTTTAGTGGATTAATTAAACTAAATACCCAGGCAATCATTACTAAGGCAATCACCACAAAGAATCCATATTGGATATAGACAATCTGATTTTTTATATCACTAATCAAATCATTAGAATATTCACTATCGATAATGGATATTAAATATTGTCCACTATCGTTAATTTCAGTAATACAATAGTAATACATATTTTCACCAATTGTCCCTTTGTTTTGAATGACTGTACTATTACTTAAGACATTTTGTAAATCAGCACCAAATAAATAATAATAGAAAGTATTAATATTATCTATCATCATATTACTTTTAATCCACATATTAGAAGAACTATCATAGATAACCCAATATGTTGTCTTATACTGCTCGATAGGATAATAGGAATCCTCAATCAAAGCATATTGGGAACTTTCTAAAGTTTCATACATATAGTTATCAATGATAGAGCTAAGGTTATTATCAACAATCGACATCAAAATGACTACCACAAATAAAGCCATAAAAGCTAATATAACAATTAATTGCTGAAGAAGTGTTAATCTACTTAAGATATTTATATTTTTAATTTTTAAATCAATTTTAAAATTCTTTATCTTTTCCTTCATATTAATCTAAACGATAACCATAACCATAAATCGTCTTAATATTGAGTTCAGGCATCTTTTTCCTTAAACGACGTAATGTATCATCTACAACACGATCACTACCATAATAATTCTCATCCCAAACTTTAGATAAAACTTGTTCACGAGAAATCGCAATACCTTTATTCTTAACGAAATATAATAATAGTTCATATTCCTTTGTCGTTAATTCAATTTCATCTTTACCTAACAAGACTTTTCTTTTTTCTTCGTCAATTGCATAACCATCAATATTAATTAAAGCTGGATCATCTTTATAAACACGCTTTAAAATATTATGAATTCTTAAAATTACTTCTTTAATATTAAATGGTTTCGTGATGTATTCATCACAACCCTTTTCCAATCCTATAATACGATCAAACTCCTGATCCCTAGCACTCATAAAAACAATAGGCATATCAGGTTTGACTGTTTTTATTTCATTTAATAAATCAAAACCACTATTTTTATCCAACATGATATCAACAATCCATAAATGAACATCATCATCTTTATGCAAAAGAGCTTCCTCATAAGTATAGAATGAATAGACTATATATCCTTCTTTTTCTAAATACGCTCTTACTAAATCATTTAAATTTTTTTCGTCATCTATAATATTGATACGATATTTCATCCTTCTTCACCTCTAAAATAAATATAAACAAATTATTGCCATACATTATGGCAATAATTTGTGAATTAATGTGAAACTTGTTTTTTATACAGCATAACCTTTGTCTTTAATTGTATTAACAACTTTTAAAACATATTCATGACACAATTCATCACTTAATGCTTCTACCATAACCCTTACAACTGGCTCCGTTCCACTTTCTCTTACCAATATTCTACCATCATCACCCAATTTTTCCTCAACTTCTTTAATAGCTTTTTGGACATCTACATCTTCCTGAGCCGCTTTTTTGTCTTTAACTCTGACATTGATTAATAATTGTGGGTAAACCTCAATACCATCACATAATTGGGCCAATGTTTTCTTGTTTTCCACCATAGTTTCCATCACTTTAAGTGATGTTAAGATACCATCACCAGTCGTAGCATGCTTTGAGAATATAATATGACCTGATTGTTCGCCACCTAAAACATGTCCATTCTTAACCATGTTTTCATTAACATATTTATCACCAACAGCTGTTTTTTCATAATTGATACCTACTTTATCTAGTGATTTGTATAAACCAAAATTACTCATGACTGTTGTTACAATCGTATTATGAACCAGTTCATTCTTACGTTTCATTTCCATGCCGCAGATATATAAAATCATATCTCCATTCACTACTCTACCATATTCATCTACCGCAATGCATCTATCAGCATCTCCATCATAAGCAAAGCCACAATCTAAACCATTTTCTCTGACATAGTTCTGTAAAACTTCAATATGAGTTGAGCCACAGTTTTCATTAATATTCAAGCCATCAGGTTCATTATTGATGACATATGTTTTTGCACCCAAAGCATCAAAAACCGCCTTGGCAATCGCACTGCTTGCACCATTGGCACAATCCAAGCCAACACGTTTATTCTTAAAGGCACGCATAGGAATACTCATCAAATAGCCAATATAACGATTCCTTCCCATCGAATAATCAATTGTACGACCAATATTATCTTTAGTTGCAAAAGGTATTGAATCAGATAAACCATCAATATACTTTTCTATTAGATTTTCAATTTTAGCATCTAATTTATAACCATTACCATCAATCACCTTAATACCATTATCATAATAAGGATTATGAGAGGCACTAATCATAATACCACAATCAAAATTTTCACTTCTTACAACATATGACACTGAAGGTGTTGTCGTCACATGTAATAAAAATACATCTGCCCCACTGGCCGTTAAACCAGCTACTAAAGAATATTCAAACATATAAGAACTTCTTCTTGTATCCTTTCCAATCACGATTCTTGCTTTATGATATCTTGAATAATACCATCCTAAATAACGTCCTACAAGATAGGCATGTTCCACTGTTAAATCAACATTAGCTTCGCCTCTAAAACCATCTGTACCAAAATATTTTCCCATTTTTTTAATTCCTTTCAATTGTAATTGTCACAGTTGATGAAGATAAAAGCTCAATTGTTACTTTATCATCATCGACCATTGCACTCACTTCTACTTGATGAGTACCTGTTGATAAACCATCAATATCAATCGTTGCCGTCACATTATCAGCACTAATAGCATCAATTTTATCTTCTGAACCTGTTAATGAAACCGTTGCTGTATCACTTTCACCGACAAACGATACCTTATAATCTTCAGAATTATTTAATACCGTTATCTCAATATTGTCAAGCTTCTTTGATACAACTTTTTCTATTTCAACCGACACAGTAACCGTATCAGTAGAGAATTTATTAATACCGCTTTCCTTATTCAATGCTATATTTTCAAAAGTTGTTGAAGAATTTAAATTCGAAACATCAACATTTACAACAATCGAATCAATCTCATCAATATTCTCCTGTAAGCCATATATAGTTACTTCACTTTGAGACATTGTATAATCAGCAATCTGGTATCCGCTGGCAACTTCACCAGTAAAATTAATCTCTAATGGTACTGTCTTCGAATAACTAGCCACGCTACATGTCACATCTGCTGTCGAAGGTGAAATGGCAACATCCAATGCTTCATTATTGCTGTCAAATGCTTTTATTGTGCATGTTTGATCAAAAGCTTCACTCTTATCAGCCACATCAATACAAACAGCCACTTTTGCGATTTTTGCAAGCGTCGTTTCACTCGCATAAACCGTAACAGTATCTAATGAAATACTTTCTACATTAACAGAATATTTACTATCAAGCTGATCTTCATTAATAAATGTATATGTTAAATTGAAATCCTGAGTGACTTTTTCCTCTAAAGTAATATCAAATGAGTTCGGTACCAGCATAACTGTTAAATCATCATTAAAATTGCGTGACTTTAAATCAACAGTATAGCTTCCTTCTTCATATCCTGATAAATCTATATAAACTTCATAGTTAGCCAAAAGTGTTGTACTATAAATATCCAGTGATGAGCCAATGAGACCTACTGTAACACTTGATGGTATATCACTTGTTATTTCTAAGGAATCATCTAATCCCTCAACTTGTATTGTTACATCTTCGATCGTAACACCACTGGTAGGTGAAGCAATAATATCCTGACCAGTAATATTATAAAATAAAACAGCTGCAATGACGAATGACAATAACATAATGGTTACTCTACTAGATAATATTCTATCTAATAGTTGATTCAAATAATTATAAAAGCGTCCAAATGTATCTATTGTTTTCATGGTTGTAGATGAAAGATTTTCAATAGGTGCATTTTCTTTTTCTTTTTTGTTTTTTTCTTTTTGGACAACTTTTAGAAAGAATTCAGTTGTTGAATCATGAACATCTTTACGATCATTTTGTTTCTGATTCATGAGATACACCTCCTTCTTCCTCGGATTTAAACCATTGTAATTCATTAACCAATGAAGCTCTTAATTCCTTGGCAGGAATTTTCTTTAATTCGCCATCAATGGCAAAAGAAATGGTACCTGTTTCTTCACTTACCACAACAGTTAAAGAATCAGTAATCTCACTTATCCCTATAGCAGCACGATGACGTGCTCCATATTTTGGAGATAATTCTTTATTGGTTGGGGGATAGAAAGCCGCTGCACAAACAACACGATCATCCTGAATAATGGTAGCACCATCATGGAGTGGTGTGCCCTCATAAAAGATAGTTAATAATAATTCACTTTTAATATCAGAGTTTATTCTTGTTCCCGTATTAATATAATTTAGAAGAGATTGTGATCTTTCAAAAGTAATCAAAGCTCCTGTTTGTTCACGTGATAATGTCGTAATGGCATTAACCAGCTCATCCATAAGCCTCTCTTTTTCATCATTGCTAATCTCTTTTTTATGTTCTGTTCGCGTTTGTCCCATCTTTTCCAGCAGTGTTCTAATTTCTGGCTGAAAAATAACAATTAATGCCACAATACCCCAATTAATAACACTATCAACTAAATATTTAAGAGTTGTTAAATTAAAAAACGTTGTTACTAATTCCACTGCTAATATCAACAATACACCTTTAAACAGCTGCATTGTACGCATATTTGTCCTAAACATTGATATCAAATAATAAAAGATAAACCATACAGCGATTAAATCGACAGCTGATCTTACTACATTGATAATCATACTCCAGCTTATACTCAAGTTCATCACCTTCACTTTTTAAACATTATAACAGTTTTTCATTCAAATGAAAACGGCTTATGAAAAACAATTTGTTTATCATAAGCTGTATTCTTAAGAAAATATCTTTTTAAAAGCCTCATAATTGCTATTTCTTCCTCTAGGCACAGCAAAAATGACTTCTGCAAAATTGTAATAATGAAGAAATTCCTTAAAAAAGCTGGCAACAGTATACGGATCCTGGCCAAATACCCCACAACCCCAAGCACCAAGTATCAAAATATCAGCCTTTTCTTTGGAGGCAATATCTAAAATATAACGAATACGTTTCTTTAATATCTCATTATTTTCTTCAATAGATATTCCTGCTCGAGAGGCTTCACGGTAATTCGGTGAAGCACAAGTCAATATATCAGTTTTATAACTATTTCCAATTTCATCAAAGAATAAGATATCTTTACTATATAATGCTCTATCATAATATAAGGAACAATTAAGATCTTTACGATTTTTACTATAATAATCATCAACAAATGCAAGCAGTACATTGTATAAGAAACTATCATGACATATTGCTTCTTCCTGGGCCATTGTTCCTCTATAAAAACCACCGCCAGGATTTTTAAAAGAGGCAAAATTTAGTGCACATATGGTTTTATTTTGATGCTTAGCATCAATAATAGCCTGTGAAGTTGTCGCATTAATAACTTTTATACTACTTTGATTAGTATCATTTTGTATATTAAAACTATCATTTTCATTGTAAATAGAGGTATGTTGAATAGAATAGGCTATTTCCTGACCATATTTTTGTTGCATCAATGCTGTATGTTCATGGGCTTTTTGTTGACGTTCGACTTTTAATGGATTATTTGTTTTCATGTCTATCGCCTCCTCCTTTAGTATATCTTTAATTCATATGTTTGTCAAAAAAAGGAATACCCTTCAATTGGTATTCCTATAAGTTTGTAAAGCCCATTAAATCTTTATCAATATTTCTTGCCACTTCTCTTCCTTCTCTAATAGCCCAAACAACAAGAGATTGACCACGATGCATATCACCAGCTGTATACACTTTATCAACATTTGTCGCATATTGATTTTCTTCAGTAGCCACATTTCCACGATTTGTAAGATTAACCCCAAATGCTTTAGTAACAGGTTTTTCACAACCGACAAAGCCAGCAGCAATCAATACCAGATCACAATCAATTGTTTGTTCACTACCTTCGATAGGTACCATCATTGTTCTACCATTTTCTTTCTTTGGCTGCAGCTTGATAAGAACAGCTTTTTCGACTAAACCTTTATCATTAACAATGAATTCCTTGACTGTTGTTTGATAAATACGTGGATCTTTATTAAATACGGCAATGCTTTCCTCTTGTCCATAGTCTGTTTTTTTGACAAGAGGCCATTCTGGCCAAGGATTACTTGTAGCTCTTTCTAATGGGGGTTCGCCCATCATTTCAAGTTGTGTCACACTCTTGCAACCATGGCGAATGGCGGTACCAACACAGTCATTACCAGTATCCCCACCACCAATGATAAGAACATGTTTTCCTTTAGCATTTGGATATTTACCATCTTTAAAATCACTATTTAGCAATGATTTTGTCACTTGGGTTAAATAATCAACGGCAAAATAGATATTAGATGCATCACGTCCTGGAACTTTAATATCTCTTGCCTGTTTTGCGCCACATGCTAAAACAATCGCATCATAATCTTTTAACAGCTTATTGGCCTGTTTCTTATTTTCAATTGGATGATTTGGATAGAAATGGATGCCTTCCTTTGTCATTTTATCAATACGTCTATCAATGATATCTTTTTCAATTTTCATTTGCGGAATACCATACATGAGTAATCCACCTAAACGATCATCACGTTCATAAACATCCACATTATAACCACGCTGATTCAATTGATCAGCTGCCGCAAGTCCCGCTGGACCACTTCCAACAATCGCAATTTTATGATTGGTACGGGTTAGTGGAGGATGTGGTTTCATCAAATCATGTTCATAACCATATTCAATAATTGCATGTTCATTTTCCTTAACGGAAACAGCATCACCATTTAAAGAGCAGGTACAAGCTTTTTCACATAAGGCTGGACATACTCTTGATGTAAATTCTGGAAAATTACTTGTTTTAAGCAATCTTTTGAGTGCTGCTTCATAATTACCATGATAGACAAGATCATTCCATTCAGGTATCAGATTATTTAATGGACAGCCTGATACCATACCATTAATGACTTGACCATATTGACAAAATGGTACACCACAATCCATACAACGTGCTCCTTGAAGTGCCTGTTGCTCTGGTGATAAAGGAATATGAAATTCCAAGAAGTTTTGGATTCTATCAAGTGGTTCAATTGCTTCAGCATTTTGTCTATCGATTTCTAAAAATCCGTTTATTTTTCCCATAATCCTCTATCCTTTCTTTACGGCATAGAACGCTTCAATTTTAGCTTGTTCTACGTTTAATCCTTGTTTTTCATAATTTGCAATCAAATTGACCATTCTTTCATAATCATACGGAATGATTTTCTTGAATTTCATCGCCTGATTATCAAAATCATCTAAAATATATTTGGCTTTTTGAGAATTTGTATAATGATAGTGATTTTCAATCATTTCACGCAATTCCTGCTTATCATATTGGGTAGCAAGTCTTGTATATTTGACAAGTTCACTATTCAATCTTTCATATAATTTATTATCTGGATCATAAACATATGCTGTACCACCACTCATACCAGCAGCTAAGTTACGGCCTGTTTCACCCAATATAACAACCATACCACCAGTCATATATTCAAGGCCATGATCGCCAACACCTTCCACAACAGCTTTAGCACCACTATTTCGAACACAGAATCTTTCACCAGCCACACCATTAATATAAGCTTCACCACTCGTTGCACCATATAAAGCAACATTACCAATAATAATATTGTCTTCAGCTTTAAAGATGGATTCTAATGGTGGTCTGATAATCAATTTACCACCAGACAAGCCTTTACCAAAATAATCATTAGAATCACCATAAATATTCATGGTAAGGCCTTTTGGAATAAATGCTCCGAAACTTTGTCCACCAGCGCCATAACAATTCACAACGTAGCTATCATCCTCTACATCATTACCCAATGATTTAGTAATTTTAGATCCTAAAATTGTTCCAAATGAACGATCAATATTAGAAATTTCTAATTCAATTTCAGCTTTTTCACCACGAATAATCGCTGATTCAAAGTTCTTTAATAAAACCGTTGTATCTTTTACAGTATCTAATTTAAAATCATAGGCAGCCGCAGGCATATAATGCTGATTCTTTTCTTCGCTTGGTTTAAGCAATGCTGATAAATCAATCTTTGAAGAAGGATCCTTAACTTTTAGGTATTCACTATGCCCAACCATTTCATTGACTGTTTTAAATCCTAATTGGGCCATATATTCTCTTAATTCCTGAGCAATGAATCGCATAAAATTCACCACATATTCAGGTTTACCTGTAAAACGTTTTCTTAGTTCGGGATTTTGCGTTGCTACACCAACAGGACATGTATCCAAATTACATACACGCATCATGACACATCCCATCGTAACTAGGGGTGCTGTCGCAAAACCATATTCTTCAGCGCCTAGTAAAGTGGCAATAGCTAAATCTCTACCAGTCATCAGTTTACCATCAGTTTCTATAACCACACGATTTCTTAAACCATTCATCAATAATGTTTGATGGGCTTCAGCTAAACCGAGTTCCCAAGGAAGCCCAGCGTTATAGACTGAGTTTTTAGGTGCCGCACCAGTACCACCATCATAGCCTGAGATGAGGATAACCCCAGCCCCAGCTTTGGCTACACCAGCAGCAACTGTTCCCACCCCTGCTTCTGATACAAGTTTAACAGAGATACGAGCATCCTGGTTGGCATTCTTCAAGTCATAAATTAATTGTGCTAAATCTTCAATAGAATAGATATCATGATGAGGTGGTGGTGAAATCAGCGCAACCCCAGGTGTGGAATGTCGAGTTTTAGCAATCCAAGGATAAACTTTACCTGATGGTAATTGGCCACCTTCGCCAGGTTTTGCACCTTGCGCCATCTTGATTTGAATTTCTTTAGCTGAACACAAGTATTCACTTGTCACCCCAAATCTACCAGAAGCCACTTGCTTGATAGCAGAACAACGGTTAGTACCATCCTTCCCAATAATAAATCTTTCAGGATCTTCGCCACCTTCACCACTATTAGATTTACCTTTTAACATATTCATGGCAATAGCCATAGTTTCGTGAGCTTCCTTAGAAATAGAACCATAAGACATGGCTCCTGTCTTAAATCTTTGAACGATACTATCAACACTTTCTACCTCTTCAATCGGAATTGGTTTTCTATCATATTTAAAATCTAATAAACCTCTTAGATTTGTATCTTTTGATTCCTCATCAATACATTTTGTATATTCCTTAAATAATTGATAATCACCCATTCTAGTAGATTTTTGTAATAAATGAATGGTCTTAGGATTATATAAGTGTTCCTCTTTACCACTTCTTTCCTTATGATTACCTTGTGAATCAATCATTAAATTCATTTCCATACCTAATGGATCATAAGCTTGTCGATGTCTATAATCAACATCATTTTGAATATCTAAAATAGATATACCTTCAATACGACTTACAGTATTAGGGAAATACTTATCAATCACATCATGATTAATACCAATCGCTTCAAAATTTTGTGAACCACGATAAGACTGAATCGTAGAAATACCCATCTTAGAAGCAATCTTAACAATACCATGCAATACAGCATTATTATAATCCTCCACTGCTGCATAATAATCCTTTTCCAAAGTTCCCTTCATAATAGCATCAAAAATAGTATCTTGTACCAAATAACCATTAACAGCACTAGCTCCATAACCTAATAATGTGGCATAATGATGTACTTCTCGAGGCTCCCCACTTTCAACAATCAATGCTACTTTCATACGCTTCTTCGTTTTAACTAAATATTGATTTAAAGCACCAGTTGCCAGTAATGAAGGAATAGCGACATGGTTATCATCCACACCTCTATCTGATAATATTAAAATATTTGCTCCACCATGATAAGCTTTATCCGCTTCTACAAACAAACGATCAATCGCTTTTTCTAATGATGTATTCTTATAATATAACATTGATAAAGTAGCTGATTTAAAACCTTCTTTAGATAACGTCTTCAATTTTAAGATATCAGTATTTGATAATATTGGATTCTTTATTTTTAATAATTTACAATTAATCGCATCATCTTTTAGGATATTTCCTTCTGTCCCAATACATAATGATGTAGATGTAACAATTTCTTCTCTAATAGCATCAATCGGTGGATTGGTTACCTGAGCAAATAGTTGTTTAAAATAATTAAACAATGGCTGATGACGTTTAGAAAGGACAGCTAAAGGTGCATCATTACCCATGGCAATAACCGGTTCATTACCATTTAAAGCCATTGGAATAATATAATCTTTAATATCTTCATATCCATAACCATATACCTTTTGTAACCTTACCAGTTCATCACCTTGATATAAAGTGACTTTCTGATTAGGAATCTTAATATCCTGTAATTGAATCAATTGGCTATCCAGCCATTCTCCATAAGGTTCCTTAGAAGCATATTCATTCTTTAAATCTTCATCCTTAATAAGTTCACCCTTCTTGGTATCAACTAGAAGCATCTTGCCAGGACGCAAACGATCTTTGACTACAATATCTTCATCAGGAATATCTAATGAGCCAACCTCACTTGATAAAATGAGATAATCATCTTTCGTAATATAATAACGTGAAGGTCGCAAACCATTTCTATCTAAGACAGCCCCCATAATTTCTCCATCACTAAATAAAATTGAAGCAGGACCATCCCATGGTTCCATCATCGTAGAATTATAAGCATAGAAATCACGTTTTAATTTAGACATACTTTCGTTGTTTTCCCAAGGTTCAGGAATACATAACATCACAGCTCTTGGCAAATCCATACCAGCCATCATTAAAAATTCCAATGTATTATCCAGCATAGCTGAATCAGAACCACTAGCACTAATAACTGGAAATACTTTATCCATGTCTAAAACATCAGATTCCATAATTTCTTCACGACATAACATATTGTTGGCATTACCACGAATCGTATTAATTTCACCATTATGAACAATCAAACGATTTGGATGCGCTCTTTGCCATGAAGGCATCGTATTTGTAGAGAAACGAGAATGCACTATCGCAATCGCACTCTTATAATCTTCATCCTGTAAATCATTAAAGAAATTACGTAACTGACCAACTAAAAACATACCTTTATAAACAATGGTACGAGAAGATAATGAACAAACATATGTATCTTCTTCATTACTTTGTTCAAATATTCTTCTAACAACATATAATTGACGATCAAATTCTAAGCCAACATTAACCCCCATTGGCTTTTTAATAAATCCTTGCATAATACAAGGCATAGCACTTAACGCTTTACTACCTAAAACATCTGGTGTTGTCGGAACTTCACGCCACCCTAAAAAAGTTAAACCTTCTTTTTTGACTATTGATTCAAACATGCGCATTGCCTGATGTCTTTGAAATTGGTTCTGGGGAAAGAAGAACATACCAACCCCATAATGACCTTCCCTAGGCAATGTAAAATCATGAATTGTTTTCTTAAAAAAAGCATAAGGTACCTGAGTTAAAATACCAACACCATCACCCGTTTCGCCTTTAGCATCTTTACCAGCACGATGCTCTAATTGTTCGACAATTTTTAAAGCATTAGAAACTGTTAAATGTGTCTTTACACCCTTAATATTGACAACTGCACCAATACCACAATTATCGTGTTCGAAACTTGGATCGTACAGTCCTTTACAGCTCTTATTCTCTGCTTTCATGCTCATAACCCCCTTTAAATGTGATTCTATAATACTATACTTTGTTTATTTTGTAAAGTATTTGTTTTAATTTTGTATTTTTTCTAAATATTTATTTCATATTTTTGAACCAAAATTTCATTAAAATCCTCCAAAACCCTTGATTTTAAAGGCTTTTGCGAATTTTATTAAATTAACTTAAATTTTTCACATAAATTATTTTTTATTATTTTAATAAATTTTATCAAATAATAATTATTTTTCGGGAATATCTTTAAAAATATTGGAAAAAGTTGTATGATAAGATTAATAATATGAGGAGGATTTATATGGGAAAAACTATTTTAGTTGAAACTTCTGCTAGACATGTTCATTTATCTCAAGCAGATTTAGACATTTTATTTGGTGAAGGTTATCAATTAACAAACAAAAAGAACCTTTCACAACCTGGCCAATTTGCCTGTGCTGAAAAAGTCACTGTTGTAGGTGCTAAAGGGCAAACAAAGATGTCTATTTTGGGACCAGTAAGAAAGGAAACACAAGTTGAAGTTTCACTAACTGATGCAAGATCTATTGGTGTCACTGCATTAGTAAGAGAATCTGGCGATATTGAAGGTACAAGTGGATGCAAAATCATTGGACCTGCTGGCGAAGTTGAAATTAGTAAAGGTGTTATTGCTGCCAAACGTCATATACATATGACTGAAGCTGATGCTAAAGAATTTGGTATTGTTGATAAACAAATCGTTAGTGTTGAAGTAAAGACTGATGGTCGTTCACTTATCTTTGGTGATGTTGTTTGTCGTGTGAGTGATAGTTATGCTTTAGCTATGCATATTGATACAGATGAATCAAATGCTGCTGGTGGACCAACAGAAGGAACAATTATTAAGTAAAACAAAAGCAGATTGCAAAATCTGCTTTTTATTTTCTATATTTTTGCAAATGCTTGTTTCAAATCATTAATAAGATCCTCAGGATCTTCTAAACCAACAGAAATACGAATTGTTTCCTGTTTAACTCCGCCAGCTAATCTTTCTTCTTCACTCATTTGTGCATGAGTTGTAGAAGCTGGATGCGTTAATAAGCTACGTGAATCAGCAAAGTTTGTGGCATGGATAAAGAGCTTAATGTTATTGATAACAATTTTGCCACCTTCACTGCCACCTTTAACACCAAATGTAAATAAACCACCAAAACCATTAGGGAAATATTTTTCACACAAAGCATGAGATTCATGATCTTCTAATTCCGCATAGCTCACCCAAGTGACATCTTCACATTCATCAAGGAATTTTGCGATGGCGCGTGAATTTTCCACATGTTTTTTCATTCTCAGTGGTAATGTTTCAAGTCCTATTAAAGTCATATAAGCGGTAAATGGTGACATGCATCCACCTAAATCTCTTAAAGTTTTTGCAACCATTTTTGTACATAAAGCTTTTTCTTTCATATCAGCATAAACAATATCATGATAAGCTTTATCAGGATTCGTAAATAAAGGATATCTACCACTTGTCCAATCAAACTTACCACTATCAACAACAACACCGCCAGTCACATTACCATGACCAGCAATATATTTAGTAGTAGAATAGACAATCACGTCTGCACCATGTTCAAAAGGCTTAAATAAATAAGGTGTACATGTGGTATTATCAATCACATAGAGAATGTGATATTTATGAGCAATCTTGGCCACTTCTTCAAAATCAAACATATCTGCATTTGGATTACCAACAGATTCAAAGAAAAGAATCTTTGTCTTATCAGTTATAGCTTGTTCAATTTCATCCAAATTTCTAGGATCAACAAATTTTGTTTTAAATCCCATACCTTCCATTGTTCCCGACAATGAACCAATAGTACCACCATACAAATTATTTGCAGCCACAATTTCATCACCACATTGACATACTGTCATGATTAATCCCATAATCGCTGCTGTTCCACTAGCAAAAGCCACTGCACCTGCGCCACCATCTAATGCCGCCATACGATCTTGTAAGACTGTTACAGTAGGATTAGATAATCTGGTATAAAAATAACCTTCTTCTTCTAAGGCAAAGATATTTTTAGCCTGATCTGCGCTATCAAATGTATAAGCATTTGCTAAAGTAATAGGCACACCAATAGCCTTTGTTGTAGGATCTGTTTGTTGTCCTGCATGGATTGTTAGAGTATCAAATTTATAATTATTCATGTTTTTTCATCTCCTTGACACCTATTTTAACATAAAAAAGTGTTAATGGCACTTAATCATTAACACTTTTCTTTAGAACAGTACTGGCTTTAAAAGCTGGTGCTTTACTAGCAGGTATAACAACTGCTTCACCAGTTTGGGGATTACGTCCAACACGTTCTTTGCGTTCACGTACTTCAAATGTTCCAAAACCTTTCAATACAACCTTATCCCCTTCTTTTAAAGCATCACTAACAGTTGCTACAAAAGCATTAATAGCTGCTTCGGCATCAACTTTTGTCATACCAGCTGAACTTGCTACCTTATCTACTAATTCAGTTTTATTCATGAAAACTCCTCTTTTCTTTATATTAGGCTATACCCAAAGGTATTATAATACAATAATCATATATTGTACAGATATTTATACCTTTAATGATAAATGAATCATTATCGTATATTCATCTAAAGAATTATATAAACTCTGTTTTTCTGAAACAGCATCGAAAATGATATTACTAGGCAAAAGATAAATTAACTCGTCATTAGTTTTTTTAAATAATTTGAACCCAAACTTTTCATAATATTCTCTTAAATGAATATCATTTTTACAGTCAATATGTGTAACAACACTAGGAAAGATAGCGTGTACATCTTTTATTTTAGAGAACACTAAATTCATTAATGTATCTCCAGTAATATATTCATTATATCCATTCGTAAAATTGTTTTATATATCATTTTCTTTTATATCCAACATATCTAAAATATCTTTTCCCTTAACTTCTTGATGGCTAATAACTTTTTGATATTTCACTTCAATAGATTTGTCATTCATAATATTATAAAGCGTTTCAACGTCTTCATGTTCAACGTAAATAGTATCAGTAAAACTTTGTGTTGACATAATATCATCCTTTTAAATGCTATTTATCAATTCAATAAAATGATCAACCTGTTTTTCATCAGTAGCCCAGCTCGTAACCATACGTATACGCGTATGTGTCTTATCTAATGATTTCATATGCGTGACCATAAATTCTTTTTCTATTTCCTTTAAATCACTATTTGGTATATCGACAAAGATTTGATTGGTTAGACTAGGTAAATATAAAGGATATTTTTCTTTTAGCGCAGTTCTTAATTTATCCGCCATACGATTTTCATAAGTTCCGATTTCTTCATATAAATCATTCTCTAATAGAGTATAGAACTGTACCCCTAAAAGTCTCCCTTTAGCCAGCATGGCACCTTTATTTTTTAATTGATAGCGGAAACCTTCCTTTAAATCATCATTACAAATCACCAATGCTTCACCAAATAAAGCTCCCATCTTTGTACCACCAATATAAAAAGCATCCACATTTTGGGCTATTTGTTTCATGCTAGGAGCATCCTCTAGCACTATTGAACTGCCCAGTCTGGCACCATCCATAAACAAATATAGATCATTTTCCTGACAATAAGCATAAATATCTTCCAATTGCGATAAAGTATAATACGTACCCCATTCTGTTGTCTGAGAAATATAAACCATCTTCGGCTGTACTTTATGCTCATCTTCATGATTCTGCATAATATCTTCTATCATTTCTACGCTCATCCTACCATATTGATGTTCTCTAGTTAGAATCTTGTGTCCACTGGCCTCTACAGCCCCAGTTTCATGGACATTAATATGTCCATCATCACAAGCTATCACTGCCTGATAATCCTTAAGGCAATGAGAAATAAAGGTTAAATTCGTTTGCGTACCACCCACTAAAAAATGAACATCAGGTGCCATTGTACCTAATCGCTTATAAATTGCATCACATGCTAAACGACAATACTCATCCATCCCATAACCAACACTCTGTGCTTCATTTGTTTCTAATAAAGCATCCATAATCTTAGGATGTGCCCCTTCACTATAATCATTCAAAAAACTATACATTTTTTGTCCCTACTTTCTATATAGTAATCCGTACCTCACATAAATAAGATTTAATAAACTCATAAAGTTCATTGTTCCTTGTAATGATGATTCCGTATAATCACTTTCACTACCATCGATACAATAAATATAATCTATTAAATCATTATGATATGTTTTATTCATTGTTAATAAAATAATCTTAGGATTATGTTCATTAACTTTTTTAACTAAAGCATCAATAAGCTGTGCACGTGCACGAACACTAATAATCATAACCAGTGTATCTTTATCGATAATATCTAAATGTCCAATTTCATCGCCACGTTCAACAAAAGCATAAACCATTTTACGATGCTTTAACATTTTCATTTGAAAATCATTGGATATGATTTTATTAAATTGGTAACCAATCATATGCACACTTTTTGATGTATAAATCATTTCACATATTTTATCTATTTCATGCATATTAATGCTTTTTTGTACCATTTGTAGTGATTCTATGGCTTCGCCATACATCTTTTCGACTAAATAATCAGGATTTTTGATACATGCATCTTCATCTTTCGTAGAAAGATGAACTTCATTTTTAGACAATTCTATCGCAATCGCAATCTCTTTTTTAAATGTTGCAAAATTTCGACAATTTAAATCTTTACAAAAACGAGAAATAGTTGCTGGTGATGTATAACAAAGATCAGCTAAATCATTAATACTAATATCAGGTATTTTATCTAAATGAGAAAGAATCGTTTGAGCAATGATATAATACATATCCTGTACAGATGATACATTCACAAAAGACATCAATGTATATAAAATATCTACCTCATTATAATCTCTAATTGCCATAGTTATGCTCCTTTAAGTATTGAATTCGTCCCAACTCATATAAATCGTTTCCCTGACAATCTATTAATACTGTAACTGGTAAATCCTCAACATATAAACGGCGAATAGCCTCTGTTCCTAAATCATCAAATGCAATCACTTCACATTCTTTAATACAATGTGATATATAAGCACCTGCACCACCAATAGCGCCAAAATAAACACCATGATTATTCACAATAGCTGCTTTAACATCCTCATTTCTATAACCCTTACCAATCATACCACGCAAGCCGAGTTTTAACAGCTCTGGTGCATAAGCATCCATTCTGCCAGAGGTAGTAGGTCCACCACTGCCAAAAACATGTCCTGGCTTTGTTGGGGTCGGTCCTACATAGTAGATAATCTGATCTTTAACATCAAAAGGTAAAGGTTTATTCTCTTTTATTAATTGCAGCAAACGCTTATGAGCAGCATCTCTTCCCGTATAAATAATACCACTAAGCAAAACCTGATCTCCTGCTTTTAAACTCAAAGCATCTTTTTCTTTAAAAGGAGTCATTATTTTTTTCATAATATAACCTCCTTATGTCTGGCAACATGGCAACAAATACTTACTGCTACAGGCATCCCTGCAATATGAGTAGGATAAGTTTCTATATTCAATGATAAAGCTGTTGTTTTACCCCCATAACCTGCAGGTCCAATTCCAGTTTGATTAATCTTTTCTAATAATTCATCTTCCAACAAAGCATAACGCTTATCAGGATGATGGCTCTTAGCATCACGTAACATGGCTTTCTTTGATAAATAAGTCACATAATCAAAAGAACCTCCAATGCCTACACCAATAACCATTGGTGGACATGCATTAGCTCCTGCATCATTAACCACCTTTAAGACAAAATCCTTAACTCCTTCTTCTCCATCGCTAGGTTTAAGCATCTTAACTTGACACATATTCTCACTGCCAAAGCCCTTTGGAGCTAAAGTAATTTTTAACTTATCACCACTAACTATCTCATAGTGAATAATAGCAGGTGTATTATCTTTTGTATTCACACGATCAAACATTGGATCATTGACAACACTCTTACGTAAATATTCCGAAACATAACCCTGTCTAACACCTTCATTAATAGCATCATTTAAATCCCCTACAACATGAACATCCTGTCCTATTTCTACAAATACACAAGCCATGCCTGTATCCTGACATATCGGTGATTTTTCTTTTTGGGCAATTTTCGCATTTTCTATTAATATTTCTAAAGTTTCTTTAGCAAGTTTAAAATCTTCATTTTGATAAGCTTCTGCAATCACTTCACTAATATCGTTTGGCAAAACATTATTAGCACTTATGCATATATCTTTAATAGCATTAACTATTTCTTCATATTTTATCTCTCTCATGTTTCCACACACCTTTTTATTATTCTCATTATATACATTTTTACGCATCTAGACAAGCAAAAAAGAATTAAAGAAAATGCTCCTTTAATTCTGTGACTGATGGATATAATAGCTTAAAGTCATGAGTTCAAAAGCTGTTAGAAACTATACTTAACAATCTTAATTCTGCCCAGCCCATAAATTTCACACAAAATTTTGTTAAGTTTTACTAAAATTTTTCAAAAAAGTATGTTATACTATATACGTAGTCAATTTTGTTTTCCCTTCAAATATGACTACTTCATGATATCCTTTCCCAAACTGATATCAACATGAAAAACAGATACGGGCTCCCACTGTATCTGTTTTTTGTTTATATAATAATATTGACAATAAGAAAACCCTGGAGTTTCAGGATTTTCATTTTGCGTCAGTATAGTTACCTCTTTTTTTCTATTTCAATACTTGTTGATAGAGTCTTAAGACATTCTTATAGAAAATTTTCTCTATTTCTTCATCAGTGAAATTTTCTTTTCTAAGGGCTTTTTCTAACATAGGCATATAAGATGCATCTTTAAGTTCCAGGTTTTGTGGAATACCATCAAAGTCTGTTCCTAGCCCGATACAATCAATACCGCCAATGTTTCTAATATATTTGATATGTTTTACCATATTATCTATTGTAGACATAGAAGCATGCTCACCTAAAAAATCAGCGGCAAAGTTAATGCCCATCACACCACCACGTTTTGATAACTGTCTTATCATATCATCACTCATATTACGAGCATGAGAACACACAGAGCGTGCATTAGAATGAGATGCAACAAAAGGCGCATCAGTATATTTTAATACATCATAGAAACCTGCATCGTTTAAATGAGAAACATCGATGATAATACCCAAACGTTCACATTCTTTGATATATTCCTTGCCGAAATCTGTCAAACCGTTTTTGTCATCATATTCACCATAGCCAATTTTGGAAAAATTAGGAAAACCTATACCATTTTCAAAGTTCCATGTGAGCGTAATCATTCTTACTCCTAAACGATAATAATTGCGTAAATAAGCTAAGTCATTATTAATAACTGCACCTTCCTCTAAAGTAAGCATCGCACTCATAAGTCCATTATTTTGATTATCAATGATATCTTGATAATTTTTTATAGGTTTGATGATATCACTATTTTTATCCATTTCATTATAAAATAAATCAATCATATCCATCACATACTTAACTGGATCATTAACTTTTTTAAGATGTGTAAATATAGCAAAGTTCTGTAATAAATAATCCCCTTGAAGCATCTTTTCTAAACTAATATTTAAATCATTATTTCTTAAAGAAGTATCTATTCCTTTTTCTTTATTTATGGCAATACCTAACAAGGTATCACAATGCATATCTATAACTTTCATATCCTTAAAACCATATCTCCGTTTCTTTATATTTTTCTGTCATGGCCTGAGTTTGTTTTAACCATGCCATAGCTTCATCAATTTCATCCTGCTCCATATCTACTATACCATATGTCGCTACTTGTAAAACATCATAGATGCTTTGCCACAGAGCATCAAAATCATTATTATCAGCATCTGCTTGTTCACTTATGTCATAAGCATACATTTCATGTGCTTGTTTAATGGCTTCTTCTTTATTCATTGTTTCCTCCTATCATATTCAAATGAATACATGCTTTATAGAGTCCATCTTCATCAATAGGATCCGTTACATAAGATGCAATAGCTTTTAACTTAGCATTGCCTTGTCCCATAGCAATCGAAAAATCAGCATGTTTAAACATTTCATAATCATTCATAGAATCACCAAAAGCCCAATATTCTTTGTCGCCATATTTATCCATTAAAACATGAATACCCGTAGCCTTTGATAAACCCTTAATGGTAACATCAGCATAAGTTGATTCACCTGGTAAAACATTAATACCATCAATATGTAAAAATGGTGCATAATCATAACCATTAGGCCCGTAAATAATCATCGCATCAACATCTTGGCCATAATATTCCCCTACTTCAGGAATCACGTTATTAAAAAATCTCTGCGATTCTAAAACATAAGCATCTGGTTCCTTAGAAATCACTCTTGTCTTTGCTTTCAAAACAACCGCTAAATCCACTTCCTTAGCCACTCGTAATGTTTCTCTAACTGCTTCATCCTTCATATGACCACTAAACAATATGTCACCATTTTCATCTAATATCACTTGGCCATTATTCAATACATAACCATCCCAAGGAAATAATTCCATCAAACCCGTTCTTTTTAAAGAATCAATACCTCTACCAGATGATATAATTAAATGATAGCCATTTTCTTTTAATTGTTGTAAAGCCTTCAAAGTTAATGGCCTAACCTCGTGTTTGACATTATCACGCAATGTTCCATCAACATCAAAACATAACATTGGTTTCATTTAAAAACTTCCTCCCTTGCACCATTATACAAGAAAAGGAAGTTTTTTTAAATATTAATTAATGGGTAACTTCATATTTTGATATCTTTGTGATAAGTATTCATCATCATAATGTTCATCTAAAAAGACTGATACAGGATTACTAGCTACAATACCTTCCTGTCTTTGATGCATACGAATGAGTGCCAAAGATGAAATACCCATATCAAATATCATAAACGCTAATACTATCATTGTAAGCTGTTTTCCATATGCGATTGGTATACTCTCAATATGTTTGCATAAAAATGGATAAATATTTTGAATCCAAACAACTGATACTAATCCCCAAAAGAAACAAAACTGTAAATTTATTCTACCATGTAAATTAAAAGAATAACCACTATAATCTCAGAAAATAACCCCAAACACTTTTTCACTCAAATAAGAACAAACATATTCATAAC
Source organism: Erysipelotrichaceae bacterium (assembly GCA_021201655.1). Lineage (GTDB taxonomy): Bacteria > Bacillota_I > Bacilli_A > Erysipelotrichales > Coprobacillaceae > JAJQDJ01. The sequence continues at coordinate 17,743 of JAJQEL010000043.1, read as the reverse complement.
AACCTCCAGCAATAACACCAACACTAAATACTAATAAATCCCTTTTACCTTCTAAACGATGTAAAACAACTGTTAGTAAAACACAACCAAATCCCCATATCACCGAAAACTGTCCATATAATAAGCTACTTCTGCTCATCAGTTTACCAGTTGATACCAATACCCATAATATTTCAAATAATGAACCTATAAAAGATGTAATCACAAATATCCATATTAATTTATAAATATTATATCCTTTCGCAAACATTCCTATCACCCGTTTCTTTATAGATTATGTCAGATAACATATCTTTATGAAATTTATTTTAACAAATCATCATGTAAAGTAAATACTTGTCATTCTGTTTTTGACAGATGTTAAAAAATGTCTAAATGAAAAGGAGAATTATAGTAATTCTCCATATGTCGATATTTCTTGGATAATGACTTTATTGTTTTTTAGGGATTCTTGAATATTAATAATACGTTGATTAGAAGATCCTTTATATAAAAGTTCCAAACTACGTTTTGACATATCAAAACGGCCATCCACTAAGGTATCACATAATGATAATAATTGTCTTTGATTTTCCCCTAATTGTAATATTTCTTCATAGGTATAGCCACTATAGATCATAACATGTAATGGTTTAATATGTTTGATGATTTCTATCAGTGGTAAGGGTTGTAACATGGGTTCGCCACCAGATAGAGTAATACCATCAAGTAGTGGATTATCTAAGATTTCGGTAATAATTTTGTCTGTATCTTCAACGTATCCACCATTCATATCATGACTATCAGGATTATGGCAACCAAAACAATGATGAGGACAACCTTGAGTAAAGATGGTATATCTCAAACCAGGACCATCAACGATGGAATCGTTGACTGTACCATATAATCTAATGTTCATCGATTGTATGTTTTACTCTGTCTCTTTCTTCAGCACGTTTACCATCATTAAAACGATCTAAAGTCCCTACTAAATAACCTGTAATTCTTCTAATACGTTCAAAACCTTCATGTTCAGATTCTTTTCTGCCACATTTAGGACATACATCATCAATAATACCATTATAACCACAAACAGGATCTCTATCAACTGGATGATTAATAGCCCCATAACCAATATTGGCATCATGCATAGCTCTAACGATTTTTTCAAAAGCTGGTAAATTCTTAGTTGGATCCCCGTCCATTTCAATATAACTGATATGACCACCATTTGTTAATTCATGATAAGGACCTTCAATTTGAATCTTCTTATAAGCAGAGATTGGATAATAAACAGGTACATGGAAACTATTCGTATAATATTCTCTATCAGTCACGCCATCAATTTTGCCATAGAGTTCTCTATCTAATTTTACAAATCGACCTGCTAACCCTTCAGCTGGTGTAGCAATTAATGAAAAATTCAATTGATACTTTTGACATGCTTCATCAACGCGTTTACGCATGTGGGCAACTATTTGTAAACCTAATACTTGTGCTTTTTCGCTTTCACCATGATGATAACCTATTAATGCTTTAAGAGTTTCAGCTAAACCAATAAAGCCAATCGTCAATGTACCATGTTTAAGGACTTCTCTGACTTCATCCGTTGGTTTGAGTTTTTCAGAATCAATCCAGACACCCTGTCCCATTAAGAAAGGATAATTCATCACACGTCTACGACATTGAATTTCAAATCTTTCTAATAATTGATCAATACATAAATCTATCATTGCATCCAATTTATCAAAGAATTCATCAATATCACCTTTAGATTTAATAGCAAGGCGTACAAGATTAATAGAAGTAAAACTTAAATTTCCTCTGCCAGGACATATTTCTCTATTAGGATCACGGATATTACCAATAACTCTCGTACGGCATCCCATATAAGCAATTTCTGTTTCTGGGGTACCTTTATAATATTGTTTATTAAAAGTCGCATCCACAAATGAGAAATTAGGGAATAATCTTTTAGCCGATACACGACAGGCTAATTTAAATAAATCATAATTTGGTTCACCCTCATTATAATTAATACCCTCTTTCACTCTAAATATTTGAATTGGGAAAATAGGTGTTTCGCCACCACCTAAGCCTGCTTCGGTGGCAAGCATAACATTACGCATAGCCATTCTACCTTCTGGTGAAGTATCCATACCGTAATTAATGGAACTAAATGGAACTTGCGCGCCTGCTCTAGAGTTCATAGTATTCAAATTATGAATTAAAGCTTCCATGGCTTGATAGGTTTCTTTATCGGTTTGTTGATAAGCATCTTTTGTGGTAAAGTCTTGTATTTTGGTGATGGTTTGATCATCTAAACCCTTTTCTAAAAGAATTTCTCTTTCCTTAACTAAATAGCCATGATCTTCCATTGAAGGCACGATATCTAAGGCTTTTAATTCATCAATAACACTATTATCTAAATTTGTTAATAATTCCAAAGCATGTACTAAGGCTTTAAAATACCATTTCTTATAGGATTTTCTGACGCCATCACCCATTCCATAATCAAAATTAACAATAGCTTGACCACCATGCTGGTCATTTTGATTTGATTGAATAGCAATACAAGTTAGTGCTGAATAGGTTGTAATACTATTCGGTTCTCTTAAAACGCCATGACCAGTAGAGAATCCATTTTTAAATAATTTAATAATATCTATTTGTGTACAAGTTGTTGTGAGCGTTAAAAAATCCATATCATGAATATGTATATCTCCCGCTTTATGAGCTGCACTATGGAGTGGATTTAAAACAAACATTTCATTAAATTGTTTGGCTGCCTCGGCCCCATATTTAAGCATTGTACCCATTGGAGCATCAGCATTGACATTAGCATTTTCTCTTTTTAAATCACTATCTTTAGCATCCTGAAAAGTAATTTCTTCTAATGTTTTCATCAGTCTAGATTTTCTATCTCGCGAACGGGTACGTTCGGCACGATATAAAATATAAGCTTTGGCTATTCTGACATAGCCTTGTTCAATTAAAGTTTCTTCAACTGTATCTTGTACCAGCTCCACTGTTGGCAGTTGGGTATGTCTTTCTTCTAGTTTATGTTCTACAATATGAGATAATTCTAAAGCTTTATCTAAATCGTATTTAGCATTAGTTGCTTGAAAAGCTTTATAAATGGCTCCTGCTATTTTATTAACATCAAAAGGATCCATACGTCCATCTCTTTTTCTAATATATTCTATCATGGTCATTCCTCCTCGTAATATTAAGTATCGCATAATTTTAAATATGAAACAAACAATATGAATGATAGCTCAAAAAAAGACACTAGCTATTGTGTCTTCTTCTACGTTTTTCTTTTCTTGATATATTTGTGCCACTTTCTGCACCATGAAAATCTATAAAACTACCTAGATCATAAGCTTTATAACCTTTTTTAAGTAATATTTTCGTATCTCTTTCTGAGATATATTTGTTATTAGAATATAAGTAATAATCCATATCTTTATCAGGAAAATAATCAGGGAATCGATCGATCAATCTACCAGGAAAACATTCAGCTCCTGACATATGTCTTTTATCAAATTCCTCATCTTCATCTAAACAAATAATAATGACTTTATCCCTATTATTAGCAAAATAGCTATAAGCTTTATTAATATCTAATTTTTCATATTGATTCTTTTTACGTCCAAACATAGTAACCTCCAACATATGTATTTATCTTATCATAAAATCAATATAATACAAAGAAAATTTAGATTTTATTCATTAACAACTCATCTCATAGCTGCTTTTTTGTTTCTTAAGTGATTTCAATGATTGTTATAGCAAAAATCATATAAATAGTTTATAATTGTTTAAAGGGAGCTGATAATATGTTTTATTTAAATGTTAAAAATCCTATTGATAAATATATAAATATTGTTCGTAATCCTTTGTATGTAGACAAAAGTCTCTTAATAAATAGATTGTATTCATATTTGGATAACGGGTTAGGCCATGATATTTGTATCACTCGACCTCGTCGATTCGGAAAAACAATTAATGCGAATATGCTTGCAGCTTATTATACAAAAGGCTATGATACTAAATCAACTTTTGATCAATTAAAAATATCTCAATGTAATGATTATTTAACTCATTTAAATCAATATAATGTTATATATATTGATTTTAGTAGAATGGATGATGAATGTTCATCATACACTGATTATATTACACCAATTAAAGAAGGGCTTAAAACTGATTTAATTTCTCAATATCATATAGAACCCGAATCATATGAGCAAGTTTATGACTGGTTTTATAGTACAAATGATCGATTTATATTTATTCTGGATGAATTATGGGAAGCTTCTCATAATTCATCAATAATTAAAAAGAGTGTTTTAACATTATTAAAACTTATGCAGCCTATATTAGGAAACAGATCATTAAGATTGACACAGGATGTATTTATAATGAACTATGAAATCAATCTTATTAAATTATTTACCTTATTAGATGGTGAAAATATTAAATATTTATTAGATCAAAAAAAACAGACTAAAGATAGTAAATAAATCTTACTATCTTTTAATCTGTTATTCTTCTTGTATATTTCGTGCGTTTATCCTATCTTTTTAACAAAGAAACTAAACATTTTTACATCTCCTCTTCCTGGATGATGATATAAAAAACCACATTACCATCACCCATACATATTGTGATTAATCACTTTGTATTTTTAGGTGAAGCCTCATGTGGAGTAACTCTCTTTGAATACGGTTACTTGATATCAAAGATTTTCACCAAAGTCAATAATTTTTTGCATTTTCACATAACTTTAAAACTCTAAACCATTCTTCAGTATGGATTACAAATTTTTTTCTTCACAAATCTCTCTTCTATAGTTAAAATATAAAAGAGGACTGAAATTATGAAAATAACTGTTTTAAATGATAATAGATGCCATAATCCATTACTCAATAATGAACATGGTTTATCTTTATATATTGAATATGAAGATAAGAAAATGTTATTAGATACTGGTGCTAGTGATATTTTTAAAAGAAATGCAGAAAAATTACATATTAATGTTAATGATGTAGATGTGATATTTTTAAGTCATGGTCATTATGATCATGGCAATGGATTAGAATATATTGATTCCCACCCCTCCCTTATAATGCATCCCCATGCTTGTGACTATCGTCAAAGCAAACGTACGAAGACATATGGCGGTTTATCTTTGAATCATGAGGAATTAATGAATAGGTTTGATTTGATTGAAACTAAAGAACCATATGAATACATAAAGAATGTTTATTTTTTAGGGGAAATAAAAAGAAACAACAATTTTGAAGCATTGAAGTTTCCGATGATTACTAAAAATGGCTTAGATGATGAAGTATTAGATGATAGTGGTATAGTAATTCAAACAAATCAAGGAATTGTAGTGATATCTGGATGTGCTCATAGTGGTATTTGTAATACGGTTGAATATGCTAAAGAAGTGACAAATGATCATAGAGTACTCGCTGTTATGGGTGGTTTTCATCTTAAGGATAATGATGAAGTAACCCTTAAAACAATTACATATATGATGGATAATGATATTCAACATATTTACTTGGCTCATTGTACCTCAGATAGTGTATGTGATGAGTTTGTGAGATGTTTAAAAGATAAAGTCACAGTTATGAGTACTGGTGAAACCTATAGAATCGCATAAAAAAACAGAGCAGAGAATCTCAAAATCGAAATGCTATCATTTACCAATGACAATATAATTATTATTACATGTCTTTGATGTACGATTCCTTAACACTTTTTCATTTGTAATATTGACCTATATCTTAAAAAGATTAAATCCCATTTGGGATTTTTTTGGCTTACAAAAAATCAAAATTAATTGATAAAAAAGGCGAAAATCGCTTGACATACGACTTAGATGATATGAAAAAGGTGAGCGAAATCATTAACAATATCGCTCAACCGATAGCAACTCTAATTGCTGCATACATTGGTGTAAAGCTTGCAACCGAAACCAAAAGCAGTAAGAGTTCAAAGAAGAGAAAGAAGAAGTAATTCTTCTTCCCTTCTATCATCTAAATTATATCATAAATCATGAGAAAAGAAATAAAAATAATTATCTTATTTTTAGGCATCATTCTAACCTTATTCAAAGATTACTGGTTTTTAGGAATAGTATTGATGCTTATTGGATTCTATCTTATCAGTAAAGGAGAGTAATAATATGAGTTTTGATCAAAATAAATACATCCAGGAATGGGACAAGAAAAATATGAAATATGTTGGAGCCAAATACAAAGCCAGTTTTGTAAATGAATTCAAGGAAGCTTGTCTAATACTAGATATTAAGCAAAGTGAGGTTTTTAGAAAAGCTATACAGGAAACAATTGATCAAGCAAAACAAAAAAAGCCTACCCTCTAATGAGAGTAGGCTTTAATGTTTTTTACACCAATAACACTAATTTTCATAAGATACATAAATTGTATCATCCGTTTCTTCTATGATAGCAACAGATAAAAAAATATATCTTATAAAGACTCGACATAAGTTTTATGAAATATTTCAGGATTACAGTTATAAAATTCTCCAGCAATTCCTTTGATGATAAAATCACTGACTCTAACAAGATGGTCACCTTCAAGGGTTTGTATAATTAAATCATTATCTCTAATTTTGCAACATGAACCACAAAAATCTAAGATTTCTGAAGTATTATTACCTAGCCATTGAATAGCTTCAATGGTTACGGGACGTTTTGTATATTTTTTAATCATATCAAGCAACCTCCTTAAAAATCGCATAAAAAAACAGGGGTGGCAGGAATCGAACCCGCATATACGGTTTTGGAGACCGCTGTACTACCATTGTACTACACCCCTATAAAAAATGGTGACTCGTGCGGGATTCGAACCCGCGAATGCATGCGTGAAAGGCATGTGAGTTAACCGTTTCTCCAACGAGCCATCTGACTTGTGCCCAAATATAATAACATATCTAAAATATAAAAGCAACAACAAATTTTTAAATCATTTGACAAAACGATACAAAGAAATTATCATTATAAAACGAAAGGAGTTTTTATGAAAAGAGAAGAAATTGATATTAAAGATACCTGGGATTTATCCCTTATTTATAAAGAAGATAATGATTTTTATAGTGATTTAGATAAAGCTAAGGAGTTACTTGAAAGCATATCAAAACAAAAAGAAAGTTTCTTAGATAATGTTGATGCTTTTTTGAAGTTTCATGAAGATTATATCCAATTATCACGTTATATTCAAAAATTACATTGTTTCGCTCATCTCCATTGTGATGTAGAGCCTAATAATCAAAACTATCAAACCATGTATGCAGCCATTATGGCTTTCTATAATCAAGTCCAAGCATCACTTGATTTTTATAGTGTATCATTGATTAATAGCAGTGATAAGGTAGAAGAATATTTAACCGATGAAAGACTTAAAGAATATCGTTATTCAATTCATGATATCTTAAGAAATAAACCTCATGTTTTATCACAGGAAATGGAAACATTGCTTTCTAAAACAGCAACAATTGCTGATACAAGTGAACAAGTTTTTGATGCATTACGTTTAGAATATGATCCAGTCATAGTTGATGGCAAGAAACAAACCCTTAATAGTGCTACATTGAATGAATTTTTAAAGAATAAAAATCCTAGAGTAAGACGTGATGCTTATCATCATTTCTTTAAGGAATATAAGAAATATCAAAATGCTTTTGCGACAACGTTATCAGGAGTTATGAAAAAGGATGCTTTTTATGCTGATGTAAGAAAGTTTGATAGTCCATTAGAAGCATCATTATTTGATGATAATGTTCCTACAAGTTTATTCTATAAGATACTAGATAAAGCGAATAAGGAATATCGACCACTATTTCATCGTTATAATGCTTTAAAGAAGAAAATATTAAAGATGGATGAAATGTATAATTATGATTTAAGTGTTCCTTTAGTAGAATATGAAACAAAGAAATATACCATTGATGAATGTTTTGATATTATTTTCGATGTTGTGAGTATTTATGGTGATGAATATGTCAATATTATCAAACAAGCTAAAGAAGAGCGATGGATTGATTATTATCCTCATGATGGTAAGCGTATTGGAGCTTATAGTAGTGGATGCTATGATACAAGACCTTATGTGTTAATGAATTTTATTGGTGATTATAATTCATTATCTACCATGATTCATGAATTAGGTCATAGTTGTCATACTTACTTATCTTGTCACAATCAATCACCAGTGAATTGTGATTATCGTATCTTTGCGGCTGAAGTCGCATCAACTGTTAATGAAACATTACTTATTAATTACATGTTGGAACATGCAACTAGTAAAGAAGAAAAAGCTTATTATTTGTATGAATTCTTAGAAAATTGTGTTGGTTTGATATTTAGACAGCCAATGTATGCAGAGTTTGAAGATATTCTACATAATTATGCCAAAGATGGAAAACCAATGTCAGCTAAAGTGATTACGGATTTGTATTATCAAATGAATCAGGATTATTTTGGCGAAAATGTAAAGATGGATGATTTAGTCGGTTATTCATGTTTCTATATTCCTCATTTCTATTATAATTATTATGTGTATAAGTATACTTTAGGTATGACAGTGGCTTTAGCTGTAGTATCAAGATTGTTACAAGGTGATGAGGTGCAAAAAGAAGCATATCTCAATTTCTTAAAGTCTGGTGGCAGCAAGGATCCTGTGGATTTATTGAAATCAGCTTTAGTTGATCCTACAGAGGATGCATTATATGATGATGCTTTCCATTATTTTGAAGATTTATTAAATCAGTTTAAAGAATTAATTGAGCAATGAGAAATCATTGCTTTTAGCTTATAAAAATAGGTAAATTTAAAGGATAATAGGTCCAATATGATATAAGTATCAATATAATAATGAATAGGACTATAGTAAGATATATATTTAAATACCAGCCATCATTATAAGCCACATAAGTTAAACTATTACCTATGAGTAATGCAACAAATAATAAACCTATATCAATCCATAAACTTGTAATATTTAAACCAATATGATAAAAGTAATAGATCATAGCTATACTTAACATAGAAGTAAGTAATCCTACAAGATAAGGAAATAGAATATGTTTATCTTGTTTATAGTACTTAAAATATAAATATATATCGATAAATATCATAGGATATAAAGAGAGTTTTAAATGTTCAAAGATGCTTTCGTTTATTGGAAATATTAGTGAAAGAGGAAAATAAGGAAAATAATCATAGACAAAATGAAAACAGGAACCCATAAGGAATTCTAAGATTGTTATCATAAGTATCATAATATCACCTAGTTTAATTTATGAATGAGACTATACTTTTATGATAAATCTTGATAAAATAATAGAAAAGTGAGGTAAACATATGAAGAGAAATGAAACACGTTCATTTAAAATAGGTAATTTAACATTAGGTGGTAATGATCATGTCATTATTCAATCAATGTGTAATACAAAAACAAAGGATACTGATGCAACTATTAAACAAATATTACAATTAGAAGATGCAGGTTGTGAACTTGTAAGAGTAGCTGTATTTGACAAAGAGGATGCTAATAGTATTAGTACAATTAAGCAAAGTATACATATACCTTTGGTTGCTGATATTCATTTTGATTATCGTTTGGCTTTAATATGTATTGAACAAGGTATTGATAAGATTCGTATTAATCCTGGTAATATTGGTTCTTATGAGAAGGTTAAAGCCGTGGTAGATGCTTGTAAAGAAAAGCATATTCCTATTCGTATTGGCGTGAATGGTGGTTCTTTAGAAAAAGAGATATTAGAAAAGTATGGCGAACCAACAGCTCAAGGCATGATTGAAAGTGCTAAGAAGCATATTGACATATTAGAATCATTGGATTTTCATGATTATGCAATATCATTAAAATCATCTAATACATTATTAACCATTGAAGCCTACACTCTAGCAAGTCAAACATTTGATTGTCCCCTCCATATTGGTGTGACTGAAGCTGGTACCAAGTTAGGTGGTACGATTAAGTCATCATTGGGTATTGGTACTTTATTATATCAAGGGATTGGTAATACAATTCGTGTATCTTTAAGTGCTGATCCTGTGGAAGAAATTAAAGTAGCAAAAACATTACTGAAAGAATTAGGGCTTATCAATAATGTACCAACACTTATATCATGTCCAACTTGTGGGCGTATTCAGTATGACTTAATTCCAGTTGCAAATGAAATAGAAGATTTCTTAAACAATATCCATAGCGATATTACAGTTGCTATAATGGGTTGTGCCGTAAATGGTCCAGGTGAAGCAAAGCATGCTGATATTGGTATTGCTGGTGGTGTTAAAGAAGGATTACTTTTTAAAAAAGGTGAAATTGTTAGAAAAGTAAAACAAGAAGATATGGTTGAAACATTAAAACAGGAAATACTCAAAATGACAAAAGAAGATTGATTTCAATCTTCTTTTAGTTTTGTAATATAACAAGTTTTTTTGTAGAAAGAGATGCCATAAGCATAAATAGGATCATAACCATCTGCTATAAATTCATCTAAATAATTCTTTTCAATAATCTGATTGATAGCTTTTTGACTATCTTGTTTTAAATGTCTTCTTTCATCAGATATTTTGCATTCTATTACAAGACATGGATCATTATAATCTTCAGGTATAGCTGATAAATCAAATCTTCCATCGCCACTCTCACTATTTGATTTTATACGATATCCATCACACATAAGCAAGCCACCAAGAAAGCCATGATAAAAAGCTTCAACTTCATCATGATAACTAATAGTTTTGTTTAAAATCTGTATAAGCAAGCGTTGTGCCTTTTTTTTCATCTTGTTGAAGAAAGGCATTTATTAATTGATTGCTTATTGTTTTGCTGTAATCTTTAAACCATTTATTAAAGCTATTTTCGTATATTTTTTTGACTTCTTTATTAGGTATTTCCAGTTCATATATATGATCTGTTTCATCAATAATCGACTTGATCTTCAAATAACCAGTATACAACAAAAAACTATAGATATTTTCCTTGTCCTGCATCTCTAAATAGGTTATTTCAGGTAACACTTTTTTGACTATTGATTTATTATTTATCAATAATTCAAACTCTTCATGAATCTTGTTATCTGCTTTTTCTATATATTCTCTAACGATGCTATTGCCACTAGTATTAGCCCAAAATGATTCTGGATGACCTCCTACCTTAACCATCTTACGTATATATTTTGAGACACTCCACGGATTATATATTTCATGACTTCCAAATAAATAACCATCATACCATTCTTTTATTGTATCTATTTTATCTTCAATTTGATAATATTTCACCATATCATAAACTTCTTCATAAGAAAATCCAAAATAAGTTGATGATATTTCATCTGCAATACCATAAACATTAAAATTATTAAGCCCTGTAAAGATACTTTCCTTCGCTATTCTAAGACATCCTGTTAATATACCTTTATCTAAATAATCATTGGTTTTTAAGCCAGTTGAAAATACTCCTGAAATAAAAGAAGACATATCTTCAAAATAATTATTGTCTCTAGCACTGGATAAAGGTACATCATATTCATCTATCAAGGTGATAACTTTTTGATGATAATGTTTAGATAAGTATACCGAGAGATTCATTAATGAGTCTTTTAGATCCGTCATATTGGCTCTTCCAAATCTATAATCATTGAGTATATCTTTTTCTGATTCGTCTAGATATGGGCTATTCAATAATTCTAAATGTTGCAACACAACATTTCTAATGATAGCCCCAAATTTTGAAACCTGTAAATCAAATGTTTTGTTTTTCATATCTTTTAAAGTGATAAATATCACAGGATATTGATTTTGATACTTCATCAATTCTTCATGCTTTGATATTTCCAAACCATCAAATAAATAAGCATTATCTTTCTCATTAATTGAAAAGAAATAGTAAAGCATACTCATATTCAATGTTTTTCCAAATCTTCTTGGTCTATTATATAATGCAACATCTTCATCGATAATATCTTCTATAAACATAGATTTATCCACAAAATAATAATGACCATCTATGATTTTTTTAAAATTATCTACACCTGTAGCTACCTTTTTCATGATTATGCTCCTTTCTTTTGCTTAATAGAATTATACCATACAAATCATATGATTACCATTAAAACAAATGACAAAAGAAGATTGATGATCAATCTTCTTTATTTTAATGTTTCATTAAATTTTTGCTTTCTAAACATGTCTATTTCTTCTTTATAAGGTGCATGTTCTTCGATATAAGGTGTTTCTAATATTTTAGGAACATCTTTTAACAGTGGATGATGAACTATGGTATTTAATGTATCAAAACCAATATATCCATAACCAATGTTTTCATGTCTATCTTTATGAGATGCGATAGGATTTTTAGAATCATTCACATGCACAACTAATATTTTATCAATACCAATCTTTGCATCAAATTCAGCTAAAATGTCATCAAACTTCGTTAAATCATAACCTGCATCATGCATATGACATGTATCAATAGTAACACCTAAGAGTTCATTGTACTCCATATGTTCTATAATATACTTGAGCTGATCAAAACTATAGCCTAATTCGCTCCCCTTGCCTGCCATGGTCTCTAAAGCAATATGGACATGTTGATGAGGATCTAAAACCATATTGAGACCTTCAACAATCTTATCAAGTCCAACCTGTTCACCTGCATTGACATGACTACCAGGATGCAAAACCATACGTGATACTCCAATAGCTTCACAGCGATTAATTTCTTCTTTTAAAAATCTCACTGCTAAATCAAAGGTTTCACTTTTAATTGTATTAGCTAGATTAATAATATAAGGTGCATGGACAACCACTTTGTCGATATCCATATTGTTTTCCTTCATTAGTGTTTGAGCTTCTTCAATTTTTAATTGATTAATAGGCTTTCTAAACGTATTTTGGGGTGCACCTGTGTAAAACATGAAAGTATTAGCATCGTAGCTTAACGCTTCTTGAACAGCCCCATAAAGCATATCTTTGCCTTTCATTGATACATGAGAACCTATAATCATGAATTATTCTCCTCGTTTAAACGTTTTTCTCTTTGTGCCTGCTTATAGCGTTCTTTTCTTTGACGTTTAATATCCTGTTGAATGATTTGACGTTTTTCTTTACGCACCAGTTTATCAATTTCACGTTGACGTTTTTTCTTATAACCTGGTTTCACTTTCCTTGGTTTTCTAACAATACCAGATATCTTACTTTCCAACTCTGTTTGATGTTTTGTTCGATTTTTACGTCTTTGTCGTTCTTTGCTGTCAACAAAAGTATTACCTTTAGGTTCCTTCATTTCAAAATGAATCCCTTTCTTTTCTAAAGCTTCGACCAAACTTTGATTATTCGTATCATACATACTATAACATTCACCCGTATACTTGCCTCTGCCACAACGGCCACTACGATGAATATAGAAATCCAACTCCTTAGGAAACTCCATATTAATAATATGACTCACGCCATCAATATCAATACCTCTCGCTGCAATATCCGTAGCGACAATATATTGATACTCCATATTCTTAATACGACGCATCATTTGCTTTCTTTCTCTTGGTTCAAGATTTCCATGAATCTCTCCTACCTTATAACCATCTTTTCTTAACTTATGAGCAATATCCTGTACTTCAGTACGTTTATTACAAAAGATAATACAAATATAAGGATCAATAATAGCCATTACTGATTTTAATACCTCATATCTGTCCCTATGTTTTGTAGGAATAAGATAATGAGAAATATTCTTAGATGTTGTAAGTTTACTATCAATTTCAATAAGTTTAGGATTATGCATATATTTATTCAAGAACGGTCTTAACATTTGCGGAATAGTAGCTGAAAAGACCATCATTTGCAGATTATCTTTCATTTTACCTAAAACAGCATCCAAATCTTCCAAATAACCAAACTCTAAAGTCATATCTGCTTCATCAATGACAAAGATATCTGCAGTCGTAATCTTTAAGGCTTGTTCATCCAAAGATAAATCCTTAATTCTGCCTGGTGTACCAATCACAATATGTGGTTGTGTACTTAATTTATTTATGGCTTTTTGTTTATCACTACCACCAATAATCAATGATACTCTTATATCTTTATTGTGTTTGACAAATAATTGCGCAGCTTCATAGATTTGACTTGCGAGTTCTCTCGTAGGAGCTGTAATAACAGCTTGGACACATGGTTGATCAACATCTATCATATCCATAATTGGAATTAAAAACGCATGCGTTTTTCCTGTTCCTGTTTGGGATATTCCAATGACATCAATATGCTTATAAACTAAAGGAATCACCTCTTTTTGAATTTTGGTTGGTTCTTTAAATTTTAAATCATCAATTGTTTCTTTAATAAAAGGTTTAAACATATATTGTTCAAATAATTTCATTTTTAAGCCTCCTTTCAAGCGCTAAGATTATAACGTAAAAATCTTAAAAAAGCAATTATATGATTTTAAAGTATCATAATCACATAATAAAATAAACTTTCTTTTTTTCTTCACAATATTCCATAAACTTGTTATAATATACACCGAGGTGATGAATCGTGGAAAAACGTGAGCCAAAAGATTTGACAATTTATAGAAGACGTTTTGACGAAGATCCTAGCTCGTTTAATGATTTTCAAGCTATGGATTATGTAAGAGAATTAAAAAATCAAGGACTAATGGATGATGCTATCGAAGTAGGAAGAACTTTCTTACAGATAGATGAAGGATTGACAGGTTTTATAAACTATTATGGATATGCCCTTTACAATAAATTCATTAATATTGATGAAAAATCAATCAACGAAAAAGAGAACTTATTTTACTCTATTGTAGATGAAATACTTTCTATCACAAAACAGGAAAAATATTCTCCTTATGAAGCAACTATCAACAAAGTCACAAGACACATACTCAACACTAAGCCTGTTGATTATGCAAAGTTAGCATCTTATTTAGATAAATTAGATGTAGTTGCTTTAAATGGTGAACCATTTGTTAATAAGGATGGAAAGGAATTCGAATCAAAGAAAGAAAAATGGTATCGCTTAAGAGTAAGAAGTGCTTTTGAAACTGGTGACTATGCCAAATGTGTAGAAGCTAGTAATATGGCATTTTCTCAATCATTAAAGTGGCACTATAATAATCAGAATTGGATTAAATATTATCGTGCAAGTGCTTTAGTGAAGTTAGAAAGATACGAAGAAGCAGAGAATGAATTCCTAGCATTAGGTAATCGTATTCCTACTGGTGACGCTTTTGAAGTTTTATATAGCTTATATATGAATACTGGTAGAGAAAAAGAAGCTTATCTAAATCTTGTTTATAAGTTCTTCAACGAAGGATATAGTATTGATAAGTTAGATCTTTATGAAAAAGTATTGGATATGGTTAAGACTGGTAAGAATACTGATACAATTGCTTTAGCAAATGCTCTTGTATATAAGCTTAAAGAAGAAAATGATATGGATGTTAGTGATAACGAAATTGATGAAGCTTATGTAAATAGAGATAGTTCTTCATTATATGATCGTTTCTATAATCAATTAATGGAACATTTGGATGACTATATTGATCGTAAAGAAGGAAGAGTTGCTTATTATAATAGCGATAAGGAATTTGGAAGTATTTATGTTCATGATGAAGATAACTTATTCTTTAGACAATCTGATTATATCTATGATGAAGAAGTTGAGAAGAGAGATGTTGTTGAATATAGCGTTATGAAGACTTATGATGCTAAAAAACAAAGAGCTTCTACTAAAGCTATCCTTCTTAAAACTATTGATCAAGCTCGTTCTTATGATTAAACCGATTGATATCGGTTTTTTTATTTTCACCAAAATATACATATAACATAAACTATTATGAGGTGTATTTATGTTTATATGTGCGATTATCTTTAATTGGCTGATGACTTTTTTAGGAGCATCTCTCGTTTATTTAACTAAAAAAGAAAATAAGCATCTGGTATCTATTGCTTTAGGTAGTAGTGCTGGTATTATGATTGCTGCATCATTTTTTTCACTTATATTACCTGCCATGGATTTATTAGAAGATTTAAATAAAATATATTTACTCATTATCCCTTTTGGGTTTTTATGTGGGGTTTTATTTTTATCATTGATTGATTATATATTACCGCATGAGCATATGATATCAGGGGAAATTGAAGGTATTGATTCTCATTTTAGTAAGAATCAATTATTAATGCTTGCTATGACTTTACACAATATTCCCGAAGGTTTAGCTGTTGGTGTGGCTTTTGCATCGGTAACCAATAACATCATACCAGCACTGATATTATCAATAGGTATAGGCATACAAAACTTTCCTGAAGGAACAGCCATATCCTTACCAATGCATGAAGCAGGTAAGAACAAGTTTGTAGCCATGATGTATGGTCAATTTTCAGGCATTGTAGAAATACCAGCAGCGATTATTGGCTATATCTTTGCCTCACTTGTTAATAATATACTTCCTTTTGCCTTGTCTTTTGCCGCAGGAGCGATGTTGTTTGTTTGTGTAGAGGATATGATACCTGAAGCAATTAATAAGGATGATGTGGATTATGGGGCTATTTCATGTATGGTGGGGTTTTTAATTATGATGGTATTGGATATTATGTTATCATAGTGGTTAGTTTATTCATAACAATGAAATTTATTTGCATTAATTAATCAATATATATAAATGATTGAATTATTCATGATTTATTCATATTTCTTGATATAATTATTCATAATGGAAGTGAAATTATGATTATCGATCAATTAAAAGACGAAAAAAATTTAACAGATTCGGAAAAATTAATAGCACATTATTTATTAGATGAATCTAATAATATCAACAATATGGCTAGCACCCATTTAGCTAAAGCGACATTTACATCTCAGTCAACAGTGGTGAGACTTTATCAAAAGATGGGATTTAAGTCCTATCGTGAATTTATGACAATCTTAGCAGTTGAAAGAGAAGATTATTTTAAGTCTAATAATATATTAGACAAAAAATAGTGGTAATACATTTTCTTCATATGATGAAGCTCAGGCTGTTCTTAACAAAATATATGAAAAATCAATTACCAATACTAATCTAAAAATAAATCGTAATACAATGATACGTATTTGTAATAGAATCTTAAATGCATCTACTGTCGATATATTTGCGACTGGTTTTTGTGAAGCTATTGGTTCATTTTTACAAAGTGGTTTACAATCTGTCAATATACCATGTACACTACAAAATAATATCAACTTATTCTATTTAAATAATATTGTAAATCGCAAACATCACGTTGCAATTTTATTAAGCATCGATAATAATGATCAATCAATAATTAGTATTGCTGAAACCTTACAAGAATATCATATATATCGTATTTCTTTTTCGAATAACAAATATAATCAATTATCTCAATTATGCCAAGATACAATATTATTCGATACAATTTCATTACCTAATTATAACGATGCTATAAGTACAGGTACATCAATTATATCTATGCAATATTCTATTATTTTTTTAATTTCATTAATTTTCGGAAAAAAGCAAAATATTATTGAAAAATATTAACTTTTTACAATAAGATAAAAAAGAAATCTTCCATTTAGAAGATTTCTTTTAATATAGTATTCAATTGTTTTTCTTACTGAGCATCTTGTCTTTCATAGATAAGTAAGAATGGAATATAAACTAAAGTAGATACTGC
>JAJQEL010000024.1:43462-46352 GCA_021201655.1 Erysipelotrichaceae bacterium | reverse complement strand
GGAATAGCAAATCATTTTAATTATTTAAATTGTCTACTTGACAAAATCACTTCAGCGATCTTCATTTTTATTTTACAACTCTTGTCCAGTTGTATTTATCTTCTAATTTACCCCATTGAATACCAGTTAAAGTATCATAGAGTTTTTGTGTAAGTTCACCAATCTTGAAATCATGAACAACAATTTCTTCACCTTTATAACATAATTCACCAATAGGAGAAATAACTGCAGCTGTACCAGTTCCCCAAGCTTCCTTTAAAGAACCATCTCTTGCAGCATCCATTAATTCATCGATACTTAATTCTCTTTCTTCTACTTTATATCCCCAATCCTTTAAGATATGAATAATAGAATCTCTCGTAACACCAGGTAATACTGAACCTTCAAGTGCTGCTGTAACAACTGTATCATTGATAAGGAACATAACATTCATTGTTCCAACTTCTTCAACATACTTTCTATGTACACCATCTAACCACAATACTTGTGTATAGCCATGATTTTCAGCTTTAACCTGAGCAGCAATACTTGCAGCATAATTACCGCCACATTTAGTGAAACCAGTACCACCTTTAACAGCTCTTACATATTCATCTTCAACCCAAATTTTAACTGGATCAAGACCTTCTGGATAATAAGCACCTACAGGTGATAAGATAATAATAAATTTATAACTATCAGCTGGATGTACGCCAACACTTGGTTCAGATGCATACATAAATGGACGAATATATAATGATGTATCTGGTGCTGTAGGAATCCAATCCTGTTCATATTTTACAATAGCTTCTACAGCCTCAATAAACATATCTTCTGGTACTTCAGCCATGCAAATACGTTTATTAGAATTAATCATTCTTCTAGCATTCATTTCTGGTCTAAATAATAAGATATCCCCATTTGGATTACGATATGCTTTTAATCCCTCAAAAGTTTCCTGTGCATAATGTAATACCATAGTTGCAGGATCCATAGGAATAGGTGCATATGGTACAATTCTTGCATCATGCCAGCCTTGTTCCTTACTCCAATCCATGATAAACATATGATCAGTAAAATAATTTCCAAAGCCAAGATTATTTTGATCTGGTTTTTCTTTTAGCGTTGCCGCTCTTTCTATTTTAATTTCCATAAATTAAAACCCCCTTAATGATTATGAAGATTATACCTCCAATTTTATTTGTATACAATAGCTTTTTTTTATTTTTTCGATAAAAATTTCTTAACTCTTTATAAAAGTCTTAAAGTTCTAATAATTATTTAGAAATTATAAAAACTTCTTCTTTCTTATATGAATATTTGCTATAATTTTTTCAGGAGGAAAAGATGAATAAGATATTTGTATATGGAACATTAAGAAAAGGAATGTATTATCATCATTATTTAGAACATGAAAAGTTTTGTGGTTATGGTTATATAAAAGGAAGCTTATATAGTCTTGTAGATAGACATTATCCAGGTTTTATTTTGGCAGGTAATCATTTAGTCAAAGGGGAAATTTATCAAGTTGATGATGATAAATTAAAGCTTGTGGATGAACTGGAAAGTTATTTTGGTGAAAATAATGTGAATAATGAATACGATAAAGAGCTTATAAATATTTATGATGAAAATCTTCATATGATTAATCAAGCATATGTATATATTTTAAACACAAATAATTCATTCAATACTTTGGATCAAATAATAGCGAATGGTGATTTTGTAGAGTATTATAAAAGATGACTTCAATTGAGTCATCTTTTACTCTACTATTTCAATTTGTAAAGATTTCATAACTTCAATACATGCATGATGGGCTTTTTCATCACTACTGCCGATACCTTTAAGATCAACACGAATAGGTGTTTCAGACTGTGCGGCCTTGGCCATGATGGCATTAGAAATAACACATATATTAGAAACCAGGCCAACTAGTGTAATATCTTCATATTTTTTATCTTCTAAATAGTAAGCTAAATCCAATGAAGGAAAAGTATTCTTTTTAAAACACAAACTATCTTTTAATAAGTCTTTAACTTTACCATATAGCTGCCATCCTTCACTATGTTCGATGCAATGTTCAATAGGTAAATGTTTACCTTCATAAGTATCTAAGTAATTACTTTGATGAGTATCCATCGTATAGATAACTTCATCACCATTCATGCGATATTCTTTAATTAAATAAACAATATGATCTTCTAATTCTTTAGCCTTTTCAAATCCCAAACTGCCACACACAAAATCATTTTGATAATCAACGACTATTAATAATCTTTTCATTTGTATCACCTCGTTAATTATATTGTTTCACAAATCTATTGACTTGTCAATCAAATAGATATATAATCATATTAACATATGAAGAAATATTCATATGAAGATAAGGAGTTATTGATTATGGATAAAAATACTATTGTTAATCAGGAAATTGTTGATAAAGTTGTTAATGCTTTGCCTGATGAAGAAATATTGTATGATGTTGCCGAATTATTTAAAGTTTTTGGGGATTCTACACGTATTAAAATCATTTGTGCATTATTTGAATCAGAAATGTGTGTTTATGATTTAGCAGCGGCTTTAAATATGACACAATCAGCTATTTCTCATCAATTACGCATTTTAAAAAATGCGAAACTCGTCAAGTTTAGAAGGGACGGAAAAATGATGTATTATTCTTTGGATGATGAACATGTTCAACAAATCTTTGATGCTGGATATCAACATGTTATTGAAGAATAGGAAGGGGAATTTTCATGCTTACAAAATATCATATTCATGATTTGGATTGTGCTAATTGTGCACAAAAAGTCGAAGATATGCTAAATAATAGAAATGATATAGATGAATGTACGATTAATTTTGCTAGTGGACTTATGTTTATTGAAGCAAAACAGGAAATAGATAT
>JAJQEL010000024.1:0-43362 GCA_021201655.1 Erysipelotrichaceae bacterium | reverse complement strand
CGATTAATTTTGCTAGTGGACTTATGTTTATTGAAGCAAAACAGGAAATAGATATAAAAGAATTAGAAACAGCTATTCAAGCTATGGAACCAGAAGTTACTTTATCAAAAAAAGAAAGTCATCATGAACATGATGATTATCGTGATTTAAGAAAATTAGACGGTCAAGGTATAGTTGCTTATCATGTTGCTGGCTTAGATTGTGCATCATGTGCTATGAAAGTTGAAGAAGCTATAAAAAATATGCCTCAAGTTAAAGATGCTGTTTTAAATTTTACAACTGAAACTTTACAAGTTCAACCTCAGGGAGCAGTTATAGAAGATGACTTGTTTGATCATATCCAAAAAACCATCGATTCTATAGAAGATGGTGTGACTTTATCATATAAAGATGATAAACGTGTCATTGAGCAGCCAAAATTGTTTGATGCTAAGAAAAACTGCAATTTGATTGTAGGAGTTATTGTTTATTTAGCTAGTATTATTTTCAGTAATTATAATGTTTCTATTGCTGGTTTTCTTATTGCTTATTTATTGATTGGTTATACAGTTTTAATTAAAGCCTTTAAGAATATAGGTCGCGGTGAAGTTTTTGATGAGAATTTCTTAATGGTAGTAGCGACTATTGGTGCTTTTGCGATTGGTGAATATGTTGAAGCAGTAGCTGTTATGTTATTTTATGGTATTGGTGAAATTTTCCAGGCATATGCTGTTAATAAAACAAGAAATTCTATTTCTACTTTAATGGATATTAAAAGTGACTATGCCAATTTAAAAACAAACGATGGTGTGATTCAGGTAGGACCTGAAAATATCCGTATTAATGATATCATTGTAGTTAAAGTAGGAGAAAAAATACCTTTAGATGGTATTGTAGTCAGTGGTCATTCTATGCTTGATACATCTAGTTTAACAGGCGAAGCTGTACCTAGAAGTGTTAGTGAAAATGATGAAGTATTAGCAGGGTTTGTTAATCTTAATGAAATATTAGAAGTCAGAGTTACCAAACCATATAATGATTCGACTGTTTCAAGAATTTTAGAACTCATGGAAAACGCGGCTAGTAAGAAAGCTCCAATCGAAAAGTTCATTACCAAATTTGCTAAAATATATACTCCTACAGTTGTTGGTTTAGCAGTTTTACTTGCTATCTTGCCAATGTTGATATTTGATGGGGCTGTATTTACAGATTGGCTTTATCGCGCTTTAACATTTTTAGTTGTTTCTTGTCCTTGTGCCTTGGTTATTTCTATTCCGCTAGGGTTATATGCAGGATTAGGGAAGGCAAGTCGCCTGGGGGCTTTAATTAAAGGTGGTAATTACTTAGAATTATTAAAAGATGTAGATACCATTGTTTTCGATAAGACTGGTACTCTTACTAAAGGTACTTTTGAAGTTGTGGAAATAAATGGTGATGATGATTTATTAAAATATGCTGCTTATGGTGAATATTATAGTAATCATCCAATTGCTAAAAGTATTATTCGTAAATATGATTTAGATATTGATGAAAGTAAGATATCTCGTTATCAGGAAATTGCTGGTAAAGGTATTGATACCTATATAGGAAATGATCATGTTCTATTGGGTAATGCCTCATTATTTACAAGCCAAGGAATTGAAATAATTGAACCAAAAGCTATTGGTACTATTGTTTATGTAGCAGTCAACGATGAATTCAAGGGTTCCATTGTGGTTGCCGATGAGATTAAGGAAACAACTATTGAGGGTATTCAATGCTTAAAGAAAGCTGGTATCAAAAACACCATTATGTTAACGGGTGACCATAATAAAGTGGCTCAGGACATTGCTAATAGATTAGGAATAGATCAGGTATATAGCGAATTACTACCACAAGATAAAGTTATGCAATTAGAAAATATTATTGAAACAAATCAAGGTGCAGTGGCTTTTGTTGGTGATGGTATCAATGATGCACCAGTATTAGCGCGTGCAGATGTTGGTATTGCTATGGGAGGTATTGGCAGTGATGCTGCTATTGAAGCTGCTGATGTTGTGTTAATGCAGGATAATATTGCCACTATTGGCGATGCTATTGATATTTCTAAGCGAACAAATTATATTTTAAAACAAAATGTTGCATTTATTCTTATTGTTAAGGTAGGTGTTTTAATTCTTACAATGTTTGGTTTATCAAATATGTGGATGGGTGTTTTTGCTGATGTTGGTGTTACTTTAATAGCCATATTGAATGCTATGCGTATTTTAAGGTGATGAGAAAAGCTTTATGCTTTTCTCTTTTTAATTGCAATTAGATAATATATTTGCTATAATGAAACAAAGAACTCCTAAAATTAAAAAAATTTATTTTTTTTGAAAGAAAAAAAAGAAATTTTGGAATTTTGTGCGTATATATATAAGTAAGGGGGTTTATTATGTGATGTCATAAAACCTCTTTTTTAAAGAACGCTAGGAGGTCATGATATGTCAAATAAAGAATTGGATAATCTCATTAAAAGATTAATGGAAAAACCAGAGTACGGAATCGAATTAAAACCGTTAACGAAAAAAGAAAGAAGAGATTGGGCTATGGAATTTCTTGATAATTACAATATCAAGATTTTAAATGATACTTTGTTTAAGTTTATATTTAGTGGTAATGATGAAGAATCACAATTTCTTATTCAATTTATATTTAAAAATTATTTAGATATTGATGTTGTAGACTTTGTCAAGACACGAAACGAGTTAAACAGACAATCAAGAAATAGTAAAACATCTATTCTTGATTGTTTATATTCAGTTGAGAGTCTTAATATGATAATTGATATTGAACCACAAATTACTATTGATGATAATAAACTGATGCCTAAATTTGAAAGATATCTGGCAATGTTGCGTGTGTTTGAAAAAAATATTGGGAATAAAGATGAATCAAAATATGCTTTTTTGCATCTTATTTGTTTTTATGAAACAATTTATCAGGGTGATTATATTAATGATATTGTTGTTGAATCTAAAGATGGCTATAAGATAGTTCGTAATAGTGATAGCTATAGAGGTGCGGATATGTATACTAAACAGGACATTCGTATTGTGGAGTTAGAAAAAGCTGTTAAAAAATTTGAAAAGGAAGGAATTGAGAATATGAATGAAAGAGAATGGTTTGAATATACTATGGCAAAAAGTCATGTATTGAATGATACAGTACAAAAGTTCATTAGTAAAATGGCACAAAGAAGTTTAGCAGTGAGATATTTATTAAATAAAAAAGATGAATTTTTAGCTAAACCTGAAAATCGATATATTAGTGTGAAGTATGAAATGGATCTAAATACACAGTATTGGCAAGGTCATAATCATGGGGAGATTGAAGGTATTGAACAAGGAATCGAACAAGGAATAAATATAGATCGTGAAACGCAAAGACAAAAAGCACGAGAAAAAGTCATATTTCGTTATACTGGTAAGTATGATTCTGATATTAGTTTCCTTGAAGGTTTATCTTTAGAAGCTTATGAACATATTGATGATTTAATATATGCTGGTTCTTTATCAGATGAAATAAAGAGTTATGCCTTATCATTAAAAGTATAATTCCTTTTCATTTTTCATTTTTATGATACAAATCATTAGCGAATTCATGTATAATAAATATATCGAAATTTGAGGAGATTTGTATGAGAAAAGATGCTGGTTTATTATTTCCAATTTCATGTTTGCCTAATAATTACGGAATTGGAGATTTTGGAAAAAGTGCATATGAGCTTGTTGATAGGATGGCTGATGCTCATATACATATTTGGCAAATATTGCCACTGAATCCATTAGGTTATGGGAATTCGCCTTATCAGC
The DNA here is from genome assembly GCA_021201655.1 of Erysipelotrichaceae bacterium. Lineage (GTDB taxonomy): Bacteria > Bacillota_I > Bacilli_A > Erysipelotrichales > Coprobacillaceae > JAJQDJ01. Next base: position 39,547 of record JAJQEL010000024.1, on the reverse strand, counting down.
CATTGTCATCTCAGGCTGGAGATGAAATTTATTTAAGTTTGGATCAATTTGTCAAAGAGGGACTATTAGATCATATTGATTCATATAATGAAGATGCCACATATGTGGCTTATCAGGATATTAGGAAAATCAAGTTTTCCTTATATCAAAAAGCATTTGAAAATTTTGCACCTGATGATGCTTATTATCAATTTTTTGAAGAAAATTCATGGGTAAAGGATTATGCGATATATAGAGTTTTTAAAGCTATCAATAATGAACTACCTTGGACAGAATGGAAAAAAGAATATAAGAATTATATTAATGATAAAAATTTTTCACTAACACCTTTGACTAAAGAAATAGAACTCTATATTTTTTTACAATATGAATTTTTTAAACAATGGAAAGCATTAAAAGCTTATGCTAATGAACATGATATTTTAATTATTGGTGATATGCCTATTTATGTGGGATTAGATTCTGTAGATGTATGGGCCAATCAGGAAAGCTTTTTATTAGAAGAAGATGGAACACCATCATTTGTAGCAGGTGTACCACCAGATTATTTTAGTGCTTATGGACAAAGATGGGGTAATCCGATTTATGACTGGGATTATTTGAAAGAACATCAATTTAAGTTTTGGGTAGAGCGTGTTCGTGCTGCTTTAAATATGTATGATACAGTGAGAATTGATCATTTCCGTGGATTTGATACTTATTGGAAGATACCAGCAAGTGAACCAACTGCTATTATTGGCGAATGGGTTGAAGCACCAGGTTATGAATTGTTTGATACTTTGCTTGATCAATTGGATAACTTCTCGGTTTTAGCGGAAGATTTGGGTGACTTAAGGGCAGAAGTATATGAGTTAAGAGATCATTATCATTTAAAAGGTATGTATATTTTTCAGTTCCATCATTCAGATAATTTTGATATGAATAAGGTTGTTGTTTATACTGGTACTCATGATAATGATACCATTATGGCTTGGTATGATGATTTAGATGATAAATATAAACGTAAAATAAATTATGTTTTAAAAGACTATGAAGAAAGTGAAATATATCAAAAAGTATTACACTATTGTTTAGATCTGGAAACAGAGACTGTTATTATACCTGTTTGGGATGTTATGGGATGTGGACATCATTGTCGTTTCAATGTACCAAGTACAATTGGTTCACCAAACTGGGAATGGCGTATGGCTTCTTATGATGATTTTGATAAAGCGTTAAAAGTTTATAAGGATTTAATCCATCAAAGTCTTAGAGATAATTCTAATCCTCAATATACTTATGGAGATTTTGTTTATGAGCTTATAGATGAGCATATTCAATTATTAAAATATAATGGAAATAAAGAAGATTTAGTCATTCCTAAGAAGATTCATAATCATGCTGTGACTAGCATTGCCAAGCAATGTTTTGCTGATAATACTGATATCAATAGAATTAAGTTGCCTTCTAGCATTGAAAAAATAGTTGAAGGTGCATTTAAGAATTGTGTGGCCTTAAAGACAGTAGATTTATCCGCGTGCAATTTGACACACTTATTGAAAGATACATTTGATCATTGCTCAAGCTTAGAAAACTTATTATTACCTAAAAGTTTAACCAGTATTGAAAATGCTATAGGATATTGTTATAACTTAAAGATTTTGACATTGCCTATCCATGTTGTTTCTTTAGTGATAGATAATGTATCAGATGATTTTGAAGTTCATATTTATCATGATTCAAAAGGTGAACAATTGGCTATTGATAATCATATTCGTTATACTTATATTGATGAACCTACTTATGATTATCAGATTTTAAATGATGGAAATATCGAATTAGTAGCTTATCACGGACAGAAGAGAATGATTGAAATACCTGCTTATTATCAATCATATCAGGTGACAACTATTGGTGAAAAATTATTCTATCATAATGATATTGTAAAGATTGCCTATATTCCTAAGACTGTTACAACCATTAAAGCAATGGCTTTTAAAGATTGTAAGGAATTATTGGTTGTAAAAATACCTGAAAATGTACACAATATAGCCGAAGATGTTTTTGATGATCGCGTTTATATAGAAATCGAAAAAGACTCATATGCTTATAATTATGCATTAAATCATAAACTTAAAATTCTTGAATAGGAGGCAGATTTATGCGAAGGGGATTAGTGTTAGCTGGTGGTGGTTCTAAAGGAGCTTATGAAGTCGGTTTTGTGAAAGCTTTAAATGAACTAGATATTCATTATCAAATTGTTACTGGTACGTCTATAGGTGCATTAAATGGATGTTTATTAGCTCAACAGGATTTTAAAGCTATGGAAACCTTGTGGCAGCGTTTAGACATTACCCAGGTTTTTACGAATGGATTTTATCCACAATTTTCTAAGGACATTAATGATATGCTTGATCAATCTAATCTGGCTATTTCATTTTTTAAAAGTTTTATTAAAGAAAAAGGTGCTGACATTACACCGCTTAAAAATATTATTAGAGATTTATTGGATGAAGAAAAATTATTAAGTTCACCTATTGATTTTGGTTTATGTACAGTCACATATCCTCATTTAAAACCACTTATGATAACTAAAACAGAAATGAAACAAGAATATATCTTTGATTATTTAATCGCTAGTGCCTCATGCTTTCCAGTTTTTCCCATTCATACTTTTAATAATCAATCGTTTATTGATGGTGGTTACTTTGATAATGTGCCGATTGATTTAGCTTTTGATATGGGTGCAGATGAAATTATAGTAGTAGATATGCACTATAATCCTACACATGCTTGCTATGTCAATCGCCCGCGAGTCATTTATACAACGCCTTATGTTGATTTAGGCAGATTTATGGATTTTAATAGAAAAAGTATTGAACGCAATCAACGTATTGGTTATCAAACAGCTATGAAGACTTTTGGTCAATTGGTGGGTATAAAATATACTTTTAAGCCTTTTATAACACCATTACTTCATGAATTCTATAGTCAGCTTCTTTATCTTGAAAGAAAAATGCGATTATTATCTAGAAATGGTAATATTTCAATTGATACGTATTTCCTTGATTCTCATAAAAATCAGCCATTAAAAGAAGAAGATTATTTGTATATTACATTAGACTGGCTAGGAGAAATGATAGATATAGATCCCACTTATATATATGAATATCATGTATTTGTCGATCATATTTTAAAAGAATTTGATAAATATACAAAAGATAATTATCATATGAATCCTTTTAAAACCAATGAAGATATTTCAACTACTTTTGCTTCTATTGATCGCCAAGGTGTTGTTGGAAGATTGTTGCATATGACACTTTATCCAAAAAGTTTTAAATGGGATATTACAAATTTCTTTAATCTTTTTACCAAAGAAGTCATCATTTCTCGTTTATTATATTTATTATATTATGAAAAAAGAGCTCTATAAAAGAGCTTTTTAAATATACAAATATTTTTTAGTTTTTTCGTAAATAATTTTTAATCCTTTAAAAGTTAAATGGACATCATAAATATCAATCATATCTGTCTCTTTTGATAAAATTCGACCTAGGCCACCAGTAGAAATAACTTTCATATCTTGACCATATTCTTCTTTAATTGTCTTGATAATGTATTCCGTTTGTCCAATATAACCAAAAACAACGCCTGCCTGCATACTTTTGATGGTATTTTTGGCAATGATTTTTTCTGGCTTTTGAATTTCTATTTCAGGAAGTTTAGCTGTTTGACTAGATAAGGCCTGCGCCGAAATGCCTATGCCAGGAGCCGTTGCACCACCTAAAAATTCGCCCTTGCTACTGACAACATCATATGTCGTGGCAGTACCGAAATCAATGACAATACAAGGTCCACCATATGTATAATAAGCACCAGCTGCATCAACAAGTCTATCTGCTCCTAAGGTAGTAGGGTTATCAATACGAATATCAATTCCCGTTTTAACCCCAGGGCCAACAAATATTGGATTTTTGTGAAGATATTTACGAATACAATTAGTGAATGAATAATTAATTTTAGGGACAACACTTGAGATAATAACATCTTCTATTTTCTCAATTTTAATTGATTGTGCATTTAGAAATGAAAGTAACATAAACCCATATTCATCAGAAGTTCTATGTAACCCTGTTGTTAGTCGATAAGTTCCTATCAGTTTATTTTCTTTATAAAGCCCTATGGTAATATTTGTATTACCTATATCAATAACTATTAACATTTTATTTCCTCCAATTTCATAAGTTTTTCTAAGATAGTAAATGCTAAAGTATCTTTTGTCATTATATCTAATTCTTCGATATAATCTTTTGTTAATAAAGTGACAACATTGGTATCTGTTGCAAATCCTGCACCATCCACCTTAAGATTATTAGCAACTATCATATCACAATTCTTTTTTTCTAATTTTACTTTTGCATTTTCAATGAGATGATTTGTTTCCATCGCAAAACCACAAAGAATTTGATGGCCTTGTTTATGTTCTCCCAGGTAATAAAGAATATCCTTGTTCTTTTCTAATTGTAATGTCATATCATCATCAGCTTTTTTTATCTTCTCATGACAAATATTTTTAGCACGATAATCTCCCACTGCGGCAGCTAAAATAAGATAATCCTGGGCATTAGAAATAGCAGTGATGGCAGCAAACATTTGTGAAGCACTGGTAACATCTATGATTTGTATATTTCCAAAGGGCTTGCTGATGTGTGTTGGACCACTCACTAAAGTCACTTCAGCGCCTAAATCATAAGCTGCTTTAGCAATGGCATATCCCATCTTACCACTAGAATGATTGGTTATATATCTTACTGGATCAATATCTTCCTGGGTTGGACCAGCTGATACAAGGACCTTTTTCCCTTTTAAAGGCTTATCACATAAAGCATATTCTAATGCTTCAATTAATTCTTCTTCGCTAGCTAATTTTCCTTGGCCTATATCTCCACATGCCAATAAGCCCTCGGCTGGCTCTACAAAATATATACCTAAATCTTTTAATGTTTGAATATTTCTTTGGGTTATAGGATTTTGATACATATGTACATTCATTGTGGGAGCAATAATCTTTGGACATGATGCTGCTAAAAAGGCACATGTTAGCATATTATCCGCAAAACCATTAGCAACTTTAGCGATAGTTTGTGCACTTGCCGGCACAATCATAAAAGCATCAGCATTATTGGCAATATCAATATGAGTAATAATTGCAGGATTATCTTCATCAAATGTATCGACATAGACCTTTCTTTTAGTAAGTGATTGGATACATATTGGGGTTATAAATTTTGTTGCACTTTCACTCATCAAAACATCTATAGTATAGTCTTTTTTGACTAAATCACTGATTAATTGTACAGCTTTAAAAGCAGCAATACTTCCTGTTATTCCGATTATAATTCTTTTTGACATATCTATTCCTTTCTAATTAAAACAGCCATTTCTTTAAAAAATGGCATGCTAAAAATTCATATCAACTGTCATTTCTTAAGAATATAACGTTTCATTGCTTTCTATAAGGATTGTTAATGCTTAAAAAGTCACTACAAAAATATCCTTATAAACAATTGATATTATAAACCCTGGAAATATTGAATGCAACAATCTTTATTTTTTTTAGTGCTTATAGTATAATAATAGAAACGAAATAGGAGGTCATAAAAATGTCTAAATGGAAATGTAAAGTATGTGGATATATTTATGAAGGTGATAATCCACCTGAAAAATGTCCAAAATGTCATGTCCCTGCTAGTCAATTTGAAGAAATAAAAGAATCTCAGTATGCTGGCACAAAAACTGAAAAAAATTTGATGGAAGCTTTTGCAGGTGAATCTCAGGCACGTAATAAATATACATTCTTTGCCCAAAAGGCAAGAGAAGAAGGGTTCGAACAAATTGCGGCAATTTTTGAAGAAACAGCTAATCAGGAAAAACAACATGCCAAAATGTGGTTTAGCGAATTCCATGGCATTGGTTCAACAGATGAAAATTTAGAAACAGCTGCTGCTGGGGAAAATGAAGAATGGACTGATATGTACGTAAGAATGGCTAAGGAAGCAAGAGAAGAAGGCTTTGAAGAATTAGCTAAAAAGTTTGAACTTGTAGGTGCTGTAGAAAAATCACATGAAGCACGTTATTTAAGATTATTAGAACACTATAAGAAAGGAACAACATTTAAGGGTGAAGCACCTAAGGGCTGGAAATGTCGTCAATGTGGATTCATTTATGAAGGTGAAGAGGCTCCTGATCATTGTCCAGTATGTGGTTATCCTAAGGCTTATTTTGAACGTATGAGTGAAAACTATTAGAACGGTTATCCGTTCTTTTTTCATCTTATACTTGAAAAAAAATTGTTACCGTGCAATAATGGTTTCATGGGGGCTATAATATGATTATAATCAATAATGAAGAAAAACTAGATGGAAAGATAGAAGATGTATGGCAACTTGTGACTGATTTAAATGAGCAAACATGGCGTAATCATTTGAATAGTAGTCGTGTTATTGATACTAAGCATTATGAAGAAATAAACGATCAGGGATTGAAAACGACTTTCGTTATTCTTAATAAAATTGTCAATGAGGTTTTTGAATTTAATTTTAAAAATGATGAATATGACGGACATTGGCTCGCAAAATTTGAAGTTGTTGATAATAACATAACAAAATTACATATCACAGCAGCTTTTGAAACGAAAAAAAAGTCGATGTTTGCAAAAAAGAATTTTAATAAAATTGTTAAACAGTACTTTAATGATTTGCAACAAGCTTTAAAGAAAGAATTATGATTCTTTCTTTTTTTGATTTGCAAAATATTAATTTATAATACTTTTTATTTGATACATAAGATGGTTTATCGTATAATAAATGGGGTGATGAAAATGTTAGAAAAAATTTTTAATATAAAAGATGATTATGATCAAATTGTGATATATCGTCATATAAATCCAGATTTGGATGCTTTTGGATCACAGTTAGGTCTTTATTTTGTTTTAAAAGAAAAAACGGATAAAAATATTGTTTTATTAGGTGATATGACAAGTGATTTGTTAAAATATTTTGATGCTTTTGAAGTCGGAAGAATTAAAGTTGGGAAAACTTTAGGCATTGTTGTGGATACATCTAATAAAGAACGTATTGATGGAGATATTTCTTTATGTGATAAAGTTCTTAAAATTGATCATCATTTGATTGTTGATAGTTATGGTGATATCAATATTGAAGTGGAAAATGCTTCTTCATGTAGTGAAATTATTGCCTTAATGTATAAGCAAGCACAACTAAAGATATCATCTTTAGCCGCTAAAGCTTTATATTTAGGCATTGTTGGTGATAGTAATCGTTTCTTATATAGTGCTACTTCTGCTAATACTTTTTATGCAGCTGCTTATTTACTTGAACAAGGGATAACAGTAAGTGAGATATATGAGCCTTTATATATGCAAAATAAGACAGATTTAAATGTTTTTAAGTTTATATATAATCATTATATACAAGTTGATAATATTGCCTATTATTATTTAAATGACAAGGATTTACAGAATTTAAATATTACTCGCGAACAGGGCTCAAGTTATGTGAATACTTTAGCGGATTTTGCAGAGTTTGAAGTATGGATGGCGATTACCGAGTTTAAAGAACAAAATTGTTATCGTGTAAGCTTACGCAGTAGACATGTCCCTGTCAATGTTGTTGCCAGTCATTTTCAAGGTGGGGGACATGCTTTTGCCAGTGGTGCAACTTTAAATTCATTAACGGAATTAGATGATTTATTAGCTCAATTAAAGGAGATTTGCCATGTTTAATATAAGAGAACATATTTTTGAAGTTTGGCATCGTTTTTGGGATAATTTAAAAACGACAAGTCCTTCTAACAATAAAGGTACAATCATTGCCTTCGTGGTTACATTATTATTCTTTGTTATTGCCGAATATTTTTTATTACTGCCTATTAACTTAAGATCATTTAGTTTTACTTTGTTTTTATGTATTTGTTTGATTTTATTTATTGTTTTAAGAAGTTTTTTGAGTTTGGGTTTTGATCAGATTTCAAAAATTTTAAGTATCATTACTTTATTATTAGTTATTTATTTGGGTGTTGGATATGTGATTAGTTCACCTGTTATTAATGCCGCTAAGTATCAATCACAATTAGATATGAATACGGATGCAGATTTTTATACAGATTTTGAGAATATTACTTATTCATCTATTCCTGTTGTTGATAGAGATAGTGCCGAGCGTTTAGGTGATCGTAAGATGGGTGAAATTGTGGATTATGTTTCACAATTTGAAGTGGATTCAGAATATGCTCAAATTAACTATAATGATAATCCATATCGTGTTACAACGATTAGCTATAGTGATTTGATTAAATGGTTTACCAATCAAAGTGAAGGTTTACCTGCCTATATTCGTGTGAATATGGTTACCCAGGAAAGTGAAGTTGTCAGATTGGAATCTGGTATGAAATATTCACGCAGTGATTTGTTTTTTAGAAATATTAATCGATATTTAAGAGTAAAATATCCAACATTGATGTTTGAAGATCCAACTTTTGAAATTGATGATGATGGTGAGCCGTACTGGATTGCGCCTGTTTTTAGTTATAAGATTGGTCTTTTTGGTGGAGAAGATATCACTGGAGCAGTATTAGTAAATGCATGCACAGGAGAAAGTCAATATTATGATATAGGGGATGTGCCTAGCTGGGTGGATCGTGTTTATCCAGCCGAGCTGTTATTAACCCAATTAACCAATTGGGGACAATATGGTAATGGTTATATTAACAGTATTATTTCACAAAAAGGTGTTTTAACAACCACGGATGGCTATAATTATTTAGCTCTTAATGATGATGTTTACTTGTATACAGGTTTAACTTCTGTGTCAAGTGATGAATCAAATGTGGGTTTTGTGCTTGTCAATATGCGTACGAAAGAATCAAATTATTATGCTATTAGTGGGGCAGAAGAATATTCAGCTATGTCTTCAGCTGAAGGTAAAGTTCAAAATTTAGGTTATGAGGCTACTTTTCCAATTTTAATCAATTCTGGTGGTCAGCCAACCTATTTCTTATCTTTAAAAGATAGTGCAGGTTTAGTTAAACAATATGCTTTTGTGAATGTTCAAAATTATCAAATTGTTGCTGTAGGAGAAAGCGTGGCTACAGCAGAAGCTAATTATTATCAATTATTAATCGATAATGGTATTGAAGATGTTACCTATGAAACACTATCATTATCTGGTACTATTTCAAGTATTCAACAAGCAGTTGTAGAGGGTACTTCTTACTATTATTTTAAGATAGAAGGCTATGATGATATTTTTATTGCTTCAGTGACTTTAAATGATGCTTTACCATTACTACAAAATGGCGATAATGTAGCGATTGATTATTCAGATAGTGGAACTAGTTCACAAAATGTTTTAGCCCTGGAGGTTTTAAATGAATAAATTATTGGCGCGTTTAAAATTATATGAACCATTGTTTGGTTTATGGTATATCGACTATATTGCCATAAAATATGATGATATGGCGTGGGTTTATTTAAGTGACGGAAATAATGATGCTTTAATGAAAGTCAAGACTCTATATTGTCAGGAAGATGAAGTAGAAACAGCTATTTACCATTTGATGCGTCAATATGATAATGATGCTTATCCTGATTTATCATCTTCCTCTTATTTAGCAGAAGAACATTATTATATTGAAGAAGATAATTATTTTAAAGGTGTTGATGTTTGCTTGCTTAGTGAAGTGAGCCAATTAGTAGATGAAGATGTTCCTCTTTTAGCTGATGATCAATTTAAACTTGGGTTGGCTTATCTTAATGGCGAAGATGGCTATGTGCAAGATGAATATTATGCTTTTGAATTATTAGAAAAAGCCGCGTTAAATCATCATTATAGAGCCATGTGCTCATTAGGCTATTTGTATGAAATCGGTTTAGGAGTTAAGGAGGATAAGGCTAAGGCCGTTGAATTATATCTTCATGCTGCCCAAAATGGTGATGACCTGGCGGCTTGTAATTATGCCTATTGTGCTTATGAAGGGCTAGGTATGGAAATGGATGAAGATAAAGCCTTTGAATATTTTGAAATTGCTGCAGCTGATCAAGTACCTCGTGCTTTATATTATTTAGATGAATGTTATTGTTTTGGACGTGGCACAAAAAAAGATGAAATCAAAGCTATGTATTATTATCAACAGGCTGTTGATCAAGGATTTTTGCAAGCTAAATATAGTGTGGGCTATTGCTATGAAATGGGTATTGGGGTAGAAAAGAATCTTGAACAGGCTTTTTCCTGGTACCATGAAGCTGCTGATGAAGGTTTGGATATTGCGCAATTGCAGGTTGGTTATTATTATGAAGCTGGAATTGGGGTAGAACAAAATGCAGAAATGGCTGTTTATTATTATCAATTAGCTTCTTCACAAAACTACTCTTCAGCTCATTGCTATTTAGCATATTGTTATGAAGTAGGTATTGGTGTCAAACAAGACATAGAAAAAGCGAAAGAACTTTATCTTTTAGCTGCCAAACAGGGTCATCCGCGAGGATTATTGGCTTATGGCAGTTTTATTGAAGAAGAAAATATAGATTTGGCTTTAGAATATTTAAAACGAAGTGCGGATTTGGATTTCCCACCAGCCATGTGTAAATATGCTTATTATTTAGAAAATGGCATTGGTGTGGCCAAAGATCAATCTTTAGCATTTGCTTATGTGCAAAAAGCTGCGGATATGGATGATCCTACTGCCATATGCCATTTGGGGAATTATTATGAAGAAGGTATTGGTGTAGAAACCGATTTGCATAAAGCTTTTAAATGTTATGAAAAAGCGAGTCAATTAGGTCATTTGCATGCACTCACTAGTTTAGGTTATTGCTATGAAACTGGTCAAGGGGTAGCAAAGGATCCCAAAAAAGCTTTTGAATTATATAATGAAGCAGCTATGCAGGATTATGAACCTGGTATTTGTAATGTTGGTTATTGTTATGAAAATGGTATTGGTGTTGAAACGGACGAAAAGAAAGCTTTTGAATATTATTTAATGGCTGCTTCTAAAGATTATGACGTCGCTCAATGTAATGTAGGATATTGTTATGAATTAGGTGTTGGTGTTGATATTGATTATGATAAAGCAGAGCATTATTATCAATTGGCTGCTGAACAATACAATTTAAGAGCTATGTGTAATTTAGCTTCCCTTTATGAAAATAAAGATGAACCCGATTTTGATAAAGCTTTTACGTTGTTACAACAAGCATCTCTTTATCAATATCCCCGTGCCTTATGTAATTTAGGAATTTATTATGAAAATGGTTTGAGTATTGAAAAAGATGAAAAAAAAGCAGTTGAATATTACCAGTTAGCCGCAATGCAAAATTATGAAGCAGCACAATGTAATCTTGCTTATTGCTATGAACAAGGCATTGGTGTGGAGATTGATGAAACTTTAGCTCGAGAATATTATGAAAAAAGTGCTGCTCAAGGCTATCCCCGTGCTATGAATAATTTAGGAATGATGTATGAATTTGGCAGTGGGGGAGATATGGATAAAGAAAAAGCTGTAAAATTATATCAGCAGGCTGCTTTATATCAATATCCTCCAGCCTTATGCAATTTAGCTATATGCTATGAAGATGGCATGGTAGTAGATTGTGATAAACAAAAAGCTTTTGCTTATTTCAAAATGGCTGCTGATATGCATTCTTCACGTGGTTTATATAATGTTGGTCGTTTTTATGATTATGGTATTCATGGTGATTGTAATTATAAGAAGGCAATGCATTATTATCGCTTGGCATTTGATTTAGAGAATCTAGATGCTTGTATATCTATAGGGATTATGTATGAAGTTGGTAAGGGCGTTAAAGTCAATTATAAAAAAGCAGTCCAATACTATATGATTGCGAAAAATGCTGATTATTCAAGAGGTTATTATGCATTAGCTAACCTCTATAAGAGTGGCAAAGGAGTACGTAAAAACACCCCTAAAGCCATAAAATATTATACTATTGCAGCTAAAAAGGGACATGTTTCGGCGGCTTATAATCTCGCTGTTCTCTATGATTTTGAAGCTGATAAGAAATATCAGGATATTTCTAAAGCTGTTTACTATTATAAAATAGCAGCACATAAAGGTCATGCGGGAGCAATGAATAATCTTGGTGTTTGTTATCAGCATGGTGAAGGTGTAAAAAAGAGCTATAAGAAAGCTTTTCAATTATTTTATGAAGCAGCTCAAGCAGACGATGAACATGCCTATTTGAATCTGGCTCGTTTTTACTATCGTGGTTATGGTTGTGATATGGATTTGGATGAAGCAGAGTATTGGGCTAAAAAAGCCAAAGAAAGTCATTTAAAAGATGCTGAACAATTGTTGGCATTGATTGATAAAAAGAAACATATGAAAAGAAGAACAAAGAAAAAGGATAATTAGATGAATGAATTATTAGAACGATTAAAATTTTACGAACCATTCTTTAATCAATATTATATCGATCATATTGTTAAACAATATGAAGATATGGCATGGGTTTATCTTGATAATGGTATGTTAATGAAAGTAAAAACATTATATTGCCCTGAAGAAGATATTGAAACAACCATTAATGCATTAATGGTTGATCAATATAAAATTACGAGTTACCCTAATCTTGAAGATTCTCCTTATAGCGATCAAATCCATTATTATATTGAAAAGAATAATCAATTTATTGGTGTTGATCTTTGTCTATTATCAAGAGGTAATTGCTTGGAAGATGATATAAAAGATGAAGAATTATTCAAAATAGGGTCATATTATTTACATGGTAATAATCATTATGTTCAAGATGAATATATGGCTTTTGAATTATTCGAAAAAGCAGCGAGAAAGCATAACTATAAAGCTATTAATTCACTTGGTGTCTTGTATGAAAGAGGTCTTGGTGTTCCTCAAGATCTTGTTAAAGCAATGGAACTCTATCAAATAGCCTCTGATGCCAACTATGAAGAAGCTATGTGTAATCTCGCCTATCATTATGCCCATGGTAATGGCGAAGAACTTAATTATAAAAAAGCTCACTATTACTATGAAAAAGCCAGTAAAAACAATAATTGTAGAGCCCTTAATAATCTCGGTGTTTTATATGAATATGGACGTGGATGTCCTATTGATCAAAAGCGAGCATTTACTCTTTATCAGCAAGCTGCATCATTTTCTGATGATATTGGTTTATATAATTTAGCGCGATGTTATGAAGTGGGAATTGGCTGTGAAGTGGATATGGATAAGGCTATTGAATATTATATAAGTGCTAGTGATCATGGCAATACTTTAGCAGCTTTTAATCTTGGCAAGATTTATCATTATAAATACGTACAATATGAAGATTTAGATAAAGCTATATATTACTATGAAATTGCTGCTAAACGTGGGCATCCAAGAGCAATGACTGTTTTGGCTATGTGCTATGAAATTGGCGAAATGATTCACAAAGATTTAAAAAAAGCTTTTGTCTTATATTATGATTCAGTAGTGATTAAAGATTTTAAAGAAGGTTATTATTATTTATCAAGATGCTACTTTTATGGTATTGGTTGTGATAAAGACATAGAAAGAGCAAAATATTAGGCATTAAAAGCTTATGATTATGGAGATGAAAATGCCGATAAACTTTTAAAAAAGATGAAATAGCGAAGCAAATAAAGATTCGCTATTTTTATTTAAGATAATTTATGATATAATCACTCATAATGAATTGAGGTGTATTATAATGAAGTCTAAAATTTTAGTTGTAGATGATGAAGAACATATTAGAGAGCTGATCCGTTTTTATCTTGATAAAGAAGGCTTTTCAGTTGTAGAAGCAGAGAATGGCGAGGAAGCTTTAGAAGTTGTAGAAAATGAATATATTGATCTTGCAATCGTTGATATTATGATGCCAGTGATGGATGGTTATCAATTTGTTGAAGAAATGAAGGAGTTTAAGGATATTCCAGTTATTATGTTAACTGCTAAATCACAATCTGCTGATAAGTTGCGTGGTTTTTCTATTGGTATTGATGATTATGTCACAAAACCTTTTGATCCTGATGAATTACTTGCAAGAGTGAGAACAATTTTAAAACGTTATAGTATTAATAGCCAAAATATTGTACAAATTTATGATGTTGTATTTGATGGTGATAAATATGAGATTAGATATAAAGAGGAAACCATTCATTTACCATTAAAACAATTTGAATTGGCTTTTGAGCTTGCCAAAAATCCTAATCAAATATTTACACGTGAACAGTTAATTGAAAAAATTTGGGGTATGGATTATGATGGATTTGATCGTACTGTAGATGTTCATATTAAGCGTATTCGTGAAAATTTAGGGCATTTACCTGGTTTTAAGGTTGTTACAGTTAGAGGTTTAGGATATAAGATAGAGGTTGATTAATGAAATCTATTTATGGAAAATTAATTGTTGGATTTTTTGTCAGTATATTGTTGAGTTTTTCGATTGCAGGTTATTTTTCTTTAAGAAAAAATAATAGTGCTTTAGGTCAGATGGCGATTGATGAATTAAATAATTCTACTCAATTAATTAGTGATTTCATCGATAATATTGATGATGATAAATTAGATCAGGTATTAACTGATTATGAGACATCATCAGATTTGACTTTTGCGATTATTAGTAGTGATGGTACAAAGAATTATGGTAATGTAGATGATTTTTTAGATGAAGAATCTTTACAATATCTTTATGAAAATGTTGGTGAAATTATTTCTTCTAATAATTCATCTATCAGACAATTTGCGAAATCTTATGAAATAGATGGTACTATTTATATTATTAAAGCCCAAAAAGATATTGAAACCAGAGAAATGATTTTTATCGATTCAGGAATTATTGCCATTTTTTCTATGCTTATTGCTGGTAGTGTTATATTTTTAGTCATTGCTGATATTATTGTTAAACCTATTTCTCGTCTGACAAAGGCCACTAATGAATTATCAAAGGGAAATTATCATGTGCGTGTTAATTATACAGGAAATGATGAAATTACGCGCTTAAATCAAAGCTTTAATCAAATGGCACAGCAACTTGCTAAGCAAGAAGAAACAAGGCAACAGTTTATTTCCGATGTTTCTCATGAATTCCAAACGCCATTAACCGCTATTAGTGGTTTTGCCACTATTTTGAAAAATGAAAAAATTAGTGATGAACAAAGACAAAAATATGCAGATATTATTTTATTTCATAGTCGTCGTTTATCTACTTTATCAAAGAATATGTTGCAGTTAACCTTATTGGAAGGAGAAGATGTTCAATTAGATATTGCTGAATATTCCTTGATTGATCAACTTGATCGTGTTATTGATACTCAGCTGCATTTGGCAGATAGCAAAAATATTGAAATTGAGTTTGAAAAGCCTAAAAATGATGTGCGTATTGAAGCAGATGAAGCAAGACTGGAGCAGGTGTGGATGAATTTGATCAATAATGCGATTAAATATACAAACGATAATGGAATAGTCACTATTAATGTTAAAAAGTCAGTTCTGGGAGTAGAAGTAAGTGTTCAGGATACGGGTATTGGTATGAGTAAAGAAGCTATTTCACATATTTTTGAAAGGTTTTATCGTTCTGATAAATCACGTAAGATTGAAGGTAATGGTTTAGGCTTATCAATAGTTAAGCGTATTGTTGACTTACATCAAGGAACAATTGATGTTGTTTCTAGAGAAGATGGTGGCAGTGAATTTACAGTGAAACTACCAAATAATAGAACTTTTTTAATTGGAGAAAGATTAAAGAAAGGATAGATGAAATGTATTTAAAAAGAATAGAACTTCATGGTTTTAAGTCTTTTGCAGATAAATCAGTGATTGAATTTCAAAAAGGAATTACTGGTATTGTTGGGCCTAATGGCTGTGGAAAATCAAACATTGCTGATGCTTTTCGCTGGGTGTTAGGAGAACAGTCGGTAAAATCATTAAGAGGATCAAATATGTCAGATGTCATTTTCAATGGTAGTGAGGATCGTAAGCCACAAAATGTAGCTGAAGTGACTTTGGTTTTTGATAATCAGGATCGCTTTATGAATATGGATTATAATGAAATTGAAATTACGAGAAGACTTTATCGTCAAAATAATGAGGCAGAATATCTTATTAATCAGCAGCAGTGTCGTTTAAAGGATATTATTGATTTAATTATGGATACAGGTTTAGGAAGAGATTCATTATCGATTATTTCACAGGGAAACATCTCAGCATTTGCTGATAGTAAGCCCGAAGATAGACGAGGGATGTTTGAAGAAGCAGCTGGTGTTGCTAAATATAAAAAAAGAAAGAATGAGTCATTGCGTAAATTGGAGCGTACACGTGATAATTTGGATCGTGTTGAAGATATTTGTTTAGAATTAGAAAAGCAGATAGGTACATTGAAACGTCAAAAAGAGAAAGCTGAAACTTATTTAGAATTAAAAGAACAGTTACAAGCTATTGAAGTAAGTGTTTTGGTATCAGAAATTAGTCAATTATCAGAAGCATTAAAAACACTTAATGATGATTTAAGTACTTTAAATAAGAATGAAACAGAATTAGATGGACAGATTTTATTAAATGAGCAACAAAATGAAATATATAAGAAAAAAATGTTTGACTTAGATAGTGAAATCAATGATTTACAAGGGCAATTATTAGGTGTTATGAATCATGTCAATGAATTAGAAACACAAAAAGTAGAAATTGATGCTAATCGTAAACATTTATTAGAAACAACTTCTAAAGAAGATATTCAACAAAAAATAGCTTCTTTAAAACAAATATTACAAGATGCTATTAGTGAATATAATGATCGTGTTAATCGTTATAATGAAACAAAAAGCGAAAAACAGACATTAGAAGCAAGCCAGGAGCGTAATCGTGCGCAAATGGCAACGCTAAGAGAAGAAATTGAACAATTGAATCTGTTACTTCATAATAATCGTCAAAAACATACGCAATTAGTTGATGCTATTGAAAATAAATCTGGATATAGCTATGGTGTTCGATCTATATTGCAGGTTAAACAGTCATTGCATGGTATTATAGGAACGTTAGGTGATCTTATTTCATGTGATCAACAGTATGAAACAGCAATGTCAATTGCCCTTGGTGGAGCTATTCAATTTATTGTATGTGAGAGTGATAAAGATGCTCGCAATGCTATCCAATTTTTAAAAAAGAATAAATCTGGTAGAGCCACTTTTTTACCGATTGATATTATGCAGCCAAGATCCTTGCGTCAAGAACATTTGATGGTATGCCAAAATATGCAAGGGTACTTAGGTGTTATGAGTGATTTCGCAAAGTACCAGGATAATATTAGTCATGTTGTCAAAAATCAATTAGGGAATATTATTTTAGCAGATAATCTAGAAAATGCTTCTGCCCTCTCAAAAGCAACATTTAATCGCTATAAAGTAGTGACGATGGCGGGTGATGTTATTAATGTTGGAGGCTCATTAACAGGTGGTAGTTATCATAGTCAAAACACACCTTATGAAAATAAACGTGAAATGCAACGTCTGGAAGTGACGATTAAACAGCAGGAAAAAGAACTTAGTCTGAAAAAATCACAGCTTAATGATTTAGATAATCAAGCTAGAGAAATTGCTCATAATCTTTTACAAAAGCAAATGTCTTTTGCTAAGCTTGAGGTTGTGGTGATGAATAAACATAGTGAACTTAATGTTGCCAAAAGTGAATACGAAAGTTTGACGCATCAAAGTATCGAACTTTCAGCAATTCAAAATGATTCACAAAATAGTGAGCTTATTAATGAACTCAATGGTTCCAAGAAAAAACGTGATCGTTTAACTGAGAGTATCCAAGCTAAAAGGGAATTACGTATGAGTTTTGTGAACGATAATGAGAAAACTGAAAATATCTTAAAAAATATGCGTAAACAATTACGAGATGTACAATCAGAAATATCACAAAAACAAATTACAAAAGCAAAAAATGAAACAGAATTATCAAATTACTTGAAAAGATTAAATGATGAATATAAGATGACTTATGAGCATGCTTTAGAAGAATATACGATGGCTTTAGATATGATTCAAGCCAGAGAAGAAGTTAAGTCATTACGTCATGAAATTGATATGTTAGGAAACGTTAATGTTCAAGCTATTAAAGATTATGAAGAAGTTTCTTCCCGCTATGAAACTTTGAATAAGCAGCGTATAGATCTCTTGCATGCCCAAGATAGTATCTTAAAAGCTATTGACGAAATGGATGAAATTGTGATAAAACGTTTTAGTGAAACTTTTGAAAAGATTAATAAAGAGTTTAATATTGTCTTTAGAAATCTTTTTGGTGGTGGTAAAGCAGAATTAAGGTATAGCGATCCTGACAATATTTTGGAAACTGGTATTGATATTGATGTCCAACCACCAGGAAAGGCGGTTCAGAATATCACTTTGTTTTCGGGTGGAGAAAAAGCTTTAATTGCTATTTCATGCTTATTTGCAATATTACGTGTTAGACCTGTACCATTGTGTATTTTAGATGAAGTCGAAGCAGCTTTAGATGTAGCCAATGTTGAAAGGTTTGCAAAATATTTACGCTCATTTTCTGCGCAGACGCAATTTATTGTGGTAACACATCGCGAAGGAACAATGGAAGAATGTGATTTGCTTTATGGTGCAACAATGCAACAAAAAGGAGTCACAAAATTGGTAAGTGTTAAATTAAAAGATGCTATTGATTTAGCTGATCCTGCTTAGGAGGTATATGAATATGGGATTTTTTAGTAAAATAAAAGATGCTTTAGTAGGAAATTCTGCTAAACAAAATGAAAAATATGTTGCTGGCTTAGATAAGTCAAGTTCATCTTTGTCTTCTAAAATTAATGAATTAGCAGCTCGTTATCGTGAGATTGATGATGCCTATTTTGAAGAATTAGAAAATATTTTGATTATGAGTGATGTTGGAGTTTCAATGGTTATGACAATTGTAGATGAAATCAAAAAAGAAGTTCGTTTACAAAATATTAAAGATCCAGCTAAAATTAATGAAATTATTGTAGATAAGATGTTTGTTATATATGCTAATGAAGGTTATATGACAACCAAGATTAATTATGCTGATGATGACTTAACGGTTATTTTAATGGTTGGGGTAAATGGTGCAGGAAAGACAACAACCATTGCTAAACTCGCACATATGATGTTACAGGATGGTAAATCAGTCATGTTAGCAGCTGGCGATACTTTTAGAGCTGGGGCGATTGATCAATTAGCAGTTTGGGCTGATCGTTTGCATGTTGAATGTATTAAAGGTAAGGAAGGTGGTGATCCTTCAGCAGTTGTTTTTGATGCTTTAAAGCATGCTAAAGAAAAGAACATTGATGTTTTGATTTGTGATACGGCAGGACGTTTACAGAATAAAGTGAATCTCATGAACGAATTAGAAAAAATGAATCGTATTATTAAACGTGTCGTTCCTAATGGACCACAGGAAACATTATTAGTGATTGATGCTACTACTGGACAAAATGGCGTTTCACAGGCCTCAGAATTTGCGAAAATTACTGATATTACAGGTATTGTTCTTACAAAAATGGATGGTACAGCTAAAGGTGGTATTGTTTTATCAATTAAGGATAAACTTAATATTCCTGTAAAATTTATTGGTTTAGGGGAACAAATGGATGATTTACAGGAATTTGACCTTGAACAATATATTTACGGTTTATGTAAGAATATGATGGAGTAGGTCATGGAAGATAGTTTAGAAAAGAAACAACGTGTTAATCTTTTAATGGATTGCTACGAAGAATTATTAACTAAAAAACAGCGACAATATTTATCATTATATTATCAGGAAGATTTATCATTGAGTGAAATTGCAGAAGAATTAAATGTCTCACGTAATGCTGTTTTTGATAATTTAAAACGTGCCGTCCATAGCTTAGAAAACTATGAAGAAAAGCTTCATTTGCTTAAAAAACATAAACAAAGATTAGAGCTTATTGAACGTATTGAAAATGTACAAAAACAAAACAATGATGAACTCGATGATTATTTAGAAATGTTAAGAAAGATATAGGAGGGTGAATTTATGGCTTTTGAATCTCTTTCTGAAAGATTGCAGGAAAGTTTAAAAAAAGTAAGAGGGCAGGCAACTTTAACTGAAGAAAATATGGATGAGATGCTTCGTGAAATACGTTTAGCATTACTCGAAGCAGATGTTAACTACGAAGTTGTGAGGGAATTTATTGCTCATACAAAAGAAAAAGCATTAGGTCAGGATGTTTTAGGTTCTTTAAAACCAGGACAAGTTGTTGTTAAAATTGTTCATGATGAATTGGTTGAATTATTGGGAACTGAAGCTAGCGAACTGGATTTATCAACGACTCCAACTATTATTATGATGGTTGGTCTTCAGGGTTCTGGTAAAACCACTTCAGCAGCTAAGATTGCAAAGTATTTGGTTGAAAAGAAGAGTAAGAAACCATTACTGGTAGCTGCCGATATTTATCGTCCTGCGGCTATTGATCAATTAGTGACCTTAGGAAATCAGCTTAATATTCCAGTGTTTGAAAGAGGAACAGATGTATCAGCCCAGGATATTGTTCGTGAGGCATTAGCTTATGGGAAAGACAATCATCATGATGTTATTTTAATTGATACGGCTGGTCGTTTGCATATTGATGAACCATTGATGCAGGAGTTGGCCGATATTAAAGAAATTGCTCATCCAAGTGATATTTTATTAGTTGTAGACGCTTTGACTGGGCAGGATATTGTCAATGTGGCATCTTCATTCAATGAACAACTAGGTATTACTGGTGCTGTATTAACTAAGTTAGATGGTGATTCACGTGGTGGTGGTGCTATCTCAATTCGTCATGTTACTCATGTTCCAATTAAATTTATTGGTACAGGTGAAAAGCTTGATGCCATTGATTTATTCTATCCTGATCGTATGGCTGATCGTATCCTTGGTATGGGAGATGTTGTTTCTTTAGTTGAAAAGGTACAGGATGTTTATGATGAAAAGGAATCTATTAAGACTGTAGAACGTATGCAGCAAGGTGTCTTTGGCTTTGATGATTTATTAGAACAAATGCATAATATGCAAAAACTCGGTCCTATTTCAGGTATCATGAAAATGATTCCTGGTATGCCTAAAGTGGATATTGATGATGAAGAAACGAATAAACGTTTTAAAGTTATGGAATCTATTATATATTCAATGACCCCTGAAGAGAGAAAAAATCCGGATTTATTGAATGCTAAAAGGAAAATCAGAATAGCAAATGGTTCAGGACATACAGTAGCGGAAGTGAATCGTTTGGTTAAGCAATTAGAAAGTACAAAACAAATGATGAAACAAATGGGTAACATTGATCCTGTTACTGGTATGCCAACACAACGCAAAAAACAAAATAATACTTATAATCCTTATCGTAAGAAAGTAAGACATAAAAAGAAGAAAAAAAGATAAGATGTTAAGTAAAAATACTTGACAGACAATTTATTTATGGTATGATATGTGGGCAAACAATAAATGGAGGTAAATTATGGCTGTTAAAATTAGATTAAAAAGAATGGGCGCAAAAAAGGCACCATATTATAGAATTGTTGTAGCAGATTCAAGATCAAAAAGAGATGGACGTTTTATTGAACAAGTAGGAACTTATGATCCAACTAAAAATCCTGCTGTTATAACAGTTAAAGAAGATGCAATTTTATCATGGTTAGAAAAAGGTGCTCAACCTTCAGATACTGTTAGAAGTATCTTAAGAAGTGAAGGAATCATGAAAAAATTTGCTGAACAAAAGAATGCAAAGAAATAGTGGTGAATAATCATGGATTATGTAAAGACGTTACATGATATCGCAGTTGAGCTTGTCCAGGATAAAGAACATCTTGAAGTAAGACAGATGCCTTCTTTAGAAGAAGATACTGTTGTTTTATATGTATATGCTTCTCATGATGACATTGCGAAGCTCATTGGTAGAAAAGGTATGATGGCTAATTCTATTCGTCAGCTTATGTCTGTTTCTGGACGTTTGAATAATAAACGATTAGACATCAAATTTGAATCGTATGGAGAATAGATGGTTGCATCTATTTTTTCATTATAGGAGATTATATGGAAAAAGTAAAAATTGGTAAGATTGTTAATACTCATGGTATTAAAGGCGAATTAAAAGTAAAATCAATGACGGATTTTCCTGAAGAAAGATTTGCTAAAGGAAGCATTGTAACATTACATTATCAAAATCAAGATATCAATATGGAAGTATTAAAACATCGTTATCATAAAGGACATATATTAGTTACTTTTAAAGGCTATGAAGATATTAATCTAGTAGAAAAATATAAGGGATGTAGTTTATATAGCGATAAAGATGTCTCCTTGTTAGATGAAGGGGAGTATTATGTTGATGATTTAATAGGATGTAAGGTTTATAATTATGATAATTATATCGGTGATGTAATTGAAGTACAGCTATATGATCATCATGATATCCTGGTTGTTCAAGGAAAAGAAAAGATTATGATTCCTTATGTTGAAGCGTTTGTGAAAGAAGAAGATATTGACAATAAACGTATTAATGTAGAATTGATTGGAGGTTTTATTCATGAAAATTGATATTTTATCGATATTTCCTGATATGTTTACAGGTTTCTTAAATACTTCTATTATCAAACGTGCTATTGATCATGATATTGTGGATGTACAAATTCATGATTTTAGAGAATTTGCTGATAATAAGCATAAAAAAGTTGATGATTATCCTTATGGCGGTGGGCAAGGTATGGTGTTGATGTGTCAACCTATTGTTGATTGCTTAAAAACCTTAACAACGCCACAATCTTTTATTATTCTTATGTCACCACAAGGACAAACACTAAGACAATCTTTTAGTGTGCAATTATCCCATTATGAACATTTAATTATCATATGTGGACATTATGAAGGTTTTGACGAACGTATTAGAGATTATGTTGATATGGAATTATCAATAGGTGATTATATTCTAACAGGTGGAGAACTTGCCAGTATGGTTGTTTGTGATTCTATTATTAGGTTATTAGAAGGCGCTATTAGAGAAACCAGTCATGAAGATGATAGCTTTAGTGCCGGCTTGCTGGAATATCCCCAGTATACAAGACCTTATGAATATGATGGTCATGTCGTACCCGATGTATTATTAAGTGGTCATCATGAAAATATTCGAAAATGGAGACTGAAGCAATCATTACTTAAAACGTATCGTAAAAGACCTGATTTATTAGAAAAGAAAGAGCTAACGAAAGAGGAATTGAAAATTTTACAGGAAATTAAAGAAAACAATTGATTTTTTCATGCTTTAATGATAATATAATCAAGTCGTTTGACGCAGAAGCTCCGCTGGTTATTTAACGTATGAACTTCGAAGACTAAAATTTGATAAAAAGGAGGAAGTCATATTATGAATATGCAATTAGTAGATCAAATTACTAAGAAACAATTGAGAAATGATATTCCAGATTTCAAGCCTGGGGACACTTTAAAAGTTTATGTCCGTATTCAAGAAGGAAACAAGACACGTTTACAGTTATTTGAAGGTGTATGTATTTCTCGTAAAGGTGGAGGTATTTCTGAATCATTTACAGTTAGAAAGATTTCTTACCAGGTTGGTGTAGAAAGAACTTTCCCACTTCATTCACCAATTATTGATAGAATTGAAGTTGCTAAGGTTGGTAAAGTACGTAGAGCTAAATTACATTACTTACGTGGATTATCTGGAAAAGCTGCAAGAATTAAAGAAATTCGTAAATAAAGTATGGGGAAACTCATACTTTTTTGCTTAATAGGAGGTTATTATGAAAAATAAACAAGTATTATTTTCTATTGTTGAATTTGTTATTGTTGTAGCTATTACTATTGGTATTTTTAAATTTGTGGCTATACCTATTCGAATTGATGGTTCCTCTATGGAAAATACATTACATGATAATGATATTGCTTTAATTAATGCTATTGGTGTTAATGAGAATAATATAGAAAGATTTGATATAGTTGTTGCGTATAGCAATCAATTGGATGAGAAGATTATAAAAAGGGTTATAGGTTTACCTGGGGAAACAATTAAATTTGAAAATGATGTTTTATATGTTAATGGGGAGATTGTTGTACAGGACTTTTTAGATAGTGATTTTGTAGAAGAATCTAAGATAACTTATAATGTTGATCAGTTTACTGAAGATTTTGAGGTTACTTTAGGTGAAGGTGAATATTTTTTAATGGGGGATAATCGTTTAAGATCGACAGATTCTAGAGTTTTAGGAGCTTTTACAATTGATGATATCATTGGTTTTAAAGGATTGGTTATCTATCCATTTGATAGTATCCAATGGATAGATTAGGAGGAAACAATGGCACAAATACAATGGTATCCAGGCCATATGCAAAAGGCCAAAAGAGAAATTAGCGAAAAATTAAAAGTTATTGATATTGTTATTGAATTAGTCGATGCCAGAGCACCTTATTCTTCTAAAAACCCGATGCTTAATGATATTATCAACAATAAGCCAAGACTTATTGTCTTAACTAAAAAAGATATGGCTGATGAAATAGTGTCTAAACTGTGGCTTGATTATTATCAGCAGCATTATTATGTTTTAAGTGTTAATTTAAAGAACTTTAATGAATATCAAAAAATCATCGAACAATGTCGTGTTATTTTAAAAGATAAAATGGCTAAGGAGCAAGCAAGGGGAATGAAACCACGTGCTATTAGAGCAATGGTATTAGGTATTCCTAATGTTGGGAAATCTACTTTTATTAATAAATTAGCTTCGCGAAAAGCCACAGTTACTGGTAATAAACCTGGTGTAACTAAATCACAGCAGATTATTAGAGTAGCTAAAGATTTTGAATTATTTGATACACCAGGGGTTTTATGGCCAAAATTTGAAGATGAAAGAATCGCTAAAAATATAGCTTTAATTGGATCAATTAAACAGGATATTTTACCTTTAGATGATTTATTTATTTATGCTATGCAATATCTTACTATTCATTATCCTAAATTATTAGAAAATCGTTATCAATTAACAATTGATCTTAATGACGAAGATTGGCTTATAAAAACTTTTGATCACATTGCCAAACTTAGAAAAATTAAGCCTATTAGAGGTGAAACAGATTATGATAGAGTGATGCAATTATTTTTTAGTGAGATAAATAATGGAACAATTGGGCCAATATCGTGGGAGGATCCATTATGTGTAAAAGATTAGAATATGAGCGCAAGGCTTATCAATTAGGAAAACAATATATTATTGGTTTAGATGAAGCCGGTAGAGGACCTATGGCTGGACCATTGGTAGTTGCTGGAGTGATATTTCCTAAAGGTTATGTAAATAATGACATTAATGATTCTAAAAAATTATCAGAAAAGAAGCGTGAACAATTATATGATGTGATTATTCATGATGCCCTTGCTTATCAAATTGAAATTATAAGCATTGCAGATGTTGATAAACTAAATGTTTATCAAGCTTCACGGTTAGGGATGATTAATGCTATCAAACATATCTCTATAAAACCCGATTATGCTTTAAGTGATGCTATGCCTCTGGGAGATATTATTGAACATGAAGCCATTATAAAAGGTGATAGTCTATCTATTTCCATTGGTGCTGCTAGTATCCTTGCAAAAGTGACAAGAGATCATATTATGCAAGACTATGATAAACAATATCCTGAATATGGTTTTGCTTCACATAAAGGTTATCCAACTAAACAACATAAAGAGGCACTAAAAAAATATGGCGTAACACCAATCCATCGACGTTCTTTTCAGCCTGTTAAAGATGTCTTAACTATTCAATTAACAATCGATAGTGATGAATTCAAATTATAATATCGCTTGACATTTAATTCCTATATGTTTACTATGAATATATAATGAAAATGGGGTGTAATTATGGGATTTCATACAGATAATAAGATTATTAAAGAACATTTATTAACAGGTGGTTTTGGTCTGGAAAAAGAAAGTCTAAGAGTCAATTTAGAGGGATATTTGTCACATGTCGAACATCCTTTTTTAGGTAATCCTTATATAGATAGGGATTTTTGTGAAAATCAGGTAGAAATGATTACTGATGCTTGTGATAGTTGTGATGCAGCTTATCGTGATATGGAAATTATTCATAAACAGACAGTGAAGTCTTTATATACTTTAGAAACTGGTAGAGAGATTCTATGGCCTTTTTCTAATCCACCGTTTGTAAAAGGTGAAAGTGATATTCCAGTTGCAACGTTTGAAGGAGCCCAAAAAGGTAAAGAGGTATATCGCCAATATTTAGCCCATAAATATGGTAAAACAAAAATGCTGTTTTCTGGCATACATGTCAATTATTCGTTTGATAATAAATTGCTAGAAGATGAATATCAATACCATACGGAGTTGACTTTTCAGCAATTCAAGGATCAATTATATTTAGAATTAGCCCAAAAGGTTGTTTATTATATTTGGATGATTGTTTATTTGACTGCAGCTAGTCCTATTCTTGATAAATCATACAAAAAAGATATGTCAGCTTCTATCTATCATGATTTGGGTTCAGCTCGCTGTAGTGAAATAGGATATTGGAATGATTTTGTACCAGTTTTAAAGTATGATGATGTGAATGCTTATGTCGATAGTATTCAAAAATATGTTGACGATGGTTTATTAAAAGCAGCTAGTGAGCTTTATTATCCAGTTCGTTTAAAACCTAAAGGATTGAATACTAATGAACATTTACGTGAAACTGGTATTAATCATATTGAACTACGTGTTTTTGATTTAAATCCGTTTAGTCCAATTGGTATCATCAAAGAAGACTTGCGTTTTGTCAATTTGTTTATAGTTTATTTAATGTCATTAGATAAAATCCATCTTACTGATGAAATACAACAACAAGCTATTATTAACGAAAAAAGCGCTGCTCGCTATGATGATTCAAAAATCTTTATTGATGGCATCAATATCAAAGATAAAACATTATCAATATTAAATGATATGGAAAATTATTTTGATGATGAAGCATCCCGTGTAACCATCCAGTATCAAAAAGATAAGCTTAACAATCGTTATGTTGAACGTATTATGAAACAATATGGTGATAATTATGTTGGGGAAGGATTGAGAGTTGCTATTGATAATGCTATTAGGATTTGTAAGGAGAGAAAAATCTGATGTGTGAATTATTTGCATGTAGTCTACAATATCACTTGGTCCTCAATGATTATCTTAGGGAATTTTATGCCCATAGTATTAATCATCCCCATGGCTGGGGCTTGGCTTGTTTAACGCATCAAAAAGTAAATATTGAAAAAGAACCAATTCGAGCTATTGATAGCATTTATCTTAAAAAAAGGCTATATGCTCCTATTGATAATAAAATTGTATTGGGTCACATTCGTTATGCCACTATAGGAACGATGGAATATGAAAATACGCATCCTTATACTTTAGAAGATAATTATCTTCATTCATGGACATTGATTCACAATGGTACAATATTTAAATATCCGCAATTAGATATTTATATGAATAGGCAAAACGGAACGACAGATAGTGAAAGAATTCTTTATTATTTAATTGATCAAATTAACGATTCTTATAAAAATAATAAGGATTTATTTGCTGTATTAGATCAAATATTTGTAGACATGTCAAAAGGAAATAAGCTTAATATTATTTTTACTGATGGAAAAAATGTATATATTCATACAAATTATCTATCTTCTCTCTTTTATTTACAAAAAGAAGAAGGTATATTATTGGCAACAACCCCATTAAGTCATGAAAATTGGCTAAGTGTACCAATGAATTGTTTATTAGTATATAATCAAGGCAAGCTTATCTATGCGGGTACTCATCATAATCATATTTATTATGATAATCAAAAAGATTTTGATCAGATATATCAAACTTATTCAGGTTTATAGGAGGATTTTATGAACGTTATATTTATTTCACCACATTTTCCAACACATTTTTATCAGTTTTGTGAACGTTTAAAAGCTCGTGGTGTTCATGTTTTAGGCATTGGCGATGCGAAATATATTAATGAAAATGTGCAAAATAGCTTAACTGAATATCAATATGTTTCTTCATTACAGGATTATGATCAAGTAATGCGCACGGTTGCTTATTATATTTATCGTTATGACCGTATTGATTATATTGAATCAGAAAATGAATATTGGCTTGAATTAGAAGCAAAATTAAGAGATGATTTTCATATTACGAGTGGGCCAGGCATGGATGCCTTGCAGTGGATGAATCATAAATCATTAATGAAGGAAGCTTATAAACGCGCAAATATTCCTACTGCCAAATATAAGCTTATAGAAACTTTAGATGATGCCTTGACATTTGCTCATGCTGTTAACTATCCTATCATTGTTAAACCTGATCATGGAGTTGGTGCAAATTATACATACAAGTTAAATAATGATAATGAAATCATCAATTTTTAGCAAAACAAACCAGATTTGCTATTTATTGAAGAAGAAGTTGTAAAAGGTCATGTAGAAACATTTGATGGGATTACTGATAGTCAAAGAAATGTGCTTTTTGCAGCTAGTCAGGTTTTACCTGTTAGTTTGATGGATGCAGTGAATCATGATGATGATGTCGTTAGCATCGGACAAGCACCTGCCAAAGATCTTTATGATGCAGGTAGCAGATTACTCAAAGAATTGGATAGTCGTAATAAATTCTTTCATTTCGAATTCTTTAGATTAGATGAAGATCAAAGTGGATTAGGTAAAAAAGGCGATATTGTGGGGTTAGAAGTGAATATGCGTGCGCCTGGTGGATATATTACTGATAAGATGAATTATGCCTATGAAACAGATGTTTATACTATCTGGGCTGATAGTTTAATATATGACCAGTGTTTTATGCATAGTGAATTTAAACACTATATTACCCATTTAGGGCGTAAAAATTCAATAAAATATGCTTATAGTAATGAGGATATTAGAAATAAATTTTCTGAAAATATTATTCAGGAAAGTGACGTTGACAAAGCTTTAGCAAATGAAATGGGCAATCACGCATTTCTTATAAAAGCTGATAGTCATGATGAACTTAATGAACAAATTCAATATATATTAAAAAGAAGGGAAAATCTATGAATAGAGAATATATAACACAATATAGTCCTTGTTTAAATCGTGATATGCACATGCTTGTTTATGGGCATAGTGGCCTTGGTATATTGGTATTTCCTTGTCAGGATGCAATGTGTGACAATTATGAAAATTTTAATATGATAAAAACTTTAAAAAATTACATAGAATCAGGACAAATTCAATTATTTTGCGTAGATACAGTAGACCAGGAAAGCTGGTCAGATGTTCATGGGGATAAAGAACATCGTGCCTATATACAGGAACAATATTATTATTATATTGTTAACGAAGTTGTTCCTTTTATAAAAAATACATATCATGTTGAAAAATTAATCACAAACGGCTGTAGCTTGGGAGCAACACATGCGGCTATTACATTTTTAAGAAGACCGGATTTATTTGCTGGGGTTATTGCTTTATCTGGTTGCTATGATGCCACTCATTTTTGGGATGGTTGGTGCAATAGTACGCTTTATTATAATTCACCTGTTCATTTTTTGGCTGAATTGCCAAATGATCATCCATATATTGAGTTATATAATCAAAAAAAGATTATTCTTTCTATTGGGCAAGGTGCATGGCAAAAGGAAGGTATTAGAACGTTAAATATTATAAGAGATATCTTTAGAGAAAAAGGTATAGATGGCTGGTTAGATTTTTGGGGCTATGATGTTGATCATGATTGGCCTTGGTGGAAAAAGCAGATGCTCTATTTTTTACCATATGTTTTAAATGATGAATGATTGTCTAGTGAAAACTAGACTTTTTATTTAAAAAAATGAATTTTTTTAAATAAAAAAAGAAAAACTGGAATTTTTAGCGTATATATATAAGTAAGGGGGTTCAATTTGACCTCCTTTTTGATTGGAGGATTATTATGGAAATAAATTGAAATATTTAATTATAAACGTTATAATATATTAAACTACACCTTAATAAAAATTTAAAGGTTTAGTTTAATAGTAAGGAGGATAATTATGAATGAAGATAGACTATTGAAATTTCAAAATATTTTTTTTCGTTATGATGGTGTTATGACTACTGCAGAATTAACAAATGAAAAAGTTTATTATGAAGATATAAAAAATCTTTTGAATGTAGGAGCAATTGAAAAAATTCGAAGAGGTTATTATCATTGGTGCAATGCATTAGATTATGGGGATATAATTATTATAAAAAAACTTTATCCTGATGCTGTTCTGTGTAATGAAACTGCTTTGCTATATTATGGCTATTGTGATAGAAATTTAAGAGAATGGCATATAGCTATTAGTAAAAATGCTTCTAGATTACGTTTTAAGATTAATTATCCGAATGTTAAAGCAAGAAGAGTTGATCCTCATCTTCTTGTTATTGGTATAGTTGAAGGCGAAATAAATGATATTAAAGTGAATATTTACGATAGAGACAGAACAATTTGTGATGTATTAAAAAATATGAATAATATGGATAGAGAGATTTTTAATAAGGCAATACGAGAATATATATCTGATTCTCAGAAAAATATTTCAAATCTCTTAAAGTATGCAAAAATATTACGAATTGAAAACAAAGTAAATAATATAATAGGAGTGTGGTTATGATGAAGGATTATGTATCGTCAGTTTTAGCTAGATTAAAAAATAGATCAATTTTATTAAATGTTAATTATCAACAATGCTTGCAATTGTTTATGCAAGAAGAGTTTTTAAGAAGACTTTCAAAATCACAGTTTAAAGATTTTTTGGTCTTAAAAGGAGGTCTGTTTATATACATATTAACTAATTTTGAAAGTAGATCTACACTTGATGTAGATTTTCTTCTACAGAATTATCCAAATTCTGTAGCTAACATTGAGCTAATGATTAAGAAAATTATTGATACTCCTACCGAAAATGATTTTGTAAGTTTTCAAATATTAAAGTGTTATGAAATTACACCACAAAAGAAATATCATGGAACATGTGTACAACTTATCGGAATGATAAGAAATATACGTGTTCCTTTTCATATTGATATTGGAGTTGGTGATATAGTTTTGCCTGAACCAGTAAAGAGATCAATACAAACACAACTTCCAGAATACGAATCACCTATTATATTCACTTATTCCTTAGAAAGTACAATTGCTGAAAAATTTGATGCAATATTACAAAGATTTGAATTATCAAGCAGAATGAAAGATTTTTATGATATTTATTACTTATCTAGAACCTATGACTTTGAAGGTTATAAATTACAATTGGCACTTTATGAAACTATGAATTATCGAAATACAAAATATGATGAAAATAGTTTAAATCATTTAAAAATTTTATCATCTAATAATGATATGCTTATAAGATGGGAGTTGTTTCTAAAATCGATAGGAGATGAAAGATTGTTATTTTCTGTTGTTATAAATGAAATTTATTATTTTATTGAACCGTTATGGGAATGTATCATTACTGAAACAATATGCCATAATATTTGGAATAGTAGAGTATGCAAATGGGTAGAAAATATATAATTTATTTTTGATTGGAGGATTATTATGGAACAAACATTATTATATTTATCATTAAAATATCATGGTGATTTTAATTTGATTTTAAGAGCTATTAAGAATCATGAAGAAGTTGATGAAGAATTAAAAAATAATTTATTAAAGTTTTTAAATTGTAAGTATACAACATTGTTAAGTGAAGACTATCCCGAAAAATTAAAAGCAATTGATGCACCACCATTTGTATTATATTATTATGGAAATTTAGATTTAGTAAAAAATAAAACGATTGGTGTAGTAGGTATGCGACAAATGAGTGATTATGGAAAACAGGCAACAGATTATTTTGTCAAAAATTTAGCTTTAAATGGTTATACGATTGTCAGTGGTATGGCCAAAGGAGTTGATGCTGTTGCGCATTGGTCAGCTATTAATAATCAAGGTTCAACGATAGCTATTTTAGGTACTGGTATTGATTATATTTATCCGAAAGAGAATCGTTTTTTATATGATGAATTAAAAGAAAATCAGCTAATTATGAGTGAATATCCAAATTTGACAACACCTTCTAGAAAACAATTTCCATTTCGTAATCGCATTATTGCTGGTTTATCTTCGTCCATTCTTGTTACAGAGGCGAGAGTTAAAAGTGGTACGATGATTACAGCTGGTTATGCATTAGAACAAGGAAAGACAATTTATTGCATACCAGCTCGTTATAATGACTATAATGGTTGCAATGAACTGATTAAGCAAGGAGCGACCTTAGTACTAAATGTTACTGATATTATGGAAGATGAAGATTTTCATTGACAAATTTTAAAAAACAAATAATAATAGAAAAGCTAGGAGGAATATTATGGGAAAGAACTTAGTGATTGTTGAATCACCTTCTAAATCAAAAACGATTGAAAAGTATCTTGGTTCAAATTATGAAGTAACTTCTTCAAAAGGACATATTAGAGACTTAGCCACAACGGGAAAAGGTGGACTTGGAGTTGATATTGAAGACAATTTCAAGCCTCATTATGTAATAAATAAGGATAAAAAAGATGTTGTTAAAGAATTAAAGAAATCTGTTAAGAATGCTGATTATGTTTATCTGGCAACTGACCCTGATCGTGAAGGAGAAGCCATTTCATGGCATTTAGCGGAAGTTTTGGGATTGGATCAGAGTTTAGATAATCGTATTGTTTTTAATGAAGTTACGAAGGATGCTGTTGTTCATGCTTTAGAGAATCCTCGTCAGATTGATCAAAATTTAGTGAAGTCACAAGAAACAAGACGTGTTTTAGATCGTATTATTGGTTTTAAATTATCCAAATTACTACAAAAAAAGATTAAATCAAAATCGGCTGGACGTGTCCAATCAGTCGCCTTAAGATTGATTTGTGAAAGAGAAGTAGAAATTGAAGCATTTCAACCAGAAGAATACTGGCGTATTAAAGCTTTGTTTGAAAAAGATGATATTGAATTTGCAGCAGAGCTTTCTAAATATCAAGGTAAAAAGATTGAACTTAAAAATGAGGAGCAAACTAATCAGGTTTACGAATCATTAAATAAAGAATTTATAGTATCTGATGTCAAAAAAACACATAAGAAAAGAGCTTCTAAGCCACCATTTATTACTTCAACTTTGCAACAGGAAGCTTCATCTAAACTCAATTTTAAAGCAAGAAAAACGATGCAAATAGCTCAAAAGCTTTATGAAGGTGTGGATATTGGCAATGAAACAGTCGGTTTAATTACTTATATGCGTACTGACTCTATTCGTTTATCAGATACTTTTGTTAGTGATGCTAAAAAATATATTAATGAAAAATATGGAAAAAAATATGTAGGTAGTGTAAAAAGCAGCAAGAAGAAGGAAAATGTACAAGACGCTCATGAAGCTATTCGACCTACGAGTGTTCTTCGTACACCTGAAAGTGTCAAAAAATATTTAACGAACGATGAATATAAATTATATGCCATGATTTATGCACGTGCTTTAGCTTCACTTATGAGTAGTGCAACATTAAATGCAACAACAATTTTATTGGATAATAGTCATTATGAATTTAAAGCAAGTGGTTCAGTCATTGTTTTTGATGGTTATTTACGTGTTTATAGTCAATATGAAAAACAAAAAGATGAGATTTTACCAGACGTTGATATGCAAGAAGAATTATTAAGTAAAGATATCAAGAAATCTCAACATTTTACAAAGCCACCAGCTCGTTATACAGAAGCAAAACTTATTAGAGAATTAGAAGAATTAGGTATTGGTAGACCTAGTACTTATGCTAGTATTATCGATACAATTGTTACAAGAAGATATGTTGAAATGGTTGATCGTACGTTTAAGCCTACGGAATCCGGGATTCTTACAAATAATCAATTAGTAGCTTATTTTGATAGCATTATTAATGTTGAATATACAGCCCAAATGGAAGAAGTGTTAGATGATATTGCTAAAGGTGATGATGATTATGTTCATGCTTTATCATCATTTGAAGATCGTTTTGAACCTTTATTAGATAATGCTTATGAAAAAATGGAACAGGTAGAAGCTGAAAAAACAGGCGAAAAATGTCCAGAATGTGGTTCGGATTTAGTGGTAAGAAAAGGCAAGTATGGTGATTTTGTTGCTTGCTCATCTTATCCAAAATGTAAATATATTAAAAAAGAGCCAAAAGAAATAGAATATACTGGAGAAACATGTCCAAAATGTGGTTCGCCAATGGTATATAAAATGGGACGATATGGCCGTTTTCAGGCTTGTTCTTCTTATCCTGAATGTAAATATATTAAAAATGAAAAAAAGTCAAAACAGGAACCTATTAAAACTGATGAAGTCTGTCCAAATTGTGGGAGTCCTATAGTTATTAAAAAGGGTCGCTGGGGAGAATTTAAGGCGTGTTCTAATTATCCAAAATGTAAGACGATTATTAAAGAAAAAAAGTCCTAGATTAGGACTTTTTTGAAAGGAATGAGAAAAAATGGAAAAAGTCAATGTGATTGGAGCTGGGTTGGCTGGCGTAGAGGCGACTTATCAGCTAGTCAAACGTGGTATTCCTGTTACTTTATATGAAATGCGTCCACAAAAATCTACAGGTGCACATAAAACTCAATATTTTGCAGAACTAGTTTGTTCGAATTCTTTACGCGCTGATGGTTTAACTAATGCAGTTGGGGTGTTAAAAGAAGAAATGCGTATGCATGATAGTATTATTATTAAAATGGCACAAAAGCATCGTGTACCTGCTGGTGGTTCTTTAGCGGTTGATCGTTATGGTTTTTCTAAAGATATTACGGAATATATAAGTTATCATCCTTTAGTGGAAGTTAAACATGAAGAAATAACAACTATTCCTGATGGCCCTACCATTATTGCGACTGGCCCTTTGACCAGTGATAAGTTATCTCTAGCTATTAAGGAATTACTTCAAGAGGATGCTTTCTATTTTTATGATGCAGCAGCACCCATTGTGACTAAAGAGAGCATTGATTTTAATATTGCATACTATAAATCAAGATATGATAAAGGCGAAGCTGAATATATAAATTGTCCTATGGATGAAACGGAATTTGATGCTTTCTATGATGCTTTAATTCATGCTGAAACGGTTAAGGAAGATGATGAAAAATTTTTTGAAGGGTGTATGCCTTTTGAAGTGATGGCACAAAGAGGTAAACAAACCTTATTATTTGGACCAATGAAACCGGTTGGCCTAGAAAAAGACGGTCATAGATATCATGCCGTTGTTCAGTTAAGGATGGATAATGCCATCGGTTCATTATATAATATTGTCGGCTTTCAAACTCATTTAAAATGGGGTGAACAAAAGCGCATTATTCATATGATACCTGGTTTACAAAATGCAGAAATTGTGAGATATGGCGTGATGCATCGTAATTCTTACATATGTTCACCAACTTGTTTAAAACAAACATATCAGTATATCTATCGCGACGATTTATATTTTGCTGGACAAATGACAGGTGTTGAAGGTTATGTAGAATCAGCCCAAAGTGGTTTGGTTGCTGGCGTTAATATGGCTCGTTATCTTAAAGGTTTCGAACCGCTTGTTTATCCGCAAAATACGGTTATGGGGTCTTTAGCTTATTATATTACACATGCTGATAAAACAAACTTTCAGCCAATGAAAGCCAATTTTGGTATATTGCCTTCTTTAGAAGGTAGAGTTAAGAAAAAAGAACGAAAAGCTGCTTATGCAACGCGTGCTATTAAGGAAATGAAGGAATTTATGCATGAACAATCAATATAAAAAAGAATATCTTGATTATTTACATTATCAAAAGAATTATTCTGATCTAACAATCAAAGAATATGAAAGAGATATTGATTCATTTCTTAGTTATTTAAAACAAGAAGCTATTGATGATTGTTTAACTGTGACTTATCAGGATATTCGTGGCTATTTAACAATGCTTCATCTTGATGATTTAGCCGCAAAAACCATTAATCGCAAAATATCTTCTTTACGAGGATTTTATAAATTTATGCAAAATGAAGAATATATAAATGATAATCCTTTTTTAGAAGTAGATTCATTAAAAACAGGACAAAGAAACCCTGATGTTTTATATATTGATGAAATGATAGACTTATTAGATAGTATAGATATTTCTACACCTCTTGGCAGAAGAAATCAGGCTATGCTAGAGTTGATGTATGCTTCAGGATTAAGATGTAGTGAGATTGTTAATTTGACGTTAGCACAGATTGATTTTTGTAGACAAGTACTACTTATTCATGGCAAAGGGAAAAAAGACCGTTATGTGCCTTTTCATGATTTTGCAGCTGAGTGTCTAAAAAATTATATTCAAGATGATCGCAAAGAACTCATGGATAAGTATCATGAAGATCATGATTATGTATTTATTAATCGATTTGGCAGAAAACTGACAAATCGTGGGGTAGAAAATATTGTTGATCGGGTGAGTGAAAACTATGATCCTACGAAAAAGATTCATCCGCATACTTTTAGACATTCTTTTGCAACTCATTTATTAGAAGAAGGTATTGATATTCGTTTAGTTCAGGAGCTATTAGGTCATGCTTCGTTATCGACAACACAAATTTATACTCATGTTTCGATTCAACATTTAAAAGAAGTTTATGATCATTCACATCCTCGAAATAATGTAAAAAAAGATTGACGATAAAGTAATAAAATGCTATTATACTCTTGTTGTAGACCTCTAGCTACAACCGCACATAAAAGGTATTAAATGCTATTGCTGCCTTGGTTGGCGAGTCTTGGAATATAAAATAAAAGGAGGTACATCATGTACGCAGTTGTTGAAACAGGTGGAAAACAATTTAAGGTTGAAGTAGGACAAAGTATTTTTGTAGAAAAATTAGATGTTGCTGAAGGTGATGAAATCACTTTAGATAAAGTCTTATATATTTCTGAAGGTGCAAAAATTGGTAATCCTTATATTAAGGATGCAAGTGTTAACGCTAAAGTTGAAAAACAAGGAAAAGACAGAAAAATTACAGTCTACAAATATAATCCTAAAAAGAACTATCATAAAAAACAAGGTCATAGACAACCTTATACAAAATTACTTATTGAAGCTATCAATGGTTAATGTTAAAATAGTAAAAGAAGAAAACAATATCCTCGAAATAGAGGTATCTGGTCATGCTGGAAGTGCTGAGTATGGATTTGATTTGGTTTGTGCAGGTGTTAGTACAGCGTGTGTAGGTATTGCTAATGAGCTTGATAAGCGTGATTTTCTGGATTGTGGAAGTATTGAACTAGAAACAGGATATTGTCATATAGTTGTGGAACAATTGAATGAAATACATCAGGTGGTACTAGAGACATTTGAAACGATTTTGAAGTCAATTGAAGAGTCCTATAAGGATTATTTAAAAATTATGGAGATGGAGGTATAAAACCATGTTGTTTAAATTAGATTTACAATTATTTGCATCTAAAAAGGGTGTTAGTTCTACTAAAAATGGTCGTGATTCACATGCAAAAAGATTAGGTGCTAAGTTATCTGATGGACAAAGCTGTCATGCTGGTTCTATCATTTATAGACAAAGAGGAACTAAGATTCATCCTGGAACAAATGTAGGTAAAGGTGGAGATGATACTTTATTTGCATTAGTTGATGGTGTTGTAAAATATGAGAGATTAGGAAAAAATAGAAAAAAAGTTTCTGTATATCCTCAAGCTTAATGAGAACCTCAAGAGAGGTTCTTTTTTATAAAGGATGGTGAGTATATGAAATTCGTTGATAAGGTCAATATATACGTTGAATCTGGTAAAGGTGGCGATGGTATTGTATCTTTTAGAAAAGAAGCCTATGTGCCTAAAGGCGGTCCTTATGGTGGCGATGGTGGTAAAGGAGGCAGTATCATATTTGAAGCGACTCATTCTTTATCAACGTTGTTAGATTTTCGTTATCATCGTAGTTATAAGGCAAGAGCAGGACAGCAAGGTATGAATAAAAAGATGCATGGTGCTGATGCTGATGATTTGATATTAAAGGTTCCTGTAGGTAGTGTTATTATCGATGAAGATACAAATAAAAAGCTAGCTGATTTAACTCATGATGGTCAACGTGTTGTTATTGCAAAAGGTGGTAGAGGCGGACGTGGTAATGCCCGTTTTGCGACTAGTCGCAATCCAGCACCAACTATTTGTGAGCGTGGTGAACCAGGTGAAAAATATAATCTAATTATAGAATTAAAACTATTAGCAGATGTCGGATTAGTAGGTTTTCCTTCAGTTGGCAAATCAACATTTTTATCAGTTGTTTCTCGTGCCAAACCTGAAATAGCAGATTATCCTTTTACTACTATAGTGCCTAATTTAGGTGTTGTACAAGCTAAAGATGGTCGTTCTTTTGTTATGGCTGATTTACCTGGACTTATTGAAGGTGCCTCACAAGGTAAAGGTTTAGGACATCAGTTTTTAAGACATATTGAAAGATGTCGAGTGATTGTGCATATTGTAGATATGAGTGGTAATGATGGTAGAGATCCTTATGAAGATTATTTAGCTATTAATAATGAATTAGGTGAATATCAATATCATTTATTAGATCGCCCACAAATAGTTATAGCTAATAAGATGGATGAAGAAAATGCCGAAGAAAATTTACAACGTTTTAAACAGCTTGTAAGTGATGATGTTCAAATCTTCCCAGTTATTGCATTAATTGGTGAAGGAGTTGATTTACCTTTATATGCAATTGCTGATTTATTAGATCAAACACCTATATTTGATGATGAAGAAGAAATAGAAAATAGTGTTCTTTATACTTATGAAAGTAAGGATAAAAAAGGCTATGAAATTCATAATCTAGGTAATCATTACTGGCGCGTTGATGGTCCTAAAGTAGAGAGAATTGTACAAATGTCATCATTAGGCAGTGATGATGGTGTTAAGCGTTTTGCTTTAAAAATGCGCCAAATTGGTTTAGATGATGCCTTGCGTAAAGCTGGCTGTCAAGCAGGCGATACAGTTATTATTTTAGATTTTGAGTTTGAATTCTATGAATAAAAATGATAGACATTTGTTTATAAATGTGTATAATAAAGGTGAAAAGGATATTTCATCTTAAGGTGTTATTAAATGCATTAATGAGCATATTAATAAGAAGATGAAACCTTATTGCATCCTTTTTTGATGACGAGTGACGGTTCTGACTCGTCGATAATATAAAAATTGACCGTGCGTTAGATGATGTGTGTAAGCAATGACACATCGGTAAAATAAAAGTGGCTTAGGATGCTAAAATGAGGAATCTATAGTGATTCCTCTTTTTGTATATGATTGATATTTTTGAAGGTTTTATGTATGATTTTGAAATTAGAAAATTAAGCGATAAATTTTATATAGATTATGATATGATTCTCTAAAGTGAACAAAATAAATAATTAAAAGTTCACTAAGG
>JAJQEL010000030.1 GCA_021201655.1 Erysipelotrichaceae bacterium | reverse complement strand
ATAGCAAATCATTTTAATTATTTAAATTGTCTACTTGACAAAATCACTTCATTGATAATAAATCATTTGCTCTTTTATGTTTATATAAATACATCACCAAAATTAATCTTTATTGTTTGTTAGTTATATGCTAATATTTCTCTAATACAAGGATATTTTTCGTTCACGGTCGTTCACATTTTAAAGATTTCAATACACAAGAAATAAAATTATTGCCTTAATATCAATGTTTTTTTTGAAATCCAATATAAATATTTTCGTTCACGGTCGTTCACAAATTATAAAATTTACGAATTATAGAGCATAAAATCCCCATAATTCTATGTTGTTCACTACTTACTCTTCAACAATATTTATCTTTAATTTGGTCCTACTAGGAATTAAATTTTCAATATATGGTAAATCATATTTAACATTATTCCCTACAATAATAGTATATGATCTAATATTTTCATCATGTAGTAAATCTATTCTACTAATAGCATAATTCATAACACTATTAATATACATATCTTCATTGATAAACAGATCTACATAAGCATCTCTAGAATATTCTATATTCTTATATTGCTTCATATGTTCTATTTTTAATGTTTCCCATGAATCAACAGCTGTATAGTTATTAACTGTTCTCTTCTTTGATATTAAACCATCAAAATACATGACACCTATCTTAAATGGATCTGGAAAATTAGGTCTGAAAGTAACTGAATAGCCATCCGCCATATATTGACATAAATATTTTAATGAACATTGTGATGATTCATCATATATATCTTTATCAATAGATTGATAAATAATATCAGCTTTATCCTTATTTTCATAAAGTGATAACTTCGTTAGAACTTTATCTGAAAAGAATGCTATTCTACCATTTTTTAAATCCATCATATTTTGATATGTAATTCCAATTTCTTTAGCTAATTGCATATAAGATAGTTGTCTTTCTTCTTGTAATGCAGTTATATAACTTGCTACTGACATATTCATTCCTCCGTTATTTATATTATATAATATTTTATGCAAAAATCATATATAATATATTTATTTATAAAAATATGTTGCATAAATCATATATCGTGATATAATAGTGACAAGGAGGTGAGATAAAATGAATCTAAAATCAAAATTCATTACTTATCAAGAATTGGCTGATGCTCTTGGATGTAGTTATCAATTAGTTGCCCAAAAACATGCTAAGAGTATTATCGAAACCTACAATATTGATAAGAAACGATTACCAAAAGCAGGAACGTTACCTGTAGAACTGGTAGAAAAATATTTTGATTTTTCTATCAACAAAAACGAAAAGACTATCTAGTCCATCGCCAAACTTCTTAGATAGTCAACCACGAAAAGAGACATATTTTTATAATACTCTTTCACAGAGATTATAACA
This sequence comes from Erysipelotrichaceae bacterium, assembly GCA_021201655.1. Taxonomy (GTDB): domain Bacteria; phylum Bacillota_I; class Bacilli_A; order Erysipelotrichales; family Coprobacillaceae; genus JAJQDJ01. Next base: position 46,516 of record JAJQEL010000030.1, on the reverse strand, counting down.
AACTTTATGTCTCCTTTCAAACTATATTTTAGAAAGAAGCTTTTTATATGCTAAGTCAAACAGAATTACTCAATAAAACGTATTCAGCTGAGAACAATTATTTATTTGGTGGTTTATTAAGACCAGGTTTATATGTTTTAGCTGGAACAAGCAAAGTAGGTAAATCAATTATGGCGACTACTATTGCGAATGATGTTGCTAAAGGGGAGGATTTTCTTGGGCAGGTAATGCCGCAAGGCAAGGTTCTCTATTTTGATAATGATAACTATGATTATGAGGCAAAAGGAAGAATTATTGCTTTGAATCTATTAGAGAATGATGATATTTTTATGAATTTGATAAGTCTAAATCTATTGATGATATTAAATATGTTCTTTATAGCATTAAAGATATTAAGAATTATCGATTGGTTGTTATTGATTCATATATTGGATTAGAAGAAGTTACTGATAGTGATGATTCTTATAAAGATTTATATCCTATTATTAAAGAGTTACGAGATTATATTGTTAAAAAGAATTTAGTAGGTATTATTATTCATCATACTAAAAAAGGAAAAGAAAGAATGGATCAGGATAACCTATTAGGTTCTAGAGCTTTATCTGGTGCCACTACTGGAACATTATTGTTATCGGTACGTAATGAATTTGATAAACATGGTGAATTAAAACTCATTTTGAGAAATAAGAAAACTGTTTTTAAAATCAAGAAAGATGAGAATGATATTAATTGGTTATTAGATGATGATGAATCAGAAACAACAGAGGTAATACCTAAGAATATTCTTTTTCTTATCAACACAGTTGTCTGTGAACCAAATCATAAGCTTATAGGTACTTGTCAGGAACTTGTTCAAAAAACACGTATGGAACTTAATCCTAATTTCCTTTACAAATATCTTAAAGCCAATAAGAAGTATCTTGATGAAAACAATGTGACCTTTGATAGAGATAGAAAAAAAGGTCAAAGAATAATTATTATTGAATATCATGATGACAGTGTGACAGATGAATCTGGTGCGTAAATCAAGTGTCATCTGTCAAAGAACTTTGAAAACAAAATAATGCCAAAAAGAAGAGACCAAATTTGGTCTAGCAAGTTATACCAAAATGCTACGCTTTTGGAAACTTGCTCTGCCGAGGGCTTATTATGGAGGAAGATTATGGCTCACGTAGAGAAATATAACCGTAATAATATAACTGGTTTAGCCATTCATTATGAACGCAGAGAAGGCTGTGAATTATCAAATAAAGAAATTGATAAAACAAGAACACATCTCAATTATAATCTTGCTGCTCAAATCCAACCTTTAAAACCAGAAAATATATTTCCAAAAGATTAGATGAAGTCAAACACATTAATCGTAAAGATATTATTGTCATGGCTGATTGGATAGTAACTTTACCTAAAGATGTATTAAATCATGATAAAGATAAGTTCTTTGAACATGTGTTTCAATTTATGAAAGAGGAATATGGTGAAAAGAATATTGTGAGTGCCTGGGTGCATAATGATGAAACAACACCCCATATTCATGTGGGATTTATGCCTGTTATAGATGATGAAGGTATTGAAAGATTAAATTGTAAGAAGCTCATAACAAAAACATATCTTAAGACCTTTCACAATCGTTTGTCATATTATCTAGAAAATAAATTAGGTTATAAATGTGAAATTCTTAATGGTGCTACTGTTAATGGCAATAGAACTATCAAAGAATTAAAGAATCAGGAAGATATTTGTTTAAACAAAGCTAAACAAAATATCATGGACAGTATAGCTGTATCCAAAGAACTCGTTAAAGATGCAGAGAATATTGAGTTTAATGGTTCATTTATATCAAAGATGAAATCACTACCTAAGGCTAATAAAGCTATTGAAGATTTAACGAAATCAAATAATGACTTATCACTAGATAATTATAGATTGATAAAAGTGATTGATGTCCAAAAGAAAGAATTGGATATGTATCGTGAAATGCCTTTAGCTAAACAACTAAAGAAAAAAGATGAAACAATTAATAATCTCTATTCATCTATCAATGACTTGTATAATGATATTGATCATCAGGAATTTCAATATATGAAACTACAAAAAGAAAATAAACAACTTTATAAGAAACAGGATGAATTAATGAGTGATAATAAAATCTATAAGTTATTCATTGATACATTCAATCTAGGAAATATATTTAAACAATTTAAATCACATTTAATTTATAATAATTTTTTATTAAAAATAGGACAACTTAAAGACCTATGTACTGGTATCATTAAATCTGTTTCTTCACTATTCAATATATATAATAGAAAAGATGATCAAGGAATTATTCATATTGGTACAAAAAATAATAAACAAAAATACAGATAGGAGGGTTTATATAACCGAATTAAAAATGCTTACAAGAGAAGATGTCGCTGAATTATTTCATTCACATGTTAATACAATTTCAATATTAAGAGAAATTGGTGTTCTTGAAGGTATAAAGATTGGCAAGAACTATATGTTTCCTGCTTCTATTATTGTTCAATTTGAAAATGATTATTTAGGTTTAGATTGCAGCAATAAGGAAAAAGCTTTAGAAAGCAAACGCATTGTTGATGCTAAAAAGAGTGCTATGGCTAAAGGAAGTGAGCATTCATGAGCGTTAAAAAAGAGGAAAATGGTACTTGGACAGCCACTGGAAGATATCCAAAAGGTCCTGATGGCAAAGTAAGAAGTTATAAACGTAGAAGTTTCTCAACCAAGAAAGAAGCTAAAGAGGCTGAAAAAAAGCTATTAGAAGAGTTTAAGGGTGTTACTAATACACATATGACAGTCAATGAATTAATTGAAGAATATCATAAAGATGCTCCTATTCTCTATAAAGAATCCACTTTAAAAGGATATTATCGCATTGAAAGAACATTCATTATTCCTCAACTAGGAACCAAATATATTGATAAGCTTACGACTATGGATATTCAAAGATGGATAAATACTATCTATGAAAATGGCTATGATGGTAATAAATATAGTGATGAAACAATCAAAAGTATTCTATTACATCTGTCTGGTTTATTAACCTATGCTATGAAACATGACTGGCTTATTAAAAACCCATGCAATAATGTAGATAGACCTAGAAATCCTAATAAGAAATCTAATGAATTATCTAGTAAAGATAATTATTGGGAAATTGATGAATATAATGAGTTTATGGAAACAGTTGAAGATGGAGAAAGATATGATATATATGAATTCTGTTTCTATACTGGTTTAAGAATCGGTGAATTTTGTGCCTTACAATGGAAACATGTTGATTTCGAAAACAAAACCATTACTATTGAACAATCACTTAGTTCTATTACTTCAAAAATCACATCACCTAAAACTGACAATTCATATCGTACTATTACAGTTCCTAATAAAATAATGGATAAACTACAATTAAAGTATAGCTATGTTAGTCAGATTAGAAACTTTAATGATGAATGGTATGTCTATAAAAATGAAACCTATATTTCAGTAGGAACATTACGTAGATGGTTTAATGAAGATGTTAGAAAAGCTGGTGTTAAGATCATTACATTTCATGGCTTAAGACATTCACATACTTCTTATTTACTATCTAATCCTATGATTTCAGAACAATTGATTGCAGATAGACTTGGACATACAGTTGCTGTATTAAGAAAAACATATGCACATGTTTATAAGAAACATAGAAAATATCTGGATGATTATATTTCTAATCTATAATAGTAAAGGAACACCTTATTGATAGGTGTTCCTTATTTTATGATCGTATTAAATTGATAATACTATTCTTCTTAAGTATTATATATCCTGCAATTGTTGGTATAGCTAGTAATAATATGTAAAATCCAAATGCTATAGCAATTAATTCCAATATTTTTATTATCTCTAACTGATATAATACCTCTACAACGCCAACTGATGCTAACAATGATATGCCTACTGTCAATATGACATAGTTATGTGATTCCTTTATGATAATACCAATAATATCTTTTAATGATAAACCATTCGCATATAACAGTCCAAACTCATTGATTCTCTCAGTTATATCCTTGCTCCTATCATAGACAATCAGTATAAAGATACAAACAGTAAGTACAATTGTTATTTGAGTAATACCATCTAATAACTGATTATTCAATAACGATAGATTACTAATATCCACAGATGAATAGATTGTTATATTAGAATCAATGTTCTTAATATCATCTTCAAAGGTATCAAGATTCACATCTTTATTAAATTTAATGATATAAAGATATGGTGACATATCAGTATCTATGATTTCCTTTAACTTATCATATGAAATGTAAATAATCTTTTCACCATTATCACTATACTGATTATAATATCCTTTTTCTAGAATACCATTGATGGTTAGATTATAGCTTGTACCATTGAAATCTATTGTTGTGCTATCATCTTCTAATATACTGCCTAATGAATAGAATACATAAATACCTGAATCATTATTATATGTTGTTTCTATATGGGATGACAGATCAATATAGCTTTGAATGAGGATACTTTCATTATTATACATAAGATATAATTCATAGAAAGGTATCAGATCTTCTACACCACTAATATTTCTAATCTTGCTTTGTACATCACTGCTTAAATACTTCTCTATGGTATTAATCGCAAATTTCTTGTCAGAACCATAATAAACTCTTATTTCTTCTAGTGGACTGTTGATAACTTCATCAATGATATAGTTCTGATAATAGTTACTGTAGCCAAAATTAAACAATAAAATTAATAATGTGATAGACATAAGTATATATAAAGCTTTCTTAATGGTTTTCTTTGATATATTGATATATTGTTTAATTGACTGCTTATAATAGTTATCACTTCTTGAAGTGAGCTCATAGGCCTCAGTTTTATCGATATCCTTATCAGCTATAATATGACAATCCTCTATCTTGAATAGCACATCAGCTTTATCCATCATACGTTTATCATGGGTAGCGACAAAGACAATAACCTTTACCTTTGTCAGCAATACTTTTAATAACATCAATAACCATCATACAGCTTTCATTATCCAAATAAGATGTAGGTTCATCCAGCAACAATAAATCAGGCTGCTTAGCCATGGCAAAGGCTATTGCAAGTCTTTGTTTTTCGCCACCAGATAGATTATCAATCTGCTTTCCTTTGAGATAGGTTATCTTAGTAAGATCTAACAACTTATCTATTTCTTCATTATTAATATCTAAACCAGCAAGATGAGCTGCAAACTGGATATTTTCTTCAACATTAAGTTTAGGAAACAGATAGTTTTCCTGAAAGACATAGCCTATCTTTTTTCTTCTAATATCATTCAATTCTTTAGAACTATTGACATCAATATCATCAAAATGATATTCACAGCTTAAATGATTATTCAATAATCCTATTTCATTGAGTAATGTTGTTTTACCAGTACCACTTTTACCAATCAAGACATTGAGATTATTTCTATATAACTTTATATTTGCCTTATTAAAGATTGGTCTATCATAAGTAATACTTAAATCTTTTAACTCTATCATTTATACTTCTCCTAAATTATTAAAGCATCTTATTCATGTATAACCTTCTTTAATATCAACTTATTTATACAATAAATCATACCAGCTACTACGAAACTCATTACCACAAATGTCATTATCACAAACCATTGCTCAATACTATAAAGTATACCTTCATACATCATTTGGAATATCAATAATACAATATTAACAATTATAAAAGGTAATAAAATCTTTTGAATATCATATTCAAATATCTTATGAATTTCATTCTTATTCAATCCTAAGTTTTGATAAAGAATTATTTTACTCTTTTGTCCTATATTATAGCGATACAGCATAATTATTATCACTATTAAAGCTATTAATGCATAAACTATTGTTAAAATGATATTATTTGTAAAATTTGCTGTTTTTAAATCAGCAATCTCATTGACATAAGCATATGGTGTAAAAGTCAGTATTTTTGAATTCAGGCTTTCCACATTAGAACCAACTTCATCCAGATTATCTACAGAATCTACTAAAACAATATAATTAGATGGAATATAATCTATGATTGTTTCATTTAAATCATCATATAAAGTAATAGCTTCTTCTCTAATGTCAGTTGATAAATTATCTTTAACCATTTGATTTAATTCTTCATAATTAACATATATTGATCCATAATTATTTGTATTATAATAATTTGTATAATCCGATTCAGACAAGATACCGTCTATCTGTATGGTTATTTCCTTTTTATCATACAATGTATCATAGAAATTAACTGCATATGTTATGTCTTGTGGGACATTATTTTCATAATAAGTCACTTGATCATTTCTGTAAAGAGTACATATAGGCATTCCAACTTCTAATGAAATTATAATTGGATATTCAAAATTAATATCATATAATCCAAATTGTTCAGCTGTTGTTTCATCAATATAATTACCATCCAATTTTTCACCATTAATTGTTATATTTTGATTTTTATAATAAGGTACAACTGCTGGTGTTTGTGACCCGTTTCCATCTAATAAAAGTGAATTAATCATATGACCATTTGAATTATATATTTTCACATTTGATGCATAAGCATCAATATCCTGATATCTTGTATAATATCCTGTTGTACATAGTTGATAATAAGGTTTAACTTCTAATACATGATCGATATCAGACATGCTTTCTATAGCTTCGTTATCTGTAATACCATCAGTTTCATAATATGACATATATATCCAATCAGAAGGAAGTAAATCCTTATCTATATTTTCAAATACGAAATACAAAGAATTATCTGTCATTGATTCTGTTAAAGCATTAGCTGTTTGACTATTGAAATATAATGCTATTTGTCGATAAGAAATTATATTGAGTATAATCACAATCACTACAAATAATATAAATAATGATTTTTTATCTTTTTTAGATTTATATTTTGATATCTGTTTAAGGTTAGGGATAATGTTTCTTTTATCATATTGTTTCATTAAAACAGAGATATGAGATTCTTTTTCTTTTATAATCTTACAATCTTCAATCCTATAAATCATATCAAATAAGTTGTTAAAATCTGTTTCATGACTTGTAATAAGGACACATCTATCTTTAGATATATCTTTCAATAAATTCATTAATGATAGTTTTGTATCATAATCAATAGAAGATGTGGGTTCATCGATAACCAATAATCTCGGATTAACACTTATTGCCAAAGCAATAGACAATCTTTTTCTCTCACCGACGGATAATGTTTTCACCAACTTATTTTCATTAATATAATCCAAACCAACATTCTTTAATATTTCTATTATCTTAGATTTATCATAGTCCGTACAATAAACTTCTGAAACCAATTTAAAATGATCTACAATCTTCATATTATTATAAAGTGTTGCAAACTGGTCTACATAGAAGATTTCATTTCTATCAATCGTTTCTATAACTTTCATATTTGATACTTCTAATTGATTAATAATAATCTTTAATAACGTTGTTTTACCCACACCACTTTGTCCAAATATAGAAATAAAACCAACATTAGGGATACGTATTTCAGAATTAATAATGATTTTATTATCACTATAACTAAAATTAATGTTTTTCAAATATATCATTTTGTTGAAATTTCTATTTCAGTATAATCTGATACACTACCAACAGTTGCATAAATAGCTCCACGTGCATAATATGTGCTCAATTTTGTAACTCTTCCCTTTACATTTTTAGCTAAAGGATACTTATAAACTACTTGAACATTTGCTCCACTAATTTTTTTGTTGATGAGTTATAATCTACTTGAAAATTACCAGTTGCCCATGTATAATCACCTGAAACACTTAATGGTTTTGTGATTGTTTTTGTTGCTGCTGAAACTCCAAATATCATACTGCAAACAATAGTCATAGAAACTAAACCACATGCTATTGTTTTTTTAGCACAATTAATTAAATTATTCATTTTTTCCTCCTAAAAATCTTTTTAATATTAAACCATTAATTAAGCATATCAATATTGCTATCAAAATACTTATTATTATAAATAAAACTATTATCAGCATTTGATTATAACCATAAAATTCACCATTACCATTATAAATCATTTGTATTATTAAAAATATAACATTAACAACGACAAACAATTTAAGTACATTCATGATGTCGTTTTTAGCAACTTTCTGTATTTCTTCATTATTTAAACCTAAGTTCTGATATAAAACTATTTTATTCTTTTGACCAGTGTTATAACGATACAATATTATCGTTATAACAACCAATGTTATCAACGTATAAACAATACTCAATATAATATTACTATTAAAACTTGATTTTCTTAAATCAGTCATTTCCTTAACATATGAATAAGGAGAATATGTAAAAACCTTAGAACTCAATGTTTCTATATCACTTTGAACTTGACTTAGATTATCAATAGAATCAACTAAGACAATATAGTTAGATGGTTCATATCCAACAATGACTTCATCATCGTCTTCATACAACAATATATCATCTCTTACATCTGTTGATAAATGACTATCAATAATACTCGTAAGTTCATTATAATCTACATAAATTAAACCTTCACAATCTGTATTATAATAATCTGTATAATCTGAATCAGATATTATTCCATCGATTTGTAATGTTATTTCTATTTTGTCATATAATATTTCACTTCTGCTTGTATAATATGTATCACTATATACATCATTGTATGAATATCTAACGCTAACATTATCAGCATAAACATTACACACTGGCATATCTAGAAAAATAGCCTGTTGTTTTCAATTGATAATAAGGTTTAACTTCTAAAACATGATCTATATCTGATCTACTATCAAGTATAGCACTATCTGAAACAGCGTCAGTGTTATAATATGATGTTAATCCGTATCCTACTGGAAACAAATCTCTATCAACAGGTTCAAAAACAAAACAAATTGAATTATTAGTCATGGTTTCTGTAAGATTCAAGGTATTTTGATATGTGAAATACAAGCTAATCTGTTGAAATGAAATCATATTCAAAACAATAACTATAACAACAAATAATATAAATAATTATTGTCTGTCTTTTTTTAGACTTAAATTTTGATAAATGTTTTAGATTTAGTTTGACATCTTTTCTTTCATGAATTTGTGTCAAAATTGATGTTGATAATTCTTTTTCCTTATTAATTTTACAATCTTCAATTCTATATATCATATCAAACATATCATTAAAATCAGTTTCGTGACTTGTAATAAGTACACATCTATCTTTAGATATATCTTTTAATAAAGTTAATAATGATAATTTTGTATCATAATCAATAGAAGATGTGGGTTCGTCAATAACGAGTAACCTAGGATTAACGCTAATTGCTAAAGCAATAGATAATCTCTTTCTTTCTCCAACCGATAACGTTCTAACCAATTTGTTTTCATTAATATAATCCAAACCTACATTTTTTAATATTTCTATTGTTTTAGATTTATCATAATATTTGCAATAAACCTCTGAAACTAATCAAAAATGATCTTCAATCTTCATATTATTGTAAAGTATTGCAAACTGATCTACATAGAAGATTGCATTTCTATTAATAGTTTCTTCAACTTCCATATTTAATACTTCTAATTGATTAATAATAATCTTTAATAATGTTGTTTTTCCTACACCACTATGTCCAAATATAGAAACAAAGCCTGTATCGGGTATATAAATATGGCAATCTTTATAAATAATTAACCTATTTCAATCCCTTTTTATTTAACAACTTTTTTATATCCTCCTTCTATCTTTCATTAATCAAGTTTAATTTTTTAATATTATTCTGTACACAAATAATATCATTATTCTACTATAGGTTCTAAAACACATATATTGAAACGATAGTCTATCTACAAAAAATTATATATTATTTTTCGATATATTTCAATATTTATTTTATTTTTCGATATATAATTATATTTGAAAAGGTATTTTATCTTTACAAGTAATTAATAACCATTCGAACATCGAAAATACCACTTGTAAAATAGATAATAATACCTTCTTAAAAACTATAAAAATATTATCTACTTCTAACTTAAACTACCTGTTTCACTACATTTCAAAGTAACCTTTATACTTTGAGTATCAACAATCACACCTAATATGTATTTTTTAGCAGTAGCTGTTGCTTTTGCAGTGTTTCCAGATTTAGATGCTGAAGAATCTGCTATTTTCCAATTTGAATTAACTACACTAGTTGTAGCTGATGATTTTGTACATGTAGCAGTGTTTCCATCATATTGAAATGTTCCTGATACCTTTACTGTGAATAATACATTACCATCTGAATCTTTATATTTTGCAGTTTTTGATCCAGTCTTCGTTCTATTAGAATAATATGATATCTCTTCAATTTGTGTTTCTACTATCATCCCATTATCCAAATATTCTGTTACTACTTCATAATCTTTAGCCATTACTGGTGTTGGAATTAACATTAACATAGCACTCAATAAGATAATTAAAACTCTTTTCATACTTCTCCTATTCCTCCTCTATTGTATATTCAATTTCATATATATCTGCTTTTCTAGATTCCTCAATTTCTAACATAATATTATATGCTGCATAACCAATCACTAATAATATAACTGTTGTCACAATAATAATACATCTCTTGATGAGTTTATTATTATTTAATTTCTTTAATAATTCATCATTATCAGCAAATCCAAAATAATTTATAATAACTTCATTAGGACTCCCAATTTCCCTAACAAATGCTTCATAAGTCATATCAGGATTATCATTGAGTATTTCTAATCCCTGTTGTTTTAAATTGTTTAGTAATTCCTTTTCGTTCTTTCCATATGTAGGTAAATTCTTTTTAACCTCTTTACAATATTTATCAACAATACTACTCATTATTATCTTCCCCTTTCTTTACAATAGAATCAATAGCTTTAACCAGCTCATGATAATCTTTAACTATTGACTGATAATATGTTTTTCCACTCTCTTCTATATGATAATAAACTCTGGCTTTAGTACCAATATATTGTTCATAACTAGAAATATATTTATTATCTAGTAATTCATGTAAAGTTGGGTATAACGTACCTACTTTAGGAACAATAAGATTGTTTGATTCTTTAGATATAATCTTCGTCATTTCATATCCATAACAATCCTTTTCCATCAATAAGCTAAGTATTAATAAATCTAATTTAAATAAAAAATTTGTATTCTTTGACATAAGACACATCACCAAACCTATTATAATTAATTTTATTATATATTTCAATATATATTGAAATATATAATAAAATCTATATGCAGCCACCTTATAAAAAGGCAGCCAGTGCATACAAAAACACTTAAAAATATGTAAAAATCCACAAAAATATAAGCTTTTTTTTGACAAAATGCAGCCATTTTGCAGCCAGTATCAAAAAATACGCAATTGCAGCCACTTTCATTACTTTAAATATGATAATAAGTAAACATCAAAGCGTATATGTTTTAATCGACACATACGCTTAACTAATGCTATAAAATTACAGTGTGTACCAAAGTGTGTACCTGATGTACCTTTATATATAAAATACATTGATTTAATCAATATATTTTACTTTTTAACTTTCATTTGAGGAAACAATATAACTTCTTGAATTGATTCTTGTCCTGTCAACAGCATCACAAGTCTATCAATTCCCATACCCATACCACCTGTTGGTGGTAAACCATATTCCAATGCTTCAACATAGTCAATATCCATCTCATTGGCCTCGTCATTACCAAGTTCTTTTTCTTTTAATTGATTCGCAAATCTTTCATATTGATCAATAGGATCGTTCAATTCAGTAAATGCATTCGCATATTCATTACCACAAATGAATAATTCAAATCTTTGTACAAAACGAGGATCGTTTGTATCTTTCTTAGCTAATGGTGATATTTCTAGTGGATGACCATAAACAAATGTTGGTTCAATAATTGTTTCTTCTACATACTTTTCAAAGAAGGCATTAATAATATGACCATATTGGAAATGTGGTTCAATTTCAATTTCATGTTGAATAGCTAAAGCTTTTGCTTCTTCAAAAGTCATATTACTTTTAAAATCGATACCAGTCTTTTCTTCAATAGCTTCACACATAGAAATACGCTTAAATCCAGGAGCCAAAGATAAATGATGTCCCTTATAATCCAATTCATAAGAACCATTAACTTCCATAGCTGCATTAGATACAATACCTTCTGTTAAATCCATCATACCTTCTAGATCACTAAATGCCTTATAAACTTCAATCGTTGTAAATTCAGGATTATGCGTTCTATCCATACCTTCATTTCTAAATAAACGACCAATTTCATAAACAGCATCCATACCACCAACAATCAATCTCTTTAATGATAATTCAGTGGCAATTCTCAAATAATAATCCATATCTAAAGTATTATGATGGGTTACAAATGGTCTAGCAGCAGCACCACCTAAAATAGGATTTAAAACAGGTGTTTCGACTTCAACATAACCCAAATTATCTAAATAATGTTGAATAGAGCGAATAATCTTTGGTCTTGTAAAAGCAATCTTACGAGATTCTTCATTCATAATTAAATCAACATATCTTCTTCTATATCTCTCTTCGATATCACTTAAACCATGATATTTTTCAGGTAATGGTCTTAAAGCTTTTGTAAGATGTGTATAAGTTGTCACTCTAATAGATAATTCACCTGTATTAGTGACAAAGACTGTACCTTCAGCACCGACTATATCACCAATATCGCTCTTAATCAAAACATCATAGTTGTCTTCACCAATAACATCTTTTCTTACATATAATTGAATTTGACCTTCTTTATCTTGAATATGCATAAAACATACTTTGCCCTTACGTCTCTTAGTCATAATTCTACCAGCGACTTTAACCGGGATTGCTAATTCTTCTAATTCATCATGTGTCTTACCAGCATACTTTTCTTTAATACTCATTGAATAATCAGTAACATCAAATTTTTGTCCATAAGGATCAATACCCTTTTCCTTTAAAAACTCTAACTTCTCTCTTCTTACCTTTTCCTGATCGCTTAATTGTCTTTCTTCCATTTTTCTTCCTCCTAACAATATAAAAACTCTCACCCACAAGGGACGAGAGTATCGTGTTACCACCCTAATTCACTTATACATCACTATATAAGCCTCTTCAACTCCTAACAGAGTCTAGCCTATAACGCGGCACACGTTATTTTATCACTGACGATCCAAAATACAGCTCCTAGTCTTTATTCATTACCACTATTATCATTCATTTTCACCAAACAGAACTCTCTACTCATACATCATGATAACTACTCATCTATTCATCGCTTTTCGTGTGTATTATATAAATAAATATGCTTGTTGTCAATGCTAAAATTCTGGTTCTTTCATCAAATATTCATATTTATTGATGATTGATTGTATATCAATTTTAGAATAATCATTATTACATTCCTCTAATTGTTTATTTATATAAAAGATAGGTCTTTTATCTATTGATTCCATCAATGCATCAATCTCTTTACAATAACTAATAACCTTTGCTTGAATTAGTTGAAAAACAGGTTTTTCTTGAGGAAATCCATCTCTCAATCCCTCTGCAATAGCTTCTTCGACTGATCTCATATTATTAAATAAGTTAAATAATTGATTCACTTGATAATCATCCAAACCATCATAGTATTGATTTAAATTTAATTGTAATCTCATCATATTTCCCCTATTAAATAATCATACTTATATAACATTGATTGGATATCTACTTTTCCATAATCTCTATGGCACTCATCTAATTGCTTTTTTATATAAAATATAGGATCTTTGCCTGCTGATTCCATATACTCATCTATTTCTCTAAATCCCGAAAAAGTCATAGCACGTAATGTCACATAAAAGGAATCTTCTGTTTTATGATCTTCTATCCTTTCTTTTAAAAAATCAACTCTTGGTTTTATATCCATAAATAACCCAAATAATTGATTCACTTGATAGTCATCTAAACCATCATAGTATTGATTTTAAATTTAATTGTAATCTCATAATAGTCTCCTAAAAGTCAATAGAAAAATAATAGTAATAACTACCATCATAATCTTCGTAATCTTCAGTAAAATAGATGTCATTATCATAATATACATAACCATCGTCATCTAAGCTCATCTGACTACGATAAACATTAATCATATCATACAAATTCCCACACTCTATATAATCATCAATAGCATCAATCATATCTTTATCAATTGTTAAATCTCCAGATTGAATACTATTTTCTAAATAACCTGACGTTACAAAGGTTGTTTCATATAAGGCATCATCCATATATGTTTCGCCAATCTCATACATTGTATAATCATCGTCATAAGCATAAACAGAAAAAGAAACATAATCACTTGTACCAACATAATCATAAGTATCAATATCAGTTAGACCCAAATCTTCAAAGAAAGCAATAACATTCTTTTCTCTTTCTAATATATCATCATAATCATAACCATATTCTATAGCTTCTTCAATTGAAGAACTTGTGTAATAATCATCGTCTTCAAATATCGTTCCAAAAATATCATCAAACATAAATGAAGCCCCACTTATTAATTCTACTACCACTCCAGCTAACATACCTACAATCCATAAACCAATAAAGACTATTAAAACTTTTTGAATAATATTATTTCCTTTTTCTAGTGTTGATTTCGGATTAATCGTGGTTTTTCTTTGGGGTTGTTTAATCTCAGATTTTGGTTTAATTTGAATATGTCCATGATCATAAGCATTTCTATCAAAAGTATTAACATGACCATCATCCCATTTATAACCACAATTAGGACATTCATGAACTCCAGGCATAATCTTATATCCACATACATCACAACGCATAATATCAACTCCCCTTTATTCTATTATACATGAATTTCTGTCAATTAACTACAATCCAAACTATAATTTAACATAAAAAGCAAGCCTAAGCTTGCTCATCTTTAAACAATGCACGACCTATTCTTACAATCGTTGCTCCCTCTTCTAAAGCTACCTTATAATCCTGTGACATACCCATAGATAATTCATTGAGAGGATATTTTGGATATTCTTTTTTAAGCTCATTTAATAATTCTTTTGTCTTTTTAAAATAAACTCTTGTTGCTTCTACTTCAATATTAGGAGCCATCATCATTAATCCATCTACAACAATATGCGGACAAGTTAAAATCAAATTCATAGCTTCTCTAACCTGGTTTTTATCAAATCCTTGTTTACTTTCTTCATCCGCTATATTTACTTCTAATAATACATGCGATACCAATTCATGTTTACCAGCTTGTTTTTCTATCTCTTTAATAAGCTTTATCGTATTCACTGAATGAATCAATTCAACTTTATCAATAATATATTTTACTTTATTACTCTGCAGTGTTCCAATAAAATGCCAATGTCCCTTTCCATGATATAATTCATACTTATCCAAAAAAGCCTGCACTCTATTTTCACCATAATACATACATCCACATGCTTCTAAATTTTCTATTTCTTTTTCATCTACATACTTAGTAGCAGCTACTAATTTAGCAGGTTTAACTTCTTCTAATATTTCTTTAACTGCTGTTTCATTTACTATCATTTTCATCACCTTCTTGTCTATTATACATTTTTATAACAACATTACAAACAAAACTATTCAATTTTTTATAGAATTGTCTTATAATCAATTATGAAAAGAGTGATATTATGGATGAATTAATAGAAAAATATTTAAGCGCAGTATGTTCTTATTTTAGATCTAAAAAGAAGAAAACAATCTATAATGAATTAAAAGCAAATATTGAAGAATCTATGGATCAATATGATAGTATAGAAGATTTATTGATAGACTATGGGCATCCTAGAAGTCTAGCACTTCAGTATGGCTATCGACCTTTCATTTCACATCGTTTTAATCCTAGGATTGTTAATAGAATAGAGAAATATTTATTTATTATTTCTTCAATTTATTTATTTGCATGCTCTATTTTTTATCTAGATCAATTTAACTGCTTACCATTAACGCAATATAGAGAAATTGCCACTACTCATTCCTGGTTTTTGACTCATCCTATCATTATTATTAGTTTATTAAGCATCATTTCTTTAATAACATTATCAATTCTAGATATTAGACATAGTGTTCCTCAAGAAGTAGATTATCATTTTGATAAAAAAGATTTAAATAAATTACCTTGCTCATCACTCTATCCTAATCATAGCGGTGAAATGTTATATATGTTTATCTTCCTATTATTTTTCTTGTTATATGGTATGTTTTTTACTAGTGATATGATTGTGCAAATACAAAATGAATCGTATCAAATGATTCATTTAATGACCAATTTCTTTCAACCGTATATTATGATTATTATCATGGATTTCTTTATAGATATGACAAAGCATATCTATACAAGAAATTATATTAGATACAGTACCATCATTAATACTTTTACCTTTGTAGCTTTAACTATATTTGTAGTTAATTCTCATTTTTTAGATGATTATCTTTTACCATTTAATTATAGTTTTGGATATAATCTTGTGAATTTCTTTATTTTAGGGGCCCTTATCTTAATTTATATTTTTTCATTTTATAAATTATTAAGAAATACAAAAACTTATTTTTCATCATTTAGAAAGTAAGGTAAAATTATGCAGATTTATGATATTAATTTAGATCAAACTAAAAAAGAAACAACACAACATGGAACAATGGACTATCCAATAGCTATTTATACCACACAAATCAGCAAAAATGTCCTGGGTTTTATTGATTGGCATTGGCATAAAGAATTACAATTTTGTATAGTGACTAAAGGGGTTGTTTCTTTTCATGTTAATAAAGCAGAAATTATTGTTTCGCAGAATCAAGGAATATTTATCAATTCATCACAACTTCATCAAGCAATGAATTATCAAGATTATGATAGTTCTTATATTTGTTTAGATGTGCATCCTGATTTTATATCTAGTTTTCCTGGCAGTTTGATTAATGATAAGTATATTAATCCTTATGTACAAAATAATGCTTTAGAATATTGTTTTCTTAGTAATGATATTGATTGGCAAAAAGATATATTAGATAATCTATTATTAATATATCAGGAATATGAAAATAATGATGAAGAATTTATTATATTAATACAACTACTGACTATTTGGAATCTATTTATTAAAAACTATTTCTCTACTTATCAAACAACCTATAGGAAAGATTATAATATAAGAATCAAACAAATGATTGAGTATATTACAAACCATTATCATGAAAATATTTTATTAGATGATTTAGCTAAAGAAATAGGTATCTCTAAAAGCACTTGTTGTAGAGAGTTTAAAGATCATATGGATTGTACTATATTTGAGTATATTATGAATTATCGTCTTATTGAAGCTACGAAGTTATTATTATCATCAGATTATAATATTACTGAAATAGCTTATATGTGTGGTTTTAGTACTTCTAGTTATTTTATTAAACAGTTTAAAAATAAAACTGGTGTATCTCCTTATGTGTATCGTAAAGAAAAACAAAACAATACCAAAGAAATATTAGATACAATGAATATATAAAAAGCTCACAATTGTGAGCTTAGTGTATTTTTGTACCATTTGGCAATTTATCAACTGTCGCAAATTCTAATACTTTTTTCTTATTACCAGCTAATAACATACCTTGTGATTCCACACCTCTAAAATCATGAGATTTTAAGTTAGCAACTACAATAACTTTTTTACCGACCATTTCTTCAGGAGTATAATATTGTGCTACACCTGATACAATCTGTCTTGTTTCTTTTCCAATATTGACTTGTGATACTAATAACTTATCAGCATTTGGATGTTTTTCACATTTTTCGATAGTTCCTACAACAAGTTCAATTTTTGAAAAATCATCAATAGTAATAGAGTTATCTTCCTCTGGTTCTGGTGTGGCATATAAAGCATCGATTTTCTTTTGAATAACTTTTGGATCCAACCTAGCAAATAATTGTTGTGGTTTATCGGTGACTTTAGTACCTTCTTTATAGAGACCAAATGTTGTAAGATCTTTCATTTCTCTTTGATCAGTATTGATTTGATCTAAGATTTTTGTAGATGTTGAAGGCATATATGGTTCTAAAGCAATAGCAGCAAAACGAATAGCTTCAATAAGGTTATATAGAACTGTAGCCAAACGATCTTTTTGCGATTCGTCTTTTGCTAAAGCCCAAGGTGTGGTATCATCAATATATTTATTGGTACGACGAAGTAATACCCAAATTTCATCTAATGACTTTGCAGCTTTAAATTCATCCATTAAACCTTGTACTTTACCTGGCATAGCTAAAGCTATTTCTTTAAGTTCCTCATCAACAGGTTCATCAACATGTGGGTTAGTGACAACACCATCAAAATATTTATTACACATAGCGATTGTTCTATTGACAAGATTTCCTAAGATATTAGCCAAATCAGAATTAATACGTTCAATCAATAAATCCCATGTAATGCTACCATCATTATCATAAGGAATTTCATGTAATACATAATATCTAACTGCATCTACTCCAAAAATATCAACTAAATCATCAGCATAAATCACATTACCTTTAGACTTAGACATCTTGCTTTCACCTTGTAATAACCAAGGATGACCGAATACTTGCTTAGGTAATGGAATGTCTAAAGCCATCAGCATAATAGGCCAATAAATAGTATGGAATCTAACAATATCCTTACCGATTATGTGGACATCAGCTGGCCAGAATTTTTCATACAATTCACCATGATTACCATCAACATCATAACCTAAACCTGTAATATAGTTAGTTAGAGCATCAATCCATACATAAACAACATGTTTTGGATCAAAATCTACAGGAATTGACCATGTAAAAGAAGTACGAGAGACACATAAGTCCTGTAAACCTGGTTTTAAGAAATTATTAATCATTTCATTCTTTCTAGATTCTGGTTGAATAAATTCAGGATGGTCTTCAATATGTTTCATTAACCTATCAGAATATTTAGATAATTTAAAGAAATAAGCTTCTTCTTTAGCATCATGAACTTCCCCACCACAATCAGGGCATTTACCATCAACTAATTGTGTTTCGGTAAAGAATGATTCACAGGCTGTACAATACTTACCTTCATAATGGCCTAAATAAATATCACCTTGATCGTATAACTTCTTAAACATCTTTTGCACTTGTCTTTCATGATAAGGATCAGTTGTACGCATAAAACGATCATAACTTGTATCCATCAAATCCCATATTCGTTTTACTTCAGCAGCTTTTTCATCAACGAATTGTTTAGGATCTTGACCTGCTTCTTTGGCTTTTAATTCAATTTTTTGACCATGTTCATCTGTACCCGTTTGAAAATAAACATTGTATCCTTCTTGTCTTTTACTTCTAACAATAGCATCGGATAAGATAATTTCGTAAGTATTCCCAATATGGGGTTTACCAGAGGTATAAGTAATAGCGGTTGTTAAATAATAATTGTTTGGATCTTTCATTCACATTCTCCTTTCCATATAAAAACGTCCTTATAAAAGGACGTCATAAACGCGGTACCACCTTTTTTTATGCTTATGCATACACTTAAAACTTTAACGCAGTTAACGGTTATTCCTCTTAGGAATAACAGCTCCCAGTTCATCTTCATAAAAGTTATGTCCTGATTCACACCAGCCATCAGGTCTCTATAACGCCCTTTTAATCTCTTCTGTTCATCGCTTTTTTATCTATTAATAACTTTAACAAACTCATTTCTTATTGTCAATAACAAATATGAGTTCTAAGCAAAAATGAAGAAGTGATTTCTCACCTCTTCTATCTAAATATATATCTCACATTCGTTTTCTAACATATCTAGACATATAATACCATTTTCTAATTGATAGTTAGATACAATAATCTGATAATCATATTGTTTGAATAATTGTTGATACATAGATGAATAATCTATAAAATCCTGATAACAGTTAAATTCTTTAGTTTCCATAAATCTAGATATGAAAACATCATAGAAATCAATAGGTATATGATAATCATAATTTTCTTGAGGATATGATATTTGTATTTCCTTAAGATAAGCTAATATTTGATCATAGATAGCTTTCATGGATTTAAAACGATTAATTTCATATCTTTGTGCTATTAACATATCTAATGTTTGTAATAAATCATCAAATTTTTCTTCTTTATGTGAAAATAAACTACGAGATGTTTTCGTTTCTTCGTATTTTTCTTTAAATGATTCACTTGTTTCTTTATTCATGTTTAATAGTCTTTGCATATTCATATGACTCATTTGTAATATAAGTTGATATAAACTATATGAATTATGAGGGTTAAGAACATAAATATATGTATAATCATTAAAATATTGTTTTAATACCTCATCTATAACATCAACAAAACGTTGAATAATGGTATTTTGTTTGTTTTTAAAATGATTTTGGATACGTTGTTCACACTCTTGAAGATATTTCAATAAATCAATTTTGGGCTGTCTACCAAAGACATCCTGCCAATGATATTCACCTAAAAATAAATCATTATATAATTCTTCGCTACTAAGATTTTCTCTAAGATGTTTTTGATCAATACCAAGATAATTCATAAATTCATCTATTTCATTAAATGCAATATTGTATTGATTAAGTTTATAAACCAAGGTTGACTGTATTTGTTTATCTAAGTGGTATCTATCTGGTAATATATAATGTTTTAATTGTATGTATTTATTTGTAAGCGTATAATCACAAGCTATATCATGATTGAAAGCTATAGTTATGATTGGAACATTAGTATTTAAACTATTGATTTTATCAATAACTAAGTTATAAAGTGTTATATCTTGTACTAGAATATGAATTTGTGATGCATCCATGTATTGAATAGAATTGATGTCTTCTTCCTTTGATATGACTGTATCTACAAAATCATATGCTATACCTACAGAAATATGATAAATCATAATATTACTCCACTATTTGTATATCGAAGCTAGGGGTCGCTACTTTTAATTGAAACATATCAGCAGTAATACCCAGCACAAAGAATTCAATGCTTTTCTTATTATTGAAAGGTATATAATAACGAATATCTTCATTGCCTTCTTTATTAATCATATAATACATTGTAGAAGAATCTATAGGTATCTCATCACTAATAATTTGTACACGAACTCCTTTTTGTCCATAACTATTAGAATTGACAAATTTTGCACGGACTCTGTACTTTCCACCCACCATGACTGGTTCTTTAAATTTACTTCTTGTATTGATATCTAAATCAATATTCGTTCCATCTATCTTATTAACACGTGTTACATAAACATCATAAAGACCTCTAGATAAAGTGAATTCATAAGAATTCAATAGTTGCGAATTGTACTGATGACGAAGTATTGTCATCTGCACAATACGTTCACTTCCTTGTGGTGCAAACTCTAACTGATAGTCATGTTCTTGTTCAAGATCTGATTTGACAGCATTGGCAACTCTAACATTATCATGTCTACTATCAACTCTAATTGTTTTCAACAAACTTTCTCCCATAATGTTTATCCTCCCGTATTAAAATCATCATCAAAAGTAATACTGCTTATTTTATCTTTTGATTTTTGTTGTTCAGCTTTATTTAAATGATAATTTGTCTCAATTGTTTCATGATTAATACATACTGCACCAACTAATAATAAATATATAATCGTCATAACACTTGCAGGTAATCCTATGGCATTTATACCTAATTCTAACAATAATGCACCTATAACAGATGTCACTATACCTGATATGAATACTATCTTCTTATCATTATCGCGACCTGTCGCAAACAATGAAAGCACAGATATAAGCATACCTATGATAGCTGTAAAGATAATATGCATAAATGCATATAACGTATCTAATTTTAAGACATGACGATATTTAAAGAAATGACGCTGATAAAGTTCGTCACTAGTATCCGTAATAGCGGTTGACATAGCTGATTCTAAATCCTTAGCATCATCGATATCTATATAAACACCACCTGTATCTAAGGCTATTTGTTGCATCAAATCATCATCTGTGTTACCTAAACCAACAGTAGAAATGGTAATATTGTTTTTGACATAATCTTTTAAGGTTGATGATATATTAGAAAATACGCCAATATCTGTGGCATAGCCATCAGATAATAATAGAAATTTAGGATTATCTCCTAATCCTGTTAAAGTACCATCTTTATAATCAGAAAGCAATTGCTGTAATGTTCCCTTAATAGCTGTGCCACCTGAATTTATAGGTTCATATTCGTCTAAACCTTCTGATTTAGCAGCCACCTCTCTAATACAGGTAACGCTGTCACTAAAACTATATATCGCATAAGGAAATGAATTATCTTTATTGGATATAATATCTTCAATGGCTGCATATCTTAAGGCATCAGGATCACTTGTAGACATCGAACCAGAGTTATCAATGATAAAGACATAAGACGAAGGTTCACTATATGTATTAGTATAAAAATTGATTTCATAAATACCTTCTAATATTGTACTTATAACTAATACAATAACCAAGCCAATCAACAAAAGTCCTAGATTCATGCCTATACTATAATGACTAAAACCCAAATTGCCATTTATCAAGCTAAAGATAAAAACAACCATCATAACAATCAATACAAATACAAATATTCTTATACCAATAGCTAAAGGTCTCCATATATCAAGGCTGCTATAAACCTTATTCGAAATGATAATACCTACAATACTTGCGATAATACTAATAATGAACGTTTGAAAATCAAACTGCTTATGTGATTGGCTAGTTCGATTAAAAGAGGTTTGTTTCACTTCTTCAAAATAATTATCATCTTCAGGAAGTTCAAAATCATCAAAATCATTAAAATCCATTATTAATCACCTCTTTTATAACGACTAATATACCTCTCTGAATCATATAGACGCATAGATATAATAAAGAATGAATTATCTTTATATATATCATTATAATTAACATTTAATAAACTATATTTACTAGTTAAATTCCTAATATCCTGATTTTGACTTAATACTGTAGTTAACAACAAATACGAATGAATATCATGAATATGTGAATATTCATTGTTAATTTCACCTAATTGATGACGATAATGAATTTTATGCAATAAGGTGTGATTCAGAAAATCTTCTAATCTTTCTAGTAGAGACTCGTTATCTTTAATAATATGGTATACAGTTTCTTTATCCAATTGCTGTAATATATCACCTATAGATTGATTAACTTTGAAATGGCCCAAATCACTAATATCAAATTCTTCTAAGGTACCACCATATTCACTTAAAGTAAGTTCATCTAACATCCTAGTATATTGTTCATTTTTTTCAATAATTTCATCAATGATTTGTTTTAAGTCATCCTGACTATTAAGATGTAATATCATTTTATTGATGATTTCCTTTTGTTTCATAAGAATATTCATAGCTGCATAATATTGAAATTCTTTTTGCAGATAATCATTAATATCGCTTATATGTGCATCAGAAATAGGATGTTCTATCATTTTTTGTAATTCAACTTCAATTTCATCATATTTCTTTTTTAATACTTTGATAATTTGTGATGCCATATGATGAACATTAGGATCTAAGGCTGTTACACAACAAATAATATCTTTAATGATTTCTTTGTCTTGAGTATCACTAATAGAAATATCCTGATATAAGCTAGATACAAGATTTTTCATAGTTTCTTTATCCTTGAGAATATTACTATAGTATGGTGTTGTGTCTTTTGTATTAGCTAAAAAATTAAAGCGAAAACCTTGTTTAACTGTTGGTGCCTGTTGATAGTTTAAAGGTACATAGCGATATGATTCATTATTATCTATTTGAATTATTTTATAAAATGAATCATTGAGCAAATCATTAATATGATTTTTCCATTCATTAGAAAATGTTTGTTGATCATTGATTTGTTTACCATATATTTCTCTAAGTAGCCTGCAAACAATAAATTCTGATATCTTCAGATACTGTAAATCCAATGAGGCCCAACGATAACCATCGCCACTATCCTGTTTCATACTATAATCATCACGAATCATATTTAAAACAATCAATTGTCCTTGTTTAGTAATCATTTGATCCATAAACGGAATCTCTATATGATAAATATTTCTCCATAAAAATTTAGCAGATGCGATAAATTTAAAGGCATATTGATAATCATAGTTTTCTATTTTCTTTTGATCAAACAAACCATAAAAAGCCACTTTTGAAACATTCATTCCAAATTTCTTGATTTCTTCAAAACCTTCTTGTATTTCATCAGTTATTGCTAAATGCTCTTCTTTAAAGAAAGGGTCATCCATCATAGCAATAAAGGCGATACGAATATCATCATAGCTTTTCCCTTGGTTATAGGTTTTTGTGATAGCATCTTGAAATATTTCAACAATATTTTGATGATTCATATCTGGCGATAAAACATATTCATAAAGATCAGGTGTCAAGGATATAGAGGAAGTGAGTGCATCTTTTAAAGATGCATTCACTCTATCTCTACTTAATTCACTAATATAAAATATTATAATAATGGGAGCATTGATATAACTAGAAACATTTCTCGTTGATATATCTTTACAAAAGTCATCAATTTTATTTTTTATTTCTAATTTACTAGTGATATTATTCATAATATCACCTTCCTATTCCATACTCGTTAATAATAATGAATAAAATCTTTCGATATCTTGAGCTGGATTGACACTGTCGATGTATAAATCAGTAACTGTATATTTTTGTGATACACCCTGTAGCATAGCTTCTTCATTAATATCATCCCAGTTAAACTTATTACCAACATTATCATCATTTAAAATGTTATGAATATGATTTAAAACATCACTATAATCCACTTCGTTTTCTGCCTCAATTTCTTTAATCGCTTTACCCTTAAAATTCTCTAAGCGGGAAAGTGATAATGTATTAAAGCTCTTAAATACATGATATAAGTAATATTTCTTATCAAAAGCTTTTGTTGTAGTAAGATTAACAGTGACAGGATCTTTGCCATCCATATAATTCCAGATATTGTGATTACCTGGTGTTTTTTCTTTAACAAAACCAACGCGTAAACAGAAAGCAAAGGTTTCAACATTATCAATAAATTGACGTCTTTGGGTATTTTCTTGTTGAATACGATTGATTGTTTCGTAGAGTTTTCTAAATTTCTTATTGGTTTTTTCAATAATATCCACATAATTAATAGATTTTCGAATCCATTTATACATATCAGCCACATTTACAGGTAAATATTGATAATTAATGGCAACTTGTGGATTAGTAATAGCATTAATATCTCTAATTGCTAAATCGATATCTGTATTACCAACTTTTACTTTGACACGATTAATAATATAACCATTCTTTTCCATTAAACTAATAAGATTAATATCTTGTGATCTTCGCAACGTATCAATAAGAACTGTGGCAAATTTTTCTTCATCAGGTTCTTCAACAATATCATATAAAATCATTTCACCACGATGATTTGTTGGATTAGTGGATAATTCAATCGTATGGAGTTCATCAATACCCTCATCAATTTCCGCTTTAAGATCCATTAATAAAGTATAGTCTGGATATTTCTTAATGGTCTCAAAAGCTTCATTTTTAGATGAAATATCTTTCGCAACACTATCAATGGTATAAGGATTAGGGAAACGGGCCCAGTTTTGATGATTTTCATCCATATGTCTACCAGCCATTGGATGGTTGGTATAAAGTTCATTGAATTCTGCCATACCTTTTAAAATATACATTGGTAGATTCACAAAACGTTGTGTATAGATATATTTATTTTTGGCATTGGAGAATACTGGAGTATGACCATTATTGGTAATCATATTGGCTAAAGCTTGTGATAATAATGGGGTATCTGTTAAAGTACTGATATAAATTTGCGAGTTGAATTGACCAAAAGCGATACTGGCAGATTGTGCCATGGTTGATGAACCTTGTTCAAGAATAGCATACATTTGTAAAGCAGCATTGTTGATAGCTGTCATCTTTGGTCCATCAGGAGAATTATCAATCCACATAGTATCTAATTCTTCTACAGTAATGTTATTAGGACTATATGCCACTACAACAAATTTTTCAATAATGTCGGATTGCATATTATTATTAATCAAGCAATCATCCATTAAATCTCGTACTTCACTAACAACATCAAAATTATCTTCACTGCGTTGCGCTAGCCAATTTTCTTTATTATCACGCATTGCTTTAATAAAATTACGCGCTAATACATCAACACTCACATGAGAAACAAAATTATCTAAGTAAGATTGTAACTTACTTGCTTGACCAGCACCATTTTTAATAATATCAATAGAGAATGTGGTTTCATCACCATTGGTTTCAGTATGAGAAACTGAAAAATATTGACCATCTTTATTTAAGATACGTTGAATTTCACTTAAGATTTCTGTATAAACACCAAATAAGTTGTTATTATATGTATTAATTCTTTGCGCTACATTTTGTAATCCTTCACCAATCAAATCATATAATTTAGCATTGATTTCCGTAATAATGGCTAGTTTTACACAATTTTCTCGATAATCATTCATTGATGTATCACCAGGCAAATGGAATTTAATCGCTTCATCAGCTAATTGTATAATTTTTTGTCTACCACCATTATCATAAGTAGTACGATCTTTTGCCGCTTGTTTTTTAAATGAATTGGATAAATTAATCAATTGTTCATAGATACCTGAAAAAGGTTCTTCTGGATTACCAACATTGAGTTCATTAGATTTATGTTCAATAGCTTTTAATGCCATATAAGGTCCATAATTATCAAAGATAATATCTATTTGTTTAACAATATCATTAAATAACTTATCTTCTAATTGCGCACGATAAGCAGATGATAATTTATCAGATTCTATTTTTGCTAAGTCTACAGCTAAATTATAACCATGTAACTTATCTCTTTTAAGCATCGGTTTCGTTATATTGTCATCTAAAGAAATATAGCGTTTAATAGTATTATTAGGATTAACATTCATACCATAATTAGTAACTGCTTTAACATTGTCTAAACCAATGGTTTTATAGATTTTATCCATCATTTGTTTATTCAAATCTTTAAAGCTTGTAAATTCATCTAAGACATTTTCATAGATTTTATTAACACAATAAGCTAATATTTCTTCTCTAGGAATCTTAATAGAATTATAACCTAAAACCTGATATTTATAAGAAGCATAACGATGGAATTCATTTCTATTAGGATGATTAATAAACCAGGCATTGAGAATGGCTGTTTCGTTACTCATTAAAGATTGAGCCAATTGGACAGGGTTCCCTGTATTATCTACAAATGATATATCTGTCAACATATCCATCAATTGATCAGTTAATCGTCCCATTGTTACATCCAAATTATTGATTCCACCATTTTGTGAATAACCTGATACAAGTGTACAAGTAGAGAAAATATTTTTATTACAAGTAATTTCATCAACTCCTAAACGTAGTTTATAAACGCTTTGGGTTTCTTCTAGGTTCATAAAATAATCTATTTCTTTTAATGCCGAATAACCATTATTCTGTAGATTCAATTGAATATCATTGCTACCTCTAATACCTTCTTCATTAAATTGGGCATCTGGTGTATAAATATAGCCAGCTAAAGTATAATTGGCAAAACCTACAGCATTAAAAATATCATGCACCATATAAGATAAATCTATAATTGTTCCTGAACCTGTACCACCAGAAATTCCCGCAATAATAATAACATCAATATTGCCTGTACCATTTCCATTCGCTATTTGAATAGCATCGTTAATAATAGTTGTTAAACGGGCCTTCACACGATTATAAATAATATCATTACAAAGCATAGCACGACCAATTTGACGTTGTTGCTGGGCTCCATTATTTTGTAAGAAAGTATCTATTAAATCAGGATCTAACCAGCTTCTAATATAAGGTGGAATAGATTCTTCCTGTAAAAGATTTCTAATAATAGGATCATATAATGTTATAATTTCTCCTTGATCCATATGTGCATAAATGCTGTTATTGACAGTCCCATCCGCTTTAATTTTAGAAATACCATCGGTATCATTTTTATCGGTATCTAAAACTCTAAAAAAGACTTCTCTAGCATTACCTATTTCTTTTTCAAACTTACCTTTAAGCATATTCACAGTTCTGCCACCTAAACCACCACTACTAATGACAATAGTTGGTGAAGGTTTTACATGTGATTTCTCACTTACAAAAGCAACCCCACTTCTGTTAAGCTCTAATTCTTTCAATTTTTGTTTTTTTAATTCACTTAATGCCATCCTTTTATCCTCCTAACATTAAAATGTAAAATCATCAAAATCATCATTAGATGATGGACTATTGAAAGTAAATTCATCATCAAAATCATCATGTTTCTTTCTTCTAGGTTTTGGTGCATAGGAGAGTGTCACACTCATTTGTTTTCCTTGATCATCCTGTACATAAATAGTGAATTGACTATAAGTTGTTAAATTATGTGTAGATGATTTACCAAAACTATATTGATCACCATATGAAACGTGCTGATTTTTCTTTATCACTAATTTACACCCTTTTAAACCTAAATATGTTCCTTTAAATTTAATTGTATCTAAAGCTTCTCTAATCATAGTATCCTGATTCATTAATTCATAGAATTTTTGCGTATCTTCATCAAATGTCATATTATAAAGATCTCTAGCATATTGAGTTAAACCAGTCGCTAATGTCTTTTTACGTCTTAGAAAGACATTGCTTGGATATGTTCTTTCAGACGCTAATATCGTTGTATCACCATGATCCTCAATAATGATTTCATTAACTGTAAAATGACCTCTGATAATTTTAGATTTACTCATAATGAACAATATAACTAATACGATAATAATACCTATAAGAATAGGAATCGCCGCAAATAAAGCAACTAATGCTTTATCACTCACTTTAACACTAAATGTTGTATCAACACTATTTCCATTACTATCTTTATAGGTCAATGTTACATGAGCAGACCCCCAGCTTTTTCCTGTTAACTCTAAACCATCACTAGTAAGATTCGCTTCTACTTTATCATTATCACTACTTTCAACATTGACTATTTCAAAACCAACATTATCTTCATCACTAATGACATTATTAAGGGTATCCATATCTAATGTTTTCGTAACAGAACTTTTAAAAGTTTTATCTAAAACCTGTTTTTCTATTTCACTATTAATATAAATAGCTTGAGCATTTGCTTGAATAGTTATAGATGATGATAATTCAAATGAATCACTACTTACATTGACATCAATTTGATATGTAGCTTCGTGATCGAAAGTATAATTTCCTGTAAATGTGCCATTACTTAATATCAAATCAATGATTGAAGAATCATTTGTATCTAATGCTGTAATAACAGCATTAGCAGTAACATCATTATAAGATGAAAAATCTGTTATTGTTGTATCATCCTGTTTAACTTTAGCACTAACTGTAATTGTCTCACCACTACTAACATTGCTTACTTCAGTGTTTCCACTTAAAATGGATACATCTAAAGTAAAATCATAATAAGGTATATATGTTGCAGATATTTCCACATTTTTATTAGTTTGTATCGTATAGATACCAGGATCAGGATCATATAATTTAATCACTGCACTATAAGTATAAGTATATATTTTGGCATTGGTACCATCAAATGTCACAATATTTCCTTCTTCATCAAGTAGCTGCAAACCGACAGTACTAATGTCTTCGTCACAAGTAATATTAATATTGGCTTCTTTAACATTATCGGCAATTTCAATTTGATTATTAATAACTTCTACAACATTAGAACCTAATAACTCAGCAATAACTGTATTAAAATATTCACTAATAGAACTGGCATCGGTTTTAGTTGTAATACGATTATCACTATCAGCTATCGCAATTGTATCTAATTTTTGATATGGAGTATCACTTGTATCAGCCATTTCTTCGCCATAACCAATACAATAGATTTGAATATTATTATTTTTTGCCTCAGCCAAAGCATCATCTAATCGCTCATCGCTTTCAACCTCAGCATTTCTATCATAGCCAAAATCATTACGTCCATCTGAAAATACCAGAATAGCTTTAATCGTATCATCACTATCATCAAACATATCTACAGCATCAGCTACCGCATTCCCAACATCCGTATCCCCCGTATATTCAATGGCATCGATCCATGAAGTTGCTGATGAGAGCTTACTATCACTATCAAGTGATGTTAACCCACTTTGCCATGTACTTCTACTTAAATTAAATGAAATAATATTTACACAACTATTAGAAGGCATCATGGTTACAAATGTTTTTGCAGCTTCTTTCATGAGATTATTTTCATCATTGGTTTTCATCGATCCCGATTGATCTAGTACCAATATAACGTCTAATTCTTTATTTGTTATTGCATAAACCTGACTAATGGGTGATAACACTAAAGTTAACATCATTAAACATACGCATATAATACTTATTTTTTTCATTGAAATTCCTCCTTCCTAATAGCCATGATCTACATGTTGCCATTGCTCATTTTCATTCCTTACTA
Organism: Erysipelotrichaceae bacterium; assembly: GCA_021201655.1. Lineage (GTDB taxonomy): Bacteria > Bacillota_I > Bacilli_A > Erysipelotrichales > Coprobacillaceae > JAJQDJ01. The sequence continues at coordinate 15,807 of JAJQEL010000030.1, read as the reverse complement.
ATATCCAAAGATAATCTTCGTATATTTCATTTTGATTCAATGAACCATCTCCACCTGATTCGCCTGTTTTAAACGATGAAGTTAAAATAATAGCTTCTTTTGCTTCATAATTTAAAGCATATTCAATAAATTCATCTTCATAACTATCACCAATATAACTAATTTCTTGAAATGTACAATCAATAAAATATTCCTGAAAATAATCTTTGACGACATCAATGGCTCCTTCTATATCTTCATCAGTATATATATCAGATATACTCATCTTATCTTCATAACTACAAGCTGTTATAAGTAACATCAGTAATACAAGTATTATTTTTTTGATTTTCATCATTTTCTCCTTAAAGAACGATTGTAAGAGCTTCTATAATGATAAGTAGTATAATCATAAGAAAATATTGCTTAGACATAGGTTTTTTATAATAAGTTTTAAATGGTACTTTTAAATCTATAATGGTATCTGTTTTTTGCCATTTTCCATCTTTTTTCATATATCTTTTGGTATGAAAATCAAAACGATGACTGACTTTATGAGCTAATGGTTCATATATTGTTGTACGATGTGATAATGAGACTAAATGCTGTTGCAATGGCTTATTCAACAAGTCTAATCGATCTTGATTAAATGTTTTATAAAGTTCAGCAACTCCAGCATAATGCTGATAAAGTTTACGATATTTACCCAAAACAAAACATGTATAATAGATACCATAAATATAAATAACATCCAAATAAATAAAATAAATTAATCCGATAATAACGACTATTCCAAGATAAGGATGACCATGAAATAATGTATAGCCACTATAATAATCACTAGAAAAATATTGCCAAAAATGAGTAATAATATTAAATAAGTGAGCATCCTTAATCATCTTAAATAAGATGATATTATAAAACAGACAATAGAAGCAAGAAGCATATATATGTAAATCATCCCCATAATTCGTTTCTTTATAACGTGTTAAAGCAGAGGAAACATTCATCATATAATGATGATAGTGATTTTCTAAGGCATCAAAGCTATCTATTACTAAGCTTTTATCTTTTACAAGTTTTTTATCAAAGATATCCTGAGTGTCAATGGTTTTAAAGTCTTGGGGATAATCTAATATATATTGATAAGCAACCTGATAATGATTATCATAGCTGTCTTTTACATCCACAAAATAACAATTGAGTTTTTGCGAAATCAAGCCTCTTTGTTTGTTTTCTAGAACATCATATTGATAATTATAAGGATTATTTTCAAACAAGCTTATTAAAGCATGATATTCTCTTACAATATCAGCATAATAAATATTCTTTCTTTGAATCTTATAAGTTAAAGATTGAAATAGTTTTTGCGATAATTCACTGCTAAATATATAATCCTTATAATGTTGAATAAACCATTCAATATGCTTAAGATCTTTGAGATTATTTAGTGATGTTTGATAAAAATATTCCATACCTTCACCTACTTAAAGAAACCAAAAGGTTTTTTCTTTTTAATATTTTCTACAAATAATTGAATATCTTCATCCTTAGTATGACTATAACTATCAGCTATCTTTTTAGCTGCAGAAGGATTTGTTTGATTAAGCAGACGTGCCATATAAATTGGCGAAATCTTTAGTGGTGTCATTTTTAAATAATAATCTATCACCTTCTTTAATTGATAATCACTAGATCCTTCAATCAGATAAGGAAAATGTTCTGCTTCTAACAATTCTGTTTGATATAAGATATCAAGAACTTGTATAAGAGATTCTTTTAAAGGTTGCGGAACAAGGATAAATAATAACATATCTTTAAAATCTTTGACTTCTAGAGTTAAAGAATCCTGATGTATTTCTACTACAATAGAATCATGTAAAGATAGGAATTGATTTTCTATATCTTTTGATAATTGATAATAAGTATTTAAGATACTTTCTTTATCATCAATGATATAGGTCTTTTTCTTTTTTTCAGCTTTGATAATATCTAATTCATGATTGATAGAATCTTTATAGTTTTGATATACATTTTGATTGATATCATTCTTCATATCCTCTAAGAATTGATTCATTTCCATAAGCTGATTTTCATTTGTAGTAGAAACATGAAAATAACGATGCATCCATTCTTCAATATTCATTGAAAAAATATCTATATTCTCTGCAAATAAAATATGACTTTTCATATTTTTGACCTTTTTTTGAAATTCTTTTAAAGATACTTTATCAAGCTTAGAAAATTCCTGTCCTATTTTTTCTAATTCTTCATCCTGATACTGACTTATCTGTTGATCTAAATTAGCCATTTGCTTAGATAAAATTGAGATATGCTTATTGATTAAATCTTTAAATTGGATAGATCCAATATCGATATTTTGTAATGTCTCTATTTCCTGCTGATATATCTTTTTGAGTTTTATGATAGATGAAGAATGGTTTGTATCCATTCCCTGGATACGTTTTTCAAATTGAGTGCTGCACCAATCAAGGAACTTATCTTCATCAATAGTAAGCCCAATACAATCAGCAAAACGAATCGTTTTTGCCCCATTTAGACTGAGTGATGATACTTTTTCATGATACATATGCAAAACATCAAATAAATATTGATTATAATAATCATTACTGACTTTTGAATAAATAATATCAACCATAAGCTCATATAAAGGCCCTTTTCTAAAACTATTTTGGTCAATATAATTAATCCATTCAGGTAATAGATTTTCCTGCGTGCCTTGAACCCATTTTTTTAAATTAGCATAATAGGTCACACAATCATCTATTTTTAAACGTCCATTAATAGCTAAAGTTGATAACTTTTCAAAATGCTCTCTTCTTGAATTATCATTTAATTCTTTTACTAAATATATAGCATAATTAAGATAGTTTTTTGGAACATCTAATTGTTTTAAATCAATATGATCTAATTGGATAAAAGTATTATCAATATTAACTAATTCTTCTTTAGGACATAAGACAAAAGAAACACGTCCATTTCCGCCATTTCCATCTTTACTATAAGATAGAAACCCATGTCTTTTTCTTAGTTCATAGGGAAGATAATGATAAATGGAAGCTAATATTTCTCTTGATATTTGATTATAGTTATCATAACCTTGATTGACAATAATTTTTGTTTTACGATTAAGTTTTTCATTTTTCATGAAAGTTGCAAGAATCGCAACAAGCTGGTTATCACCAAGGATCACTTTATGATTGGGATTATGTTCAAATTTATAATGGTCAATATGCGAATACTTTGAAATTTCAAGATCACTGATAAATTGGTAGTTAAATATCTCAAAGAATTGTTCTTTAAAGAAATCATCATTAACATTTTCTAATAAGCCATGAAAATAATAGGATGGTGTTGTTATATGGGACATATGACCAGTTTTTGTGATAATGAGATAATTTTGCGGCAAAGCATTATTAAGATTACTAACAGCATATTGCAGGGCTTCTGGTTCATTAGAAACAGATGAATATAAATCATTATGTGATACAAAGTCATATTTCATATATGCATTTAACAAGGCTTTTTCCTGATTATCATTTAAAATAGATGATTTACTCATTGTACGATAATTGATTCCATCATTAGCATATAATAGTTGCATCTTTATTCCTCCTTACGAATGGGATAATAGAATAATTCGTTTCTTGTATGAGGATCTACTTTAACATTAGCCAATTCCTGATAAGTTTCTTTTTTAAGGCCAAAGAATTTTTCACGTTCTTTTGTAACCATTTTCTCAATATAAGAAGGCATAATACCTAAATAAGCTAATGTCCATAAGAATGGACCTTCAATCATTGAAGGAATTGGCAGGCCACTTTCATTATTTCGATTGATAAGTGGGTTATCTAAATCATAACCATAGGATGCTACGGCAAATGGCGTAAAGCTACTAAAGATGTTGCCAATTTGTGCTACAATACCTTTTGAAGAATTAAGATAGTTATAGCTTTTTTGAATAAACCATTTCATATTATTATAAAATAATGCTCCCTTTTCATTGACCCAAGGTGTATTGGCATCCTTTTCACTTAAATAATGCATCGGATTCGTTGAAGAGGCAAAAGGATTAAATTGACTATGGAATAAATCATAGCTTTCTAAAGCTTCATCACTTCGCGTTATTAATACCACTGCAGGTATTTTTCTTTCCATTTTAATAGCTTGCATGGTTATTTCAATATTGGCTAATACTTCCATAATATTGGTATTAACAGGATCTGCTGTCGCAGCTGCGTGCATAGGATCAATTTGTGCAGGTGATATACATAACCAGATCATATTGGCTGAGCGGATAATCTCTCTTTGTTCAGCTACAAAGTCTGCATCTCCACCATCATATATTTCACCAGGCATATCGACAAATGTAAAAATAAAATTACGATGCGAACTATTAATTCTAAAAGTTAAAGAAAACATTGGAATAGCTTCTTTATTTTCAGATGTTTCTCTTATAACTGGGGTTTTTTCAATTTTCTTGCCTGTTACGTAAGGTGTCAACAATGTTGATTTAAAGGTACTCCAGCCTTCTCCTGCATAAGCCAAAGTCGTTAATACATCCTGATCATAACCTAATGATTCATAACCATTGCCTTCACGCATAATACTTGCAAGAAGTGCAGCTAAATAGGCTGTTTTACCAACTCTAGCAGTACCAGCCAGACCAATAACTATCTCTTTAAATTTACCTGCATGGCCATAAAGTTCTTTACCACAAGGTCTACCATCTTTACCTTTACAGATAAACTTAGAAATAGTTTTCTTAGATCCATCATCAAAAGTAACTTCTAATTTATTCGCAAAACTATTACCCATATCATCTTTATCCATAATGACTATAACATCAAAATAAGTAATCACAGTATTTCTATTGGTTTTAACACGATTAGCTATTTCCTGTATTTTATCAGCTAATTCATCTAAATCAACTTCTTCAGAAATAGCCATGAATTTTGTAAGATTTTCATATTCGTTGCCCTTACTTCCAGCTAATATATCGATATTTGTTCCTGGTTTATTGGCCAGTTTCAGTAATTGTTGTTCAAGTTTTTCACTGGTAAAAGTAAATCTACCTTGATATGAATTTTGACTAGCTAATTGAAAGTCATATTCATCTATCAAATCCTTTAAAGTTAAATATAAGCATAAATTCAACCCAGTTAAATCATACCATTCATTGCTTGCACCAAAATGTCTACGACTCATCTTTTCTAAAGCCATGTTTAATAAGTTACCAAAATCAAACGCTAATTCACTTGCTTCCATGACACGACCACATCGAGGACAATGTACTTTATGAAATGCCATTTCTATCCCTCCTAAAATAAATCTAAAATCATCCTTATAATCTCAGAAATAAAATTTAATATATTTAATATAACATTGATACTAAAATCTATAAATGAACCAAAGATTGATATTTCCATATAATCAATGTTCACTAATAAAAAAGCTATCATAACAATTATCAATACAGTAACTATGCCTATTAATTGATAATAGATATCTGATTTTTCATATTCTATTTTCATATTTTTAATTTTATCTTTTAACGATTCCATAATTATATATAAAGTTCCCTTTTATCAGTAACTTTCTCACTTTCTTCTTTTATTCTACCAAATAATGTTTTAGAAACAATAGTTTTATTCGCATCTAAACAGCCAAAAAACGCTAATGTCCATAAGAATGGTAATTCAACCATAGATGGCTGTGGTGATCTATCGGCTAAAATATTACTATGAACATCAAAACCATATGAAGCTATTCCAAACATACTAAAACCTTCAAAGACATCTTCCATGCTTGGTTCTAAACTAGACATCTGTTTTAAAAATTGGCGTGTCTGTTTGATATAATGATCTGCTTTGCTCATATCTAATGAATAATCGTCACTTATATATTCTTCCATGACATCTAATGATGGATGAAATAATCCAGGATAATCATCTTTTAATAAATCACATTGAGTTAAAATAACACAAGCTGGAAGCTTTTCAATATATAAACGATCTAAAGTTTTAATTAAATGTGACAATTGATCAAAACCATCTTCTTGATAAGCTTCTTCTTTATAATTATGATATTTAGTATTAATCATCGATGGTTCGATGCAACACCATAACATATCAGCACTTCTTAAAATCCTACGCTTTTCAACCACAAAATCAACACTTTCATCACTATCATCATTATATATTTCACCTGGCATATCGACAAAGACAAAGTTAAATACCTTGTTTTTAATTTGTAATTCTAAATATAGTAATGGGATCTGTGAAACATTTGTAACCTCTGTTTTAGGAATGACTTGTCCTTGTTCATAATATTTTAAAATGTCATTATAAAACTGGGTTAAATTCTTTTGATTTCTTTTATTATTTACAATGGAAATCATATTATCATGACTCATAAGCTGATAGACTAGAGAAGCTAGATAAGCTGTTTTACCAACGCGGGATAAACCTGCCAGGCCAATGACAAATTCGTGATGATATCCTGCCTGATCATCAAACGTCATGCCACAGCCAGGACATATACGTTCATATTCTTCATAAATTTTATCATCAATAGAATAACGGATACCAATCGGTATAACATTGGATAAATCATCTTTATCAAAGATAAATAACATTGGTATACTTACAATAACTTCGTCAGGATCACTTAAACTTAAGGCACGAATAAGCATTTCAATATGTTCCATTTTTTCTTCTGATGTTCCATGTTGTAATGTTATTTTTTCATAAATTGTATTATAAAGTAAAGTATTATGATTACTGTTTTTGATTTCATCAAAGGTGACAGGTTTCATAAGATATTCTATTTGTTTAATAACATCTTTAACAGTGAGGTTTAAAGGTACAAATTGATCTTTTTGCATGTCAAAATGTAATTCCTGACAAATATCTCTAAGGGTATAATAAAATTTTAAATCTAGATTCATTAAATGTATACTTATATCATTTTCCTGCTTCATAAAGGCTTTTGTAAATATACGCGTAAAATTAAACCCCACCAAATCAGCATTAGTATTTTCACCACATTTGGTACAATGCATCCTGTTATATCTTATTTGTTTATCTGCATCCATGTTTTCACCTACTTATTTATCCTATTCTACCATATTTTGCTATTCTTCTAAATATAATTCGTTATATATACTATATCAAAAACTTCATATGAACAAAATCTTTTATATAGAAGAAAAATGTAGAATATCACAATATAAATATAAGCTAAAATAACCAATAAATCCTTAATATTTCCTTAATATTTAAAAATTTCATTAATTTAATGAATGATTATTCATAAATGATATCATTTAAAAAATAATTATCCCTTTTTATAAATAAAAATCCACCAGCCTAGCTGGTGGTTTTGCATGTGCGGGCATAGCCCTGCTCCCAAAGCCATGTCTAAAGACATTACATCAGCCGTGCGGCTACCGCATGCACTTTTCGACCCTCAAGGGTCTCTTACATCAGCGCCCCTTAAAAGGGTCGTCGTCAAAACTAAGTTGCTCGAATTGTTGATCTTCTTTCAATTGATTCTGGATATACTGTTGAATCTTCTTTGTATTTTTACCTACAGTGTCAACATAATATCCTCTACACCAGAATTCTCTGTTTCGGTACTTGTATCTCGCATTTGCCCATCTTTGGTAGATCATTTGCGAACTCTTACCTTTCAAAAATCCCATAAATCCTGAAACACTCATCTTAGGTGGTATTTCAATTAGCATGTGCACATGATCTACACATACCTCTGCTTCAATTATGTTGACACCTTTCCATTCACATAATTGTCTCAAAATCGCACCTATTTCTACTCTTCTTGAATCATAAAATGCCTTACGTCTATACTTTGGTGCAAATACAACATGGTATTTACAACACCATTTAGTATGTGATAAACTATGTAAGTCATCTGAATATTGTTTATTCATATGACCACACTCCTTTCTAATAATTATAATGCACTTGGTAACCGCATTATAATTATATCACGAAAGGAGTGTTTCAAATAGTAGCATTATCACTGCGCTGAAAGCTTGTAGTAACCCCTAGCCTAGCTAGGGGTTTTATTGTTCCAAAAAATCGTTAGTTTCCTAACGATTTATTACCATAAAAAGCATCTTCGTATATCCTTGTATTATCATTACATTTAATCTCTTCTAAATTAGAACAATAACTAAATGCTCTATATTTTATCTCTAATACTGAATGTGGTATGGTCATACTTTTTAAACTTATACATTCATTAAATGCATATTCATCTATAATTTTTAAATAATCTGGAAATGTTATTTCTCTTAAATGAATACAATGATCAAAACATCCCGCTGGTATTCTAGTGATATGATTAGATAATTCAATTTTTTCCAAATGTATGCAATTTTCAAAAGTACCTTCACCTAATTCTTTAATTGTTTTAGGTCCTATAATATTTGTCAGATTTATACATTGACCAAAAGCATAATCTCCGATATGAGTAACCGCAGACATTGTAACTGTTTCTAAATGATCACAATGATAAAAAGTATATTCTTTAATATCATGAATTGACTCTGGCAATGTTATATGGTTGAACTGACAATATTGAAAAGCCCCAATGCTTATTGATGTAATACTTTTTAAGATATCTATTTTTTCTTTGCAGCAAGGACATTGAACAAGCGTTTTCATATCTTTACTATATAGCACACCATCAATCGACTCATAAACATCACTATTTTGAATTTCAATAGATTCTAAATTAATACATCCCGCAAAAACATGTTCAGATATTTTTTGAAGATTACTAGGTAGCACTATTCTTGTAAGATTTATACAATCCTTGAAAGTGAATTTTTGTAACTTTTTTAATGATTTTGATAAAACTATGTCTTTTAATTCATAACACTCATCAAATGCAAAACTACCCAAGCTAGCAACTGTATCTGGTAACATTATAGTCTGTAGTTTTTGACAAAATGCAAATGCTGATACACCTATAATTTCTAGATTATCAGATAAATATACATCTGTTAACATTTTACAACCCCAAAATGCAAAATTGCCTATACTCTTCAATTGATTATACACAACAATTCTTTTTAAGCATAAACAATCGTAAAAAGCAAATGATCCTATACTTTTTAAATTTTTTGACAGGGTAATTTCTTTCAAATTGCAACATTCTGAGAATGCATAGGTTCCAATACGGTGAATGTTATCAAACATAGTAACCTTTTCAATATTATCATTTTGCGAAAAAGCATAACTTCCAATCTCACTAACAACATAGCCATCAATACATTTTGGTATAATAACATCTTTTTTATCCCCATTAAATCCTCTAATACTTATTGTGCCATCATTAAGCATTTTATATTTAAACATATTTATTCCCCTTTGATTAATCTTTTCACACAAAAAATTATATCATATTTGTTGTTCTAGTATTTAAAAAATCGTTAGTTTCCTAACGATTTTCATTATTTCTTCTTTTTATCACAACTAATATAACAATAGCAGCAATCGCAATTCCACCAATAACAATATATATTGTTATATCTGTATAATCTCCAGTTTCTGCTACTTTAACCTTTGGCGTCTCTTTTGGATCTCCTGTCTCTCCTTCAGGTGGTTCTGGTGTTGGTATAGAGGCATCACTATTAGTATTCTTTAATGCAAACAGTGTTCCCGAATCATTTACAAAGTATAATACTCCTTCATCATCCACAACAACACTATTCATATTGTATTGTTGATATGCACTATCAGGTGTATATAATACATTGACTTCTATACTTGTATTGCCTGCATAATCTTCAATGTAATATATACCACCAGGATAGCTATTACATGTAAAATAAACAACAACACTACTTAGATTATCAGCATTGGCATAAGCACTTGTTACTAAAGGTTGAGATTGCACATTAGCATCTGTATCCGCAATAGCTTCAAATTCCATTGAAGTTGCATCAATAACCGCGATAAATCCAGTTCCATAAAAATCACTGCTATCTTTAAGTCCACCTACATAAATACGACCATTATATAATGTCGGTGTAGATGTACTATAGCCATCTTCATAGACTTGGACTTTATCAGCAACTGTAAGATCAGCAATTGATATCTTATATAATGTTGAACTCATAGTCATAATATACATATAGTTATCGTCATATGTTATACCACTTCTTATCCCTGCATCTAGACTTAATGTATTGATAACTTTATCTTCACTTAAAGAATGACATACTAATATACCATCATCACCAATAAAGTATAATTGTTCATTAATAACTACAGCATGATTACTATAATAGCCAGTTCTTGAACCTGTAGATGTATAAGTCCATGTTAAAGTTTTCGTTTCTTTCCCTGTTGATGTATCTTCATCTTTGACATTTATCCCAAAAAACACACCATTACTTGAACTATTCATTGTACCTGCATAGATATAACCATTATAATAAGTCAATTTTGAAGTCACAGCATTGCCTGCACTTTCGCTTATCCAAAGAGAAGCTAGGTTATCAGCGTTAAAGGCTTGAATCGTACCATTAGACAAAGGTGCAAAGATCATTCCATCACCATAGATAATATCAGCATTATAATATAATGAACCTGATAAATTAGCTATAGATACTTGAGTACCATCAGATTTATTCAATTTCACTAATTGATTAGATCCATTTACCACATAGATATAATCATCTACTATGATAGGTGATGATTTATAATTACCTGAATTTAACCATTTTAAGCTTGTATCACTACTACTAATAGGTGTACTAGTATTTGTTATAGCTTGATTATAACTACTATTAAGCCATGAGCCAACACTAGTAGATAATGTTCCAGCATCGTAACTACTTGTATCAGGCAATACTTTAACTAGATATTGAACAGTCTTAGTAGAACCATCACTATATTGATAGAAAATAGCTGTCAACAATACATATGTTTCATCAGTTAAATCACTATTATTTACAATACCATCACTGCTTAATATACTTTCATTACTACTGCTCCAGCTAATAGAACAATTATAATCATTAGTATAAGTTGGAAGTGAAATATTATCACTTGTTTCTTCTACAACTTCAATTGATGCAACAGAAGCATCAATAGTAGATGTATCGATTTTATCGCCAGTAACTGTTACTGTTGTAAAAGCTCTTGATAAATATTCACCTGTTAATGACTTTGCGGTCAAATAATAAGTACCTGCTTCATTAAATGAAACTGTTGCTTTACCATCTTCGTCAGTAATCGATTGTAAAGCTATTTCTTCACTTGTTGGTGTTGTTTTGTAATAGATTTGCGCATAAGTACAAGCTAAATCAACAATATTCCAATTTTCATCATAACTTTGTTCAACAAGTTCTATTTCTAAATCAGTACCTGTTGTTGTTTCATAACTATCACTATTAAAATAGGTATAGTTATTACCTTCTTCATAAGGATAATAAACAACTTTTGATCCATCTACAACACTATAGCTTGTATTGTCATCTATGGCATACATCCATCCTGTACTATAATAACCACAAATACTTGTCACATATGATCCATAGCTGCTTTCTTCACTAGTATAATCAATACCTGATGCAGCCAACACATCTTCACAAGTCACATAAGAATCTTCTGAAACCTCTACTTTTACCTCTTCATTGTAATAAAAAGTTTCTTCAGGTCCTTCCACTCTTAACGATACGCTAATCGTATCATTATCCGCAAATACACTAACACTAAACAATGAAAACATCATTGATAATGTTACCAAAAATGTGAGTAACTTCTTAAATTTTTTCATACTTTCCTCCCTAAAATTCATATTTTATTTTTACTCTCTCTAATTTTCTTATCATCGCAGGTGTTAATACAATCAAAAATATACTATTCGACAAACAATAAATAAATGTTGTCGGTAATGATGATAGAATCATCACAATATATCGACTTACCAAAAATGTTTGATCAACAGATAAAACACCCCATATATCCATCAATAATGAATAGAATATTCCTGAAAATATTCCTATAAATACTAAAAATATCTTATTTTGTTTATATACTCTATTTGTAAAGCATCCCGCTATAAAACCAATCAATGCTAAACTTAACATCTGATAAGGTGTCCAGGGTCCTTGACCAAAAAAGATATTTGATACCACAGCACTTAATGATCCACATAAAAATCCAAACTCTTTACCAAATACTAATCCTGCAATAATAATCAATGCTGCCATCGGTTTAAAACTTGGTGTCAACATAAATAGCACTCTTGAACTGACACATAATGCAATATAAATAGCTAAGACAACGATTTCTCTAGCTCGTGGTTTTCTATATTCGTATCTAAAATAAAATGGTAATGTAGATAGTATAATTAGTAAAATAATTAATAAATTCAATTGATGATAGTAATAAAATACATATGTAAGTAATGATAAGAAAACCATAACTATTAAACTTATATATGTCACATGATCACATCCTTCAATGAAATAGCTAAATGATTATCTCTCGTTAATTTAGCTAATTGGGTAGTGTAGAAATAATGGTTATTAAAGAAATCATAAGGTCTTAATATATCAGATAATTGATGATGAAATAACATAGATAACATTGTTGCATATGTTCCACAAAATTCTAAGTCATGAGATACAATAATGATGGTTTTACCTTGAATGATAAGATGTTGTAAATAAGTTCCTAATTTTTCTTTCATTAGTGGATCTAAGCCTTTAGTGGGTTCGTCTAGTAATAAGATATCATTATTATTTACTAAGAGTTTCATGATTCCTAAAAGTTGTTGCTGACCTCCACTTAAATCATAGGGATGCTTATCTAATAGATTTTCAAATTCAAAATAATGGATAAGTTCGTCATCTTTTATTTCTTCTTTGACACTATCTTTATTAATGAGCAACAAGGGCTCTTGAGGTAGATATCCTATCTTGCCATTGATTTTTATTTTACCTTGATATTTCATATCATTGAGCAAGCATCTTAATAGTGTTGTTTTACCACTACCATTACTTCCTAATATACATAATATTTCATGATTAGGTATATTGACTGATATATCATATAAAACTTCTTTATCATAAGATGCATAGAGATGTTTTATATTGATACAAGTTTGATGTTCTGTATAAGTTCGTTGTTTTATATTTAGAGGATTTATCAAAGTTTTACTTTGATAAAAAGAATTACTGAGTGGTAATTGCAGCTTAGATAACAATTGAATATATGGCGGAAAGAATGATAATAGTTCGTTATTCATTAATTCTTGAGCTATATCGCGAGGTTTTCCCTGCATCAATACTTTTCCTTTATCTAATACAATAAGTTTATCAATATCATCATATATGTCATCTAATTGATGCGTAATCATGATGATTGTAAGTCCAAAGTCATGGTGCAATTTCTTTAATATAGATATGAATTGTTCCCTTGAATGGGGATCTAATTGCGCTAATGGTTCATCCAGCAACAAGACTTTCGGTTGCATTACCATCACACTTGCAAGATTCACTAACTGTTTTTCACCACCAGATAACTCACTTGTACGTTTATCATATATAGATTCTAAATGAAAATATTGCACAATTTCAGCAACCTTATTTTTCATAATCTTTCTTTCAATACCAAGATTTTCTAATCCAAACGCAATTTCATGATAAACATAATCTTCCACAATCTGATTATGGGGATTTTGAAAAACATAACCTATTTCTTCAACATTGATTCCTTGAAAATCGATAATACCTTGTTGTTTACCAACAGGTTTTAATTCTTGTTTTAAATGTTTTAACAATGTTGTTTTACCACTGCCTGTTTTACCTATAATGACTGTTATCTCACCATCTAGTATATCTATATTCATATCATCTAATATAAGCTTACTATCAGGATAACTAAAAGATAAGTGTTCTATTTTAATCATTCTTTCACCTCCCATAACATTGGTAATAATAATATAAGTATATACATACAAATATATAAACTATCTAACAAGCTTATTGATTCTAAAACAATAGTTGGATAATAATAGAAATGATTCCATCTTATCATATAACTGATAAAACATATCATACCTATACATATAACTTCAATGATATGTATCATATCTTTATTTCTAAATATAAATAAATGAAAATAAGTACGTTTATGTTTACCATAAAATCTTGCTTTCATAGAATTCAACATTTCTAAAGAAGTTTCAAATGCCCATGAAACTTCTATTGAAAATGTATTGAGTAATCTTTTTATTGTATGTCCTTCATAGAATTGTTTTTGACAAGTATTGATAATTTTATAGTGATCTATAAATCTAGGTGTTAATGAAAATATCATGGATATAAGTAATCCTAATGTAGGAAAATGATTAGAAAATAAATAAATATAATGTTCACTATGTAATACTTTATTCATTAAACGAAATAATATCAGCATATTTAATACTTTTAAACCAAAGATAAATCCATATATAAGTGCTTCTAATGTTATAAATGAAAATAATATGGTATTTCCTCGATGAACAAATATAGGATTAGAAATTGTTATAAGTAATAAGATGATAAAATCATATTTTTCAAGATCTTTTGTTAGTAATAAAATAGATAAAAATTGAATCATAACAATGAATGGATGACTTTGAATCATAACTAATATAAGATTCATTACAAAATATATAAATAAGCATGAAGGATGAGATCTTTGAAAACTTTTCACCATTCACTCCTTGAAACTACATATATCCACTTTATAACATCACCTTCACTAACACTATACTTTGATGCTCCAACACTTGGTTTAGTGCCATTCACACTATATGTCCATCCACTTTCACTGCCACAATCAAATTCATATAATCCATCAATCCCCTTAACATAACCTAATGATATATCTGTAGAAATACCTGTCCTTTTTAAGATTGACATGACTGTATCTCCTTCTTCTATTTCTACTGTTTGACTATAAATAATACCATTTGATGGTACTTGATAGTTCGATTCTAAATCATCTAAATGATCTAAAACCGAACTACAATCAATAGTATAGGTACAATATATTTTTTCTTCTTCTATAGTTTCAGTTGATGATGATTGATTTGTTGTATTAGTATTACTGGTACTAGAGTTTGAAGTAGATTTATCACTACTAGAACTAGTATTAGAAGAAGTTGATGATTGAGCAGTCGTTGACGAACTATTATCTGTAGAATTATTAGAAGATGTTTCATTTTCTTCTGTTTCGTTATCTTCAACTGTTTTATCTTCTTCATTTGTGTCTGTAGTATCTTCAGTGTTTTCTTCCACTTCTACAATATCACTATCTTCTGTTGTATCAGATTCTACAGAATTTTGTGTACATGCACATAAAGATAATATGAGACATAAGCATATTAAAATTTTTTTCATCATTAAAAAAAGCCCTCCTTAAAAAAAGAACGCATAAAAGGATAGATATGTATACACAAAATAGAACTATTCTATCTCCACGTAGAATTTATCCTAAGATAATGGCAAGTATTCCGACTTTGAATCATCACTCCAGCACCTTCTCAGTTTCCCAATGGTATTTGCTTTCATTCCTCATCACGGCAGCGGGACTGTCCAGGTTTTTCACCTGATTCCTTATTAATGTTTGTCACAACCATTAAATATGCGATTTCTTATTTATTTTTTACTATTATAACGAACTTTGTATATAAAAACAATCAAGATCTACTCTTGATTGCGTTTCTGAAGTGATTTTGTCAAGTAGACAATTTAAATAATTAAAATGATTTGCTATT
>JAJQEL010000010.1 GCA_021201655.1 Erysipelotrichaceae bacterium | reverse complement strand
CCTTAGTGAACTTTTAATTATTTATTTTGTTCACTTTAGAGAATCATATCAATTTTCATTCACTTTTTAACTTTATGAAGCAACATTTCTCACCTCAACCAATATTTGAAATTGAAAAAATATCTTATGATAATAAAGATACAATTACTTGTTATGGTAATCATGACAATATTTCTTTATCAAAAGCTTCGTTGCAAAAAGATAATCATATGTTTGAGGCTTTATTCTGTCTATTGTTGGATGAAACAAAACGTCATATGAATGATGAATTAAGATGTGTTTTATATATGTTTGATCATTATGATAAAATTCTATCTTATATTCGACCAAAATATACAACATTTATCAGTATGAATATTAAAGATCTCAATTATAAGAATCATGAATTTAAATTATCTTATTCATTTTGTACGCGCTCCTTTAAAGCTAAAATAAGTTATAAAGAACTTGTAGGTTTATTATCAAATGATACTATTGAAATGGATATAGCTACTATATTTATACATGAAATAGATAAGAAGATGCTTGCTTATAAAGATAAGTATAATGACTATACAAAATCTTTTGTAATGAATAATGAATCTTATTTAATGTTGAAATATCTTAATAATGTTTTTATTGAACAATTTGATGTGCCTTTAAAAATAGAATCTCATAAAATATCATTTATATATGACGATATAAGATATGAAATGGATTATCAAATTCTCGCTCATTTAAATCCTTTATATTATAGTTTTAAAGAAATCGAAATTTATAATGGTTTTTATAATTATGATATTTTTATAGAAAATAACGAAGCAATGAACAAATTTATTCAATCAACCATATCTTATTTATTGCATAATCCTTTTTTTCAAATATCTCATTCTTATACATGTAATAGTCAATTAACAGAAATTGATATAAATTATAATAATGTTACTGAGCCATTATACAATGGAATGCATAAACAAACCATAGATAAGCCGCAATATAAATTATTAGATGATATTGAAGCAATATATAAAATGATTAATTATGGTATTTGTCGTAATGACGATATTATGATGAATAGTGAAATAGAAAAAATGATAATAGATTCGTCTAATATTGCTTATAAAGAAGCTAAATATTATCTAAAGAATTTATTTAATGAATTAGGTATTGATGAAAATATGATTATAAACATCAATGGTAAGGGGTTATTATATGGTAAAACAGATTTTGATTATGGTGATATATTATTAAAGCAGTCCTATGAAATTGATGGTGGATGCTATAAAAATAATTATGCTAATTGGTGTAATCATATAAAAAGTGCTCTTGAATTATTTATCAATGATTATTTACAGCAGCGTCAAAATATTATGAATCATTATTGTAAAGAAAATCCAAAGTTATATGGGGATAAATTAAAACAGGATTTATGTATATTTATTATTGCTAATGAGGAATGTATTACACGTAAAGCTATCATTCAGGCTATGCGTGGTATTAAAGTACAACTAAATGTTAATATTAAATATACATCGGGAACTGGTCAATATCATTTATTGGATGAAACATATATCTCTGATAAGATTGATGATTTGATTAATGATGGTGTTTTATATGAGAAATATGTCAAATCGTATAAATATAGCTTTTATATGATTAAACCATACAAATCAGCTTATTTAGTAGCTAAAGAGCGATATTATTCATTAAATGAAACGAATGATAAATCTTTAAATGATTTTGAATGTGATTTGCTATTTCATAAAATGATTAAGCAATCATCATTAGATAATAAAGACTATCTAAGAATATATAGACTTTGTGAGCATCTACATTTTTATTGTACTTGTAAAGAAGAAATTATCAAAATATTTCATGAATGTCCTGAATCTATTACAAAAATATTATTAATGCATGCCAATGTAGAAAAGGATAAAATAAAGAAAAAAATATTAAAAGAGATTATTAAAACTTAAATTTTCTCAAATTGATAAAGTTTTATTTTTTTATTTTCTTACCCTTAAAGGTGGTTTACATCTTTTTAAATTATGATATAATGAAAATGACCTAAGAGAATATATGTATTTCCTACGCTATAGATACGGGAATCTGATTGTTGTTTAGTGGTGTTGAAAGCCTTTCTACGAATAGGAATCCTAAAATTAGACACAAGATACCCACCTGAACATAACAGGGGTTAATCTAAAAACACTCTTAGGTTTTTCTCTTGACTTTTTTTGATAAATGATTATGCTTAAGAGTGGTTTTAATAGGAGGAAAAAATGGCAGGAATTGATGATAAATTAATTGCAGAAATTAATGCATTAGCCCATAAAAGCAAAACCATTGGCTTAAATGAAGAAGAAAAAGCCAGACAACAGGTTTTAAGGCAACGATATCTCGAAGCTTTCAGAAGTGGCTTTAAGCAACAATTGAAATCTATTAAAGTTGTTGATGAAAAGGGTAATGACATTACACCAGAAAAATTAAAGAGAGAGAAAACAATCAATTAATAATGATGAATTTTTTAAAATAAGTTGACAAATAACCATATTCGTCATAAAATATTGACATAAACTACTAGTAAATACTGTGAAAAGAAGCGTAGACTATTGAATAAGCAAAGAGAATTTCTGGCTGGTGTAAAGAAATATTAGGAGATAGTTGAATTCATCTTGGAGTTGACAACTGAAATAGGAGTAGGCTTGTCCGGTTATGCCCGTTAAAGCATCAGAGTATGTGCCTTTATGGCGTACTTAGTAAGTTCTATATAGTGATATATAGATGAATTAAGGTGGTAACACGAAGATGATATCTCTCGCCCTTATGGATGAGAGTTTTTTTGTTTTTATAGTATGTTGAGGAGGAAGAAAATGAATCAATCAGAATTATCAATTGCAACAATCAGATCTTTAGGTATTGATATGATTAATAAAGCAAAATCGGGACATCCAGGGATGGTTTTAGGATCTGCCCCAGCTTTATATACTTTATTTACCAATGAATTAAGAGTAAATCCTAGTGTTTCTTCATGGTTTAATCGTGATCGTTTTGTACTTGCAAGTGGTCATGCATCTGCTTTATTATATAGTTTACTTCATTTATCAGGATTTGATGTATCAATGGATGATTTAAAACAATTTAGGCAATGGGAGAGTAAAACTCCAGGACATCCTGAATATCAGGTAACAGATGGTGTTGATGCATCTAGCGGATCTTTAGGTCAAGGTATTCCTACTGCAGTTGGTATGGCTTTGGCAGAACGTTATTTAGCAAATCGCTATAATAAAAATGATTATAATGTTGTTGATCATTATACGTATGTTTTATGTGGTGATGGTGATATGGAGGAAGGTGTGACTTACGAAGGTGCATCTTTAGCAGGTCACTTGTCTTTAGGTAAATTGATAGTTTTATATGATTCTAATCATACGACATTGGATGGACCAATAGAATTGGCTTTTAGTGAGAATGTTAAAAAAAGGTTTGAAGCTATGGGATGGCAGGTTTTATGTGTCAATGATGGTAATGATATTGATGCACTTTTAAAAGCTCTTAAAAAAGCGAAAAAGGATATCTTTAAACCGACTCTTATTATTGTCGATACAATTATCGGCTATGGTTCTATCAATCAAGGTACTAATACTGTTCATGGTTCACCTTTAGGAGAAATAGATGGTAAGAATGCTAAATTATCTTACGGTTTTGATTATGAAGATTTCTATGTACCACAGGAAGTATACGATGATTTTCATAATAAAGTTATGAAAAGAGGGCAAAAATGCTATAAAAAATGGGTAAAGCTATTTAATAAATATAAACAGGAATATCCATTAGAAGCTCAGGAACTTGAAGATGCTATTCATGAAAAATATCATTTGGATTATAATGAATTCATAGATAATGTTCAAGAAGGTTCTAGCGAAGCAACACGTGTAACCAGTGAGAAAATTATCAATGTTATTGCTTCACAAAATCCTAACTTTTTATCAGGAACAGCAGATTTAGCTTCATCTACAAAGACAGTTATAAAAGATGGCGGGCAATTTGGCTGTGATAATTATGCTGGTAGAAATCTCTATTTTGGTATTCGTGAATTTGCTATGGTATGTATAATGAACGGAATTACTTTGCATAAAGGTATAAAGGTTGCATCAGGAGGATTCCTGGTATTTAGTGATTATTTCAAGGCAGCTTTACGTATGTCTTGTTTAATGAAATTACCAATTATTTTACCTTTATCTCATGATTCTATAGCTGTTGGTGAAGATGGCCCAACTCATCAGCCTATTGAACAGCTACCGATGTTACGTTCTATGGTCAATTTACAGGTCATCAGAGCCGCTGACACATATGAAATGTGTGCTGCATGGAAAAAGGCTTTAGAAACTACTGATCGACCTACTGCATTAATTTTAACACGACAAAATGTAGAAAACATCACTCATGCAACTTATGATGACGTATGTCATGGAGCGTATATTGTATCTCCTGAACAAAATCAATTAGAAGGTATTTTAATAGCATCAGGTAGTGAAGTTTCACTAGCTATAAATGCACAAAAGATTTTGCTTGAAGAAGGGCATGATGTACGTGTTGTGTCAATGCCTTCAATGGATTTATTTGATATCCAAAGCAAAGAATATAAAGAAAGCATTTTACCAAATAATGTTCGTAAACGTTTAGGTATAGAGATGAGCAGTGATTTTGGTTGGTATAAATATGTTGGTTTAGATGGCCAAATGATGAGTGTAAATGAATTTGGCAAGAGTGCACCAGCAGATAAAATCATTGAGAATTATGGTTTCACTGTTGATAATGTTGTCAAAAAATATTTAGAAATGTAATTCAATTACATTTCTTTTTTTGACAACATATTCCATAATTATCTTTTATAATAATGGTGGGTGAGAGTATATGGAATATAAGATTGTTTATTTAAAAGAGGAATATAGAAACTTAGTAGAATACTATCCACATTTTATTGAATGGATTTATGATTTATCTTTTGATTCCTATAGGGTAAAACAAACCGAAGTATTTTTAGAACCCATTCACATAGGAAAACAAAAATTATTGGAGATGTTTCAAAACAGGGATGATTATCAATATTATCATGGTATCCATATGTTACATAACAGTTTAAGTGATGATTATATTAAAATTAAGATGAATGAATATGATATAGAAGTCTCAGAATTTGAGCAAAGACATGATATTTATGACATTTTAAAGTCATTTTCGCATAACTTTTATATAATTCTTTGATAATTAGTTTTACAAATGAAAAGAAACTTGTTATAATAGTTTGGAGTTTGAAATGGAGGATTGAAAAATGTTATACGGATTTATTGGTGCCATTGCTGGTATGGCCATAGGTTTCTTTTTATCTCGTTATTTATTTAAAAAACAATTAAGAGATAATCCACCTATTAATGAGAAAATGATTCGTGCGATGTTTATGGAAATGGGTCGTAAGCCTTCTGAAGCACAGATCAAAAGAATCATGAAGAGTGTTCAAGATCAATATAGCAAATAAGGGGAATCCCTTTTTTTATGAAAATATATTTAACCCGTCATTCTAAGACAATCTGGAATAATGAATTACGGCTTCAAGGAAGGGGAGACTCCCCACTAACTGATGATGGTAAAGCTAATGCTCTAGCTTTAAAAAAATATCTAAAAGATATCTCTTTAGATTTTGATTATATATATTCAAGTCCAATTAAACGCTCTTATGATACAGCTTGTCTATTATTTGATAAATCAAGAATTATCAAAGATGAACGTTTAGTGGAAATGGATTTTGGAAAACTTGAAGGCCAAAAGATTCATGAATTAAAAGATAATGATAAACAAATATATGACGACCTATGGAATCATCCTGAAAAGTTTGAAAGGATTCCTGGTGGAGAATCTTATGAAGAAGTGATTTGTCGTTGTCAGAGCTTTTTAAATGATATAAAAAAGCTTGATCAAAATTCTTCCATATTGATTATGACGCATGGTATGTATTTTATTGTTTTATTAGCCACTATGTTACATCTTGATAAAAAAGATTATATTAAAATTAATCATCCAGTTGTTGATGGATGTTCTTTAACACTTGTCGAATATATCGATGATTATCATCTTATTTATTACAATAAGCATGATTATTTACCTCATAGGATGGAAGATATTTATAACTAAAAAAAGACCATTTGGTCTTTTTTACATCCATGTTATTTTATTTTCAGTGCCATTTAGCAATCTTTGTATATTAGCTTTATGTTTATAAACAAGTAATCCAACAATAGCGATATTAGTGATAATACCCACTGTACTATAACCAATAAATGGGGAAATAATCACAATAGAAACGGATGCTAATATTGAAGACAGTGATACAAATTTAGATAAATATAAAGTTATCAAAAATATTACTAAAGCTACTACAAAAGCAATACGATTTGTCATTAAAGCATATCCGATAGCTACTGATACAGCTTTACCACCTTTAAAATCCGCAAAAATAGGATAACAATGGCCAAGCACACAAGCTAGAGCAGATAAATAAATAATATCCCCATTTAAATGAAAATATTGAGCAACAAGGCCAGAAATTAAAATAGAAATACAGCACTTTGAAGCATCCAGGATAATCACAGTTAAACCGACTTTTTTGCCTAGTACACGGCCAGCATTAGTACCGCCAAGATTACCTGAGCCGCTATTTCTGACATCAGTATGATAGAAAACTTTTCCTATGACTAAAGCAAAAGGAATAGAACCATAGAGGTAGCTCATAATAATTAATAAAATATATATAAAAATATTCATACATTCACTTCCTTTTGCTCAATTATACATTAATGGCAAAAAAAATCAATGATAAACATAAGTTGACATTTAAAATGAAAGATTGATATGATTCTCTAAAGTGAACAAAATAAATAATTAAAAGTTCACTAAGGAG
>JAJQEL010000109.1 GCA_021201655.1 Erysipelotrichaceae bacterium | reverse complement strand
TCTTGGACAAGCATGGTGACAATTGGACGTGGTACTCTTCGCTTGTTTTGATAGAAAAAAATCTAAGACCACAAAGATATCGTATAAAAATTCCTAATTTGGAAGTTGTTGATGAGTTTAAAGAATTATTTCATTGACTCTTATAAGAAATTATTGCTGGCTTCTTCATATCATGATTTAACCAGTGAGAACAGTTATCATATGTTATTATATCCTTTATGCTTGTATCTTTCTAATACACATAAGGTAAGATCCAACTCAGAAGAAGGGAAAGGCAGAACTGATATTATATTAAAAGCCAACAATCCAAAATATGCTTCATATGTTATAGAATTCAAACATAGTAAAAATACAGATGATTTAAATAAATCGGCTGATGCATTAGAACAAATCAAAGATAAACAATACGATGTTGATTTAACAGGTAGAATTATTCATATTGGACTTGGGTTGTACAGTAAGAATGTTACAATGAAGTGGGTTGTAAAATAAAAGCATCATATGATGCTTTTTATTGTGTTGATAATTTTGCAAATACAATGGAATACAAATTGATATCACTATGTATACACAATATATAGTCATTACTATAACACATGAAATATTCTGTGAAATACCTATCAAAATAAACATAAAATTTGCTATAAAGATACCATAAAATTGCATAATACAAATAAAAGCCAGAAATTCATAAAAAACACTGTCAAAAAGTATACTTTTTGACAGTTGCGTTTAGCAACTATTCAAAATTAACGATTTGTTGTCAATCAAACGATAAGGGTATTTTTTCGAAGAATTTTCATTATTTTTACATGAATTTGATAATATTCCATTGAATTTTTATAGGGTTTTTGTTATTATAGGTCGTGAAAATAAAACACTGTCAAATAGTATACAATCTGGCAGTTGCCTAAATCAAATAAAATGGAAGGAGAAAAATAACATGATTAATGCACAAAAAATATGTCGAGAATGGTTAAAAACTAAGAAAGATACAGTAAAAACAATTACCTATGAAAAATATGAGAAAGCTGTTAATAAGTATGTTATTCCATTTTATAATGAATACTCTTTTACTGGTTTAACTGAGAAACAGATTACTGATTATTTATATGCGCAATATGATAAGAATCTATCTACGAGTACGATTAATTTTATTAGGATTACGATATGTTCTGTATATGAGTATGCAGTTGATAATTATAATTGTAGACCATTGAATTTTAATAAGATAACTTTTCATGTTGAAAATACGAAAAAGGCAGTTGATAGTTTAGGTCAAGAAGAGGAAAGCCTATTGTATCAATATTGTATGTATCATTTGAATGCTTTGAGTGTTTCTATCTTATTAGCATTATATGCTGGTTTAAGATGTTCAGAAATATGTTCATTACAGATCAAGGATGTTCATTTGGATGAAGGATATATTGATGTGAATAAGAAATCACAAAGGAATGTGAATTATGTCAATAATGAAACGAAGACATTATTTCATACCATTGAACTATCATGGCCAGAAAAACGACAAGTCGTTTTACTGCCTTTCCTAGTTGATTATTTAAGTAAATATATATGTGATGACGATGATGGTGATTATTATCTATTGAGTCGTACAACAAAATTATCTGAAAACAGATTATATCAAAGTAAGCTTAAGAGATTAGGTAATGAACTTGGTTTTGATGTGAATTATTCAGTATTAAGAAATACATGTAAGAATAAATGTATTAAGAATAATATGAATGTAAGATGTATTTTGAATATGCTTGGTATATCAAAGATAGAGATTGCTAATGATGATAGTTATCATGAAGGTATCGATTATATGAGGAATCAGATGTATAAGATACAGCCTGATTTATAATATAAGGTTTGGGAGTTTGAATTAATATAACTGTGGGGAAGTGATAGATTGAATATAATTAGAGATGATTTCAAAATGTTTTATCGTATGATCCTATTAGCAATTGCCGATGCTATATTTGTTGTATTAGCATCGTTTCTTGCTATGTTTATACGTATGGAGTTTCAAATGGACTGGGAATTATGGTTTAACTATGTTCCTTGGATTTGGTTAGATATCATTATTACTTTAGGTGTTTTTCATTTCTTTAAGCTGTATAAGAGCTTATGGACGTTTGCTTCTATGCCAGAGCTTAGAGAAACGATTGTAGCAGTTATTGTATGTGCTTTTATAAAGGTTATCGTATTTGCTTTAGCATTGGATATAGTGATACCTAGATCATGGTATGTGATGGAACCAATGGTCTTGTTGTGCTTATGTAGTTTGACGCGTTTTTCTTATCGTAATCTTAGATCGCTTAAGAATAATACTAAGGTAACGATTGATAATAAGATTATGATTGTGGGAGCAGGAGAGGCTGGCAATATCTTATTGAGGGAGACATTGCTAAGTAGTCATGTGAATCAAAAGGTTGTTTGCTTGATAGATGATAATCCTAGTAAAAAAGGCAAATATATGAACAATGTACCAATTGTTGGTAATCGTGATACGATTATCAACAATGTCAAGAAATATGGTGTTACTGAGATATATATTGCCATGCCTTCAGCTACATTAAAAGATAGAAGTGATATTGTTAAGATATGTGAAGAGACAGGATGTCAGTTAAAGATATTGCCTGGTATTTATCAGATGATGTCTGGAGAAGTGAGCATATCAAAACTTAGAAATGTGGAAATAGAAGATTTACTGGGAAGAGAGCCTGTGAATGTTGATATTGACCAGATTGCTGGTCATATCAAGGATAAGGTTATTATGATCACTGGTGGTGGCGGCAGTATTGGTAGTGAGCTTGCGAGACAAGTAGCAATGCGAAATCCAAAGCAATTGGTGATTGTGGATATTTATGAGAATAATGCCTATAGTATCCAAATGGAGTTATTACATGATTATCCTGATTTAAATCTAGCTGTAAGGATTGCCTCTATTAGAGACAACGGCAAAATAGATAAGTTATTTGAAGAATTCAGACCTGATATTGTCTATCATGCAGCGGCCCATAAACATGTGCCACTAATGGAAGAAAGTCCTAATGAAGCCATTAAAAACAATGTCTTTGGGACATTGAATTTAGTCAAAGCTGCAGATAAATATGGGGTCAGTCATTTTGTACAGATTTCTTCCGATAAGGCTGTGAATCCAACAAATATTATGGGTGCTACCAAACGTATTTGTGAAATGATTATACAATCTTATAGTAAGAAATCAGAGACAATTTTTGCAGCCGTAAGATTTGGTAATGTTTTAGGTTCCAATGGTTCCGTTATTCCTTTGTTTAAAAAAACAAATAGAAAACGGTGGACCAGTAACTGTAACTGATAAAAACATTATTCGTTATTTTATGACCATCCCTGAAGCTGTATCACTAGTGATGCAAGCTGGTGTGTATGCTAAAGGTGGAGAGATATTTGTTTTGGATATGGGTGAACCTGTGAAGATTGATGATTTAGCTAGAAATCTGATCAAGCTTTCAGGTTATACACCAGATGTGGATATTCCGATTGTTTATACTGGTTTGCGTCCTGGTGAAAAGCTTTATGAGGAGCTTTTGATGAATGAGGAAGGTTTACAGAAAACCAAAAACAATAGTATCTATATTGGTCATCCAATACAGTTTGATGAAATGTTTTTCTTTAAACAACTTAGAGAATTACGTCTTCATGCAAATATGGAAGAAGGTGATATCAAAGATTTGGTTCATAAGATTGTACCTACATATCAACCTTATATAGATGGAGGAAAATAAAATGTATAGAAAATATATCAAAAGACTCATTGATGTGATTCTTTCATTATGTGGACTTATTGTATTATGGCCTTTTCTACTACTGTTTGCCTTCATTACCAAACTTGATACACCTGG
This sequence comes from Erysipelotrichaceae bacterium, assembly GCA_021201655.1. Lineage (GTDB taxonomy): Bacteria > Bacillota_I > Bacilli_A > Erysipelotrichales > Coprobacillaceae > JAJQDJ01. Next base: position 3,138 of record JAJQEL010000109.1, on the reverse strand, counting down.
ACCAGCTCTTTTTAAACAAAAAAGAGTTGGTAAAGATAAGACATATTTTTATATCTATAAGTTTCGTTCAATGAAAATTGATGCACCTCATGATGTGCCAACCCATTTACTTCATGATCCATCGATCATGATGAGTAAATGGGGAGAATTCATGAGAAAAACTTCTATAGATGAACTTCCCCAAATTATTAATATCTTAAAAGGGGATATGTCCATTGTTGGTCCTCGTCCAACTTTATGGAATCAATATGATCTTATTGAACAGCGTGATCTTTATCACGCCAATAATATAAGACCAGGTCTCACTGGGTGGGCCCAAATTCATGGGCGGGATGAATTAGAAATCAACTACAAAGCCAAACTTGATGGTTATTATGTTCAACATCTAAGTTTTATATTGGATGTGAAATGTTTTTTGATGACTATAGGAGTTGTTGCAAGATCTGAAGGTGTGGTTGAAGGTGGTACAGGAAGTTTGGGTGATAGTGAATGAAGATTGTGATTATCACGAATCATTCCTATATGTTGTATCAGTTTAGAAGAGAGCTTATCCATAGGTTACAAGAGGATAACGAAGTGGTATTGTTGATGCCTTTTGTGGGTCATGAGAATGATTTTGATGGTTGTAAGACGATTCATACTGATATTGATAGAAGAGGTATTAATCCTTTGACTGATTTGAAGTTAATGAGAACGTATAAGAGATTATTAAAGCAAGAGAAACCTGATTTAGTGATGACATATTCGATTAAGCCGAATATTTATGGTGGGTTGATATGTCAGTCATTACATATTCCTTATTTTGCTAATGTGCAAGGATTAGGAACAGCTTTTGAGAGTAAATACTTAAGTGTCGTTGTGACAATGTTGTATAAAAGAGCATTGCAGAAAGTACAAAAGGTTTTCTTTGAAAACAAAGAAAACGCCCAGGAATTTATTAATAGAAACATTGTTTCTATTAATAAGATCAAAGTACTTAATGGTGCAGGTGTGAACCTTCAACATTATGCTTATCATGATTATCCTCATGATGATGTTATTCATTATATATTTGTAGGAAGAATTATGAAGGAAAAGGGTATAGATGAAATCATCTATACTGCTAAAAAGATGAAAGAGTTATATCAGGATAAAGTTGTATTTGATTTGGTTGGATTCTTTGAAGATGAATATAAAGAAACCATAGAACATCTTCAAAAAGAAAACATCATTAACTTCTATGGATTTCAACAGGATGTTAGACCATATATTATTAGATCTCATTGTTTAATGTTACCTTCATATCACGAAGGTATGGCTAATACTATATTAGAAGCATCAGCTATGGGTAGGCCTGTAATTGTTTCTAATATACCTGGATGTAAGGAAGGTATGATAGATAATGAAAGTGGTTATCTTGTAGAAGTTAAAAATAAAGAAGATTTGTTTGATAAGGTAAATCAGTTTTATCAGTTACCTTTGGATAAAAAGATACAGATGGGGATTAAAGCAAGAGAGTTAATGGAAGATGTGTTTGATAAGGAAAAAGTTGTAGAAGAGACGTATAAGGAGTTGATACCATGGTCATGATATTAATTATTTTAGGTATTGTTACAGGATTAGCATATCTATCGCAAAGACATTCTATGCGTACTGGTAAGAAATCCTGGGATATCTATCTTATATTATTGTTTATCTTTCTAGTGTTATTTGCAGGCCTTAGAACAAGCTATAATGATACTGGGAACTATATTACTGGATTTGTTAATTCTGAAAACATTTGGGATTTTTTATCTGATAGTGAGAACCTTGACTTATTAAATAATCCTTTATTTTATGGCTTTCAAGCTTTGATCAGAACTTTTACAGATAATTATACAGTTTTCTTTATAATATGTGCCATTATAGTCAATTATTTGTTTCTTGATTTTATTAAGAAACATACTGAAATAGAAAATTTTGCATTTTCTATATTTATTTATGTATGTCTGGGAACACTAATGCTTTCCATAGCTGCTCAAAAACAGATATTAACAATGTCAGTATTAACTTTGGCCATAAGTCAATTGTTTGATAAACATTACGTAAAATTTTACATTATAGTATTTATAGCGGGACTTATACATACATATGGATGGTTATTTTTATTTTTGTCATTACTTGATACCAAACCTTGGAGTATTCAAACATTTGTTTTACTTATAGCAACAGTCCTTCTTATGTTAACATTTCAAAATTCTATTACATCAATGTTGGAAATGGCAGACCAGGTTGGAAAGAATATTCCAGCCGAAGAAATTTTTGATGATAATCAAATGAATATCTTAAGAGTGGCCGTATATTCAGTTGTCCCACTAGCTACACTTATATTTAGAGGACGAATCAATCATAACATTGATAGGGAAAATAGTATTTTTATTCAGATGTCTATTGTTACTTTTATGTTTATGCTTTTGGGTACTATGAATGGAGCTAATATGTTTGGAAGAGCAGGCAACTATTTTGAAATAGGTTTGATTTGTTCTTTACCATGGACAGTAAGGCAATTATTTAATAGACAATCGGTTACTATGGTATTTCTTGTAGCAATGTTATGTTTTAGTGGATTTTATATGTATGATAATAATGGTTTTAATTATGGATATAATCATAAATCATTGACTCAATTTATAGGAGAAATTGTTTATGATCAATAGTTGCAATATTAATGAAAATTTTGATTCATCAAATCGAATTATGTTTAGTATTATTGTTCCCGTTTATCAAGTTGAAAAATATTTAAATGATTGTATAAATAGTATATTAAACCAATCTTATAAGGATTATGAAATAATTTTGGTTGATGATGGTTCGTATGATTTGTCTCCTATTATATGTGATCAATATCAAAATAAATATTCTAATATTAAAGCAATACATAAACAGAACAAAGGATTATCTTCTGCTAGAAATATTGGTTTATTGAATGCCAAAGGTGATTATATATTGTTTATTGATTCAGATGATTTGTGGGTTGACGATGTTCAAATACTAGAAAAAATTGCTATAAAATTAAATAAATATCATTGCGATGTTTTGATTTTTAATTACAAAAAATTTAATAGTTCTGATATGATTCTCTAAAGTGAACAAAATAAATAATTAAAAGTTCACTAAGGA
>JAJQEL010000042.1 GCA_021201655.1 Erysipelotrichaceae bacterium | reverse complement strand
AGTGGAACATTGAAAACTGAACATGAACACGTCAAAGAAAAAAAGAGTTTAACTGAACTGAAAGTCAGTGATAAAGAGAGCTAAAAGATGACTTGAAAGTTGTCTGGGAATAGGACAATGGAGAGTTTGATCCTGGCTCAGGATGAACGCTGGCGGCGTGCCTAATACATGCAAGTCGAACGCGCACCTTACGGGGTGCGAGTGGCGAACGGGTGAGTAATACATAAGCAACCTGGCCCCATGAGGGGGATAACTGCTGGAAACGGCAGCTAAGACCGCATAGGCATATGCACCGCATGGAGCATATGTTAAAGTATCCTAAAAGGGATAGCGAGGGGATGGGCTTATGGTGCATTAGCTGGTTGGCGGGGTAACGGCCCACCAAGGCGACGATGCATAGCCGGCCTGAGAGGGCGGACGGCCACACTGGGACTGAGACACGGCCCAGACTCCTGCGGGAGGCAGCAGTAGGGAATTTTCGGCAATGGGCGGAAGCCTGACCGAGCAACGCCGCGTGGGGGAGGAAGTACCTTGGTATGCAGACCCCTGTTATAAAGGAAGAACGGATGTTACAGGAAATGGTAACAGAGTGACGGTACTTTATGAGGAAGCCACGGCTAACTACGTGCCAGCAGCCGCGGTAATACGTAGGTGGCGAGCGTTATCCGGAATCATTGGGCGTAAAGAGGGAGCAGGCGGCGGTACAGGTCTGCGGTGAAAGGCCGAAGCCAAACTTCGGGAGTGCCGTGGAAACCGTACAGCTAGAGGACAGGAGAGGAACGTGGAATTCCATGTGTAGCGGTGAAATGCGTAGATATATGGAGGAACACCAGTGGCGAAGGCGACGTTCTGGCCTGTAGACTGACGCTCAGTCCCGAAAGCGTGGGGAGCAAATAGGATTAGATACCCTAGTAGTCCACGCCGTAAACGATGAGTACTAAGTGTTGGGAGTCAAATCTCAGTGCTGCAGCAAACGCAGTAAGTACTCCGCCTGAGTAGTACGTTCGCAAGAATGAAACTCAAAGGAATTGACGGGGGCCCGCACAAGCGGTGGAGCATGTGGTTTAATTCGAAGCAACGCGAAGAACCTTACCAGGCCTTGACATCCCGGTGACGCAGGGGTAACGCCCTGTTCCCTTCGGGGCATCGGAGACAGGTGGTGCATGGTTGTCGTCAGCTCGTGTCGTGAGATGTTGGGTTAAGTCCCGCAACGAGCGCAACCCCTGTTGCCAGTTACCAGCAAGTGAAGTTGGGGACTCTGGCGAGACTGCCCGTGCAAGCGGGAGGAAGGCGGGGATGACGTCAAATCATCATGCCCCTTATGGCCTGGGCTACACACGTGCTACAATGGACGGAACAGAGGGAAGCGAGACCGCGAGGTGGAGCGAAACCCGGAAACCCGTTCCCAGTTCGGACTGCAGTCTGCAACCCGACTGCACGAAGATGGAATCGCTAGTAATCGCGGATCAGCATGCCGCGGTGAATACGTTCTCGGGCCTTGTACACACCGCCCGTCACACCATGAGAGTCGGTAACACCCGAAGCCGGTGGCCCAACCCGAAAGGGAGGGAGCTGTCTAAGGTGGGACTGATGATTGGGGTGAAGTCGTAACAAGGTATCCCTACGGGAACGTGGGGATGGATCACCTCCTTTCTAGGGAGAAAAAGGGAGACGGGTTCATGGTCAGTTTTGAGTGTAAGACACTCAAGGCAGGAACATTGAAAACTGAACAGAAGAAAAGCAAGAAAGAAAACTTTTTACAAGCAGGATAAAAGAGAGAAGAAAGAAGGATCTTTTATCTAGTCGAAAAGAAAAAAACTAAGAAACTCAAACTAACAAAGCAAACTTTAGGTTAAGGAAGAAAGGGCGTATGGCGGATGCCTGGACGCCAGGAGACGAAGAAGGACGCAGCGAACGGCGAAACGCGCCGGGGAGCGGTAAGCACGCAAGGAACCGGCGGTGTCCGAATGGGGGAACCCGGCAGCTGCAGCAGGCTGTCATCATATATTGAACACATAGATATATGAGGTAAGACGAGGGGAACTGAAACATCTCAGTACCCTCAGGAAGAGAAAACAAAAGTGATTCCGTAAGTAGCGGCGAGCGAAAGCGGAGGAGCCCAAACCATCAAGAGTGATGGGGTTATAGGAGATGCAAAAAAGCCTACCACAAAGGCGAGGAGAAGCATATGGGAATATGCGGCGGAGAGGGTGAGACCCCCGTATCCGAAGCTGGAGGGGAGGCGAGCATCCACCTGAGTACATCGGGGCACGAGGAATCCTGATGGAAATATCGAGGACCATCTCGAAAGGCTAAACACTACCTGGCGATCGATAGCGAACAAGTACCGTGAGGGAAAGGTGAAAAGAACCCCGGGAGGGGAGTGAAAGAGAACCTGAAACCGTATGCCCACAAGAAGTCAGAGCCCGTCAAGGGGTGATGGCGTGCCTTTTGTAGAATGAGCCGGCGAGTTATGGCATGGAGCGAGGCTAAGCCGAGGAGGCGGAGCCGGAGCGAAAGCGAGTCTTAAGAGGGCGAAGAGTTGCATGCCATAGACCCGAAACCGGGTGATCTAGCCATGATCAGGTTGAAGTCGGGGTAAGACCCGATGGAGGACCGAACCGACCCCCGTTGAAACGTTGGCGGATGAATTGTGGCTAGGGGTGAAATTCCAAACGAACCCGGAGATAGCTGGTTCTCCCCGAAATAGCTTTAGGGCTAGCGTCGTGAAGGAGACTGCTGAGGGTAGAGCACTGAATATGTGATGGCCTCATCCAGAGGTACTGAGCATAATCAAACTCCGAATATCAGCAGGGCGTGCACGGCAGTGAGACCGCGGGTGATAAGGTCCGCGGTCGAGAGGGAAACAGCCCAGACCAACAGCTAAGGTCCCCAAATACATGCCAAGTGGAAAAGGATGTGGAGACGTCCAGACAACCAGGAGGTTGGCTCAGAAGCAGCCATCCTTGAAAGAGTGCGTAACAGCTCACTGGTCGAATGACTCTGCGCCGAAAATTTACCGGGGCTAAGCATGATACCGAAGCTATGGATTGAAAAGGAAATGGTAGGGGAGCGTTCCCTGGAGCGGGGAAGCACGACCGGAAGGGCGTGTGGAGCGCAGGGAAGCGAGAATGCCGGCGTGAGTAGCGGCATGCGGGTGAGAATCCCGCACACCGATGGCCCAAGGATTCCAGAGGAAGGTTCGTCCGCTCTGGGTAAGTCGGGACCTAAGGCGAGGCCGAGAGGCGTAGCCGATGGACAGCAGGAGGAGAATCCTGCACCTGCATTGAAGGCGAAGGAGTGACGGAGAAGGCAGGCATGAGCCGGCGGCCGGAAGAGCCGGTGCAAGCGAGGTAGGGGATATCCAGGCAAATCCGGATATCGTAACCCGAAGGCGTGAGGCGGATGGAACGCGGAAGCAAGTACAGAAGCATGCCGGGCCAGCTTCCAAGAAAAGCTTCTAGAGGGACAGAGATGCAGCCCGTACCGAAAATGGACACACATGGGCAAGGAGAGAATCCTAAGGTGAGCGAGAGAACTATAGCTAAGGAACTCTGCAAAATGACTCCGTAACCTCGGGAGAAGGAGTGCTCAGAGATGAGCCGCAGAAAAACGGCCCAAGCGACTGTTTACCAAAAACACAGCTCACTGCGAAGGCGCAAGCCGAAGTATAGTGGGTGACGCCTGCCCGGTGCTGGAAGGTCAAGGGGAGCTGTCAGCGGAAGCGAAGCGGTGAACCGAAGCCCCAGTAAACGGCGGCCGTAACTATAACGGTCCTAAGGTAGCGAAATTCCTTGTCAGGCAAGTTCTGACCCGCACGAAAGGCGTAACGATTTGGGCGCTGTCTCAGCTGTAGACTCGGTGAAGTCTTAGTACCTGTGAAGATGCAGGTTACCCGCGACTAGACGGAAAGACCCCATGGAGCTTTACTGCAGGTTGACATTGGGTTCTGATGCATGATGCACAGGATAGGTAGGAGACAGTGAAACATATACCCTGGTATATGGGGAGTCGATGTTGGGATACTACCCTTGATGCATCGGGATTCTAACCGGGACATCTGAAGCGATGTACGGGACAGTGTCAGCCGGGCAGTTTGACTGGGGCGGTCGCCTCCCAAAGAGTAACGGAGGCGCCCAAAGATACCCTCAGCATGAATGGAAACCATGCGCAGAGTGCAAAGGCAGAAGGGTGTCTGACTGCGAGACGGACAGGTCGAGCAGGGACGAAAGTCGGGCTTAGTGATCCGGCGGCACCGCATGGAAGGGCCGTCGCTCAACGGATAAAAGCTACCCTGGGGATAACAGGCTGATCTCCCCCAAGAGTTCACATCGACGGGGAGGTTTGGCACCTCGATGTCGGCTCATCGCATCCTGGGGCTGCAGCAGGTCCCAAGGGTTGGGCTGTTCGCCCATTAAAGCGGTACGCGAGCTGGGTTCAGAACGTCGTGAGACAGTTCGGTCCCTATCTGTCGCGGGCGTAGGAAGTTTGAGGAGAGCTGCCCCCAGTACGAGAGGACCGGGGTGGACGGACCGATGGTGCACCAGTTGTCACGCCAGTGGCACAGCTGGGTAGCCAAGTCCGGAAGGGATAAACGCTGAAGGCATCTAAGCGTGAAGCCCCCTCCAAGATGAGAATTCCCGTTCGAAGGAAGTAAGGCCCCTCGAAGACGACGAGGTAGATAGGCCAGGGGTGCAAGCATAGCGATATGCTGAGCTGACTGGTACTAATAGGCCGAGGACTTAGCCTAGAGAGAGAACTTGCGAGAATCTGTTCAGTTTTGAGTGCTTGTGCACAAGGGATCTGGTGGCGATAGTATGATGGACACACCTGTACCCATCCCGAACACAGAAGTTAAGCATCACCGCGGCGAAGATAGTCTGAAAAGGCAAAAATAGCAGGCCGCCAGTTCCCTGATACCCCTTCGGGTATCTTTTTTTATGCTTAGAAAAACCAAAAAAAATATAAAATTTCTATTGATAAATCAGAATAAATAGTGTATTATACGTATGTTGCTAACGCGAAGAAGTGCGAGGTTGCTGAAACACTGATAGCCGTTGTCATGAGCGGAAGGGTAGTTTTCAGGGAATTCGTATGGAGCGGCCAGAATAATTGGCAATAAAGGAGGAACAATTCATGGCAAACAATAAAATTAGAATTAGACTTAAATCATTTGATCACAAAATCTTAGACGCATCTGCTGAAAAGATCGTTGGTGCTGCTAAAAAATCAGGTGCTCAGGTTGTAGGTCCAGTACCTCTTCCAACTGAAAAAGAAGTTTATACTATCTTAAGAGCAGTACATAAGTATAAAGATTCTCGTGAACAATTTGAAATCAGAACTCACAAACGTCTAATTGATATTGTGAATCCGACACCAGAAACAGTGGATATTTTAACTCGTTTAGAATTACCTAGTGGTGTGGATATCGAAATTAAATTATAGAAAGGTTAAGGTGTAACTCATGAAAGGAATCTTAGGTCGTAAGATCGGAATGACTCAGGTTTTCGCTACTGATGGTACATTAATTCCAGTAACTGTTATTGAAGCAACGCCAAATATTGTGTTACAAAAGAAGACAGTTGCTACTGATGGTTATGATGCTATTCAAGTAGGTTTTGAAGACAAGAGAGAAAAATTGGCAACTAAAGCTGAAAAAGGTCACGTTGCAAAAGCTGAAACAGCTCCTAAGCGCTTCATTAGAGAATTTCGTTATGACGAAATGATGAGTTATGAAGTTGGTCAAGAAATTACTGTTGATAGCTTTGTAGCTGGTGAAGTTGTAGATGTGACAGGTACTAGTAAGGGTAAAGGTTATCAAGGTGTTATTAAGAGACATAACCAGCATATTGGTCCAAAGGGACATGGTTCAGGAGCTCATAGAATTGTTGGATCAATGGGTCCAATTGCCCCAAATAGAATCGCTCCTGGTAAGAAATTACCTGGACAAATGGGACATGTAAAAAGAACTGTACAAAACTTAGAAGTTGTTGCAGTTGATAAAGAAAACAATGTTTTATTAATTAAGGGATCAGTTCCAGGTCCTAAAAAAGGTTTAGTTATTGTTAAATCTGCTGTTAAAGCAAATGGTAGAGTTAATCCAGCTGCAGATTTAATTAATTATGAAACTGAAGAATAATGAAGCGAAAGGAGGAACACTACTTATGAAAGTTGCAGTATATAACCAAGAAGGAACACAATTGAATGATACAGAATTAAATGATGCAGTATTCGGTATCGAACCAAATAACCAGGCAATCTTTGATATGGTCTTACTACAAAGAGCTTCATGGAGAAGAGGAACTCACTCTGTCAAAAACCGTAGTGCTGTAAGAGGCGGAGGTAAGAAACCTTGGAGACAAAAAGGTACAGGTAGAGCTAGACAAGGTACAATTCGTGCCCCACAATGGCGTGGTGGAGGTGTTGTATTTGGTCCTAATACAAACCGTAATTACAAATTAAAAATGAATCGTAAGGTAAGACGTTTAGCATTAAAATCTGCTTTAAGTCAAAAAGTTATTGATGAAGAATTAACTGTTTTGGATAAGTTAACAGTTGATGCACCTAAAACTAAAACAATGGTTAAAGTTTTAGAAAACTTAGAAGCTACTCGCAAGACATTAATTGTAATGGATTCTGTAGATGAAAATGTTGCTTTATCAGCTAGAAATATTCCTGGTGTTAAAGTTATTGATTCAAAAGGATTAAATGTTTATGATATCTTAGATAGCAATAAGTTAGTGATGACTGAAGGAGCTATTAAAGCTGTTGAGGAGGTATTGGCATAATGGCACATATTACTGATGTATTAAAGAAACCAGTACTTACTGAAAAATCTTTAAAATTACAACAAGAACAAAATAAATATACATTTGATGTTGATGTTCATTCTAATAAAATTGAAATTAAACAAGCTGTTGAAACTATGTTTGATGTCAAAGTAGAAAAAGTCAACACTATGAATATCAAGCCAAAAAAGAGAAGATTTGGTAGATATGAAGGTAAAACAAAAGGTAGAAAAAAAGCTATCGTTAAATTAAAAGAAGGTTATTCAATCGATTTATTTGGTGATGAAGAATAAACTTTCAAACTATTGGAATGATCTCCATTCCAGATATTAAATAAGGAGGAAATAAGATGCCTATTAAAGCATATAAGCCTACGACAAATGGTCGTCGTAATATGACTTCTTTAACTTATGAAGAAATTACAACTAATAAGCCTGAGAAATCATTGACAGTCCGTTTGAATAAAAAAGGTGGACGTAATAATCAAGGTGTTATCACTACACGTCATCATGGTGGTGGACATAAGCGTTTATATCGTATTATTGATTTTAAGCGAGATAAAGATGACATTGAAGGTAGAGTTGCCACAATTGAATATGATCCTAATAGATCTGCAAACATTGCTTTAATTAATTATGTAGATGGAGAAAAGAGATATATCTTAGCTCCTAAGGGATTAGAAGTTGGTATGAAAATCTACTCTGGAGAAAATGCAGATATTATTGTTGGTAACTGCTTACCAATGGGAAATATGCCTGAAGGTACAGTTATTCATAATATTGAAATGCATCCAGGCAAAGGTGGTCAAATTGCCAGAGCTGCTGGTGTGTCTGCTCAGATTCTTGGTAAAGAAGGTAAATATGTTACAGTTCGTTTAGCAAGTGGTGAAGTAAGAAGATTTTTAGCAGTTTGTCGTGCAACAGTTGGTGTTGTTGGTAATGAAGACTATGGATTAGTTAACTATGGTAAAGCTGGTCGTAATAGATGGAGAGGTATTCGCCCTACAGTTCGTGGTTCTGTTATGAACCCTAATGATCACCCACATGGTGGTGGTGAAGGTAGAACTTCAATTGGACGTAAAGCTCCTATGACTCCTTGGGGCAAGAAAGCTCTTGGTGTTAAGACTAGAAAACATAAAAAAGCAAGTAATAAGATGATTATTCGTCGTCGTAACGGAAAGTAAAAGGAGGGTTATAGAATATGGCAAGAAGTATTAAAAAAGGCCCATTCGTGGATGAGCATTTAATGAAGAAAGTTCAAGCTTTAAATGCAGCTAACAAAAAAGAAGTCATTAAGACATGGTCAAGACGTTCTACAATCTTCCCAGATTTTATCGAACATACATTCGCTGTATATAACGGAAGAGAACATATTCCAGTATATGTTACTGAAGATATGGTTGGTCATAAATTAGGAGAATTCGCTCCTACTAGAACTTATCATGGTCATGATGCTGATGATAAAAAGTCAGGTAAGTAGAAAGAGAGGAAAACAACATGGAAGCAAGAGCAGTCGCTAAAATGATTCGCGTTTCACCTCAAAAAGCAAGATTAGTAGTAGACTTGGTAAGAGGAAAGGACGTTAAAGAAGCACTTGGTATTCTTGAATACGTTAATAAGAGTGCAACTCCTGCAATCATTAAAGTCGTTAAATCTGCTGCACAAAACGCTGTGTTCAACGAAGGTGCAGATGAAGAAAAGTTATACATCAAAGAAATTTATGTAGACGAAGGTCCTACATTAAAGAGATTTCGTGCGAGAGCTAAAGGCAGCGGAACTCAAATTTTGAAAAGAACAAGCCACATCACTTGTGTGGTAGCAGAAAGATAGGAGGGCAAAGTATGGGTCAAAAAGTAAGTCCAGTTGGATTACGTATTGGTATAACTCGTGATTGGAATTCAAGATGGTATGCCAATGATAATGACTTTGCTTCATTATTACATGAAGATATTAAGATTCGTGAATTCTTATATGCAAAGTTAAAAAGCGATGAAGAGTTAAAAACTGCTAATATCGCTAATATCGAAATTGAAAGAACAAAGAATAAAGTCACTATTTTCATTCATACTTCTAGACCAGGTGTTATCATTGGTAAAGAAGGAAAGAAAGTTGATGATTTAAGAAAAGAAATCACTAAGATGGTTAAAGCTGATAAAGTATTTATCAACATCGTAGAGATCAAGAATCCTGATTTAAATGCACAATTGGTTGCTAATAAGATTGCTGAACAATTAGAAAACCGTGCTTCATTTAGAATTGTGCAAAAGAGAGCTATTCAATCAACTATGCGTGCTGGTGCGAAAGGTATTAAAACAAGCGTATCTGGGCGTTTAGGTGGTGCTGAAATGGCAAGAAAAGAAGGATATAGTGAAGGTAATGTACCTTTACATACGCTTAGAGCTGACATTGATTATGCGGTTGCCGAAGCTCATACAACTTATGGTAAATTAGGAGTCAAAGTTTGGATTTGTAGAGGAGAAGTTCTTCCTACAAAGAAGAAAGGAGATAAATAATCATGTTAATGCCTAAAAGAACTAAATATAGAAGACCTCATAGAGTAAAATATGAAGGTAAAGCCAGCAGAGGGACAACAGTTGCTTTTGGTGAATATGGATTAGTTGCTCAAGAAGGTGCATGGATTACTTCAAGACAAATCGAAGCTGCCCGTGTTGCGATGAATCGTTATATGAAGCGTGGTGGTCAGGTTTGGATTAGAATCTTCCCTCATTTAGCTAAAACTAAGAAACCTCTAGAAGTTCGTATGGGTTCTGGTAAAGGTTCTCCAGAAGAATGGGTAGCAGTTGTTAAAGAAGGCCGTGTTATGTTTGAGATTGCTGGTGTAGAAGAAGAAGTAGCAAGAGAAGCTTTAAGACTTGCATCTCATAAGTTACCAATCAAATGTAAGATTATTGGAAGAGGTGAGTAATTGTGACAGCTCAGGAAATTAGAGAATTAGAAACTTCAGAATTACTTGAAAAAGTAGAAGAATATAAAAAGGAATTATTTAGCTTGAGATTCCAGCAAGCTACTGGGCAATTAGAAGATACTGCACGTATCCGTAAAGTAAGAAAGAATATTGCTCGTATTAAAACAATTATTAAGGAAAGAGAATTAAACGCTTAGGAAGGAGAAAAATATGGATAGAAACAATCGTAAAGTTTATACTGGAACAGTTATTTCTACAAAAATGGATAAGACAATTACTGTTTTAGTAGAATCTGACGTCAAACATAAATTATACGGAAAACGTGTGAAATCTTCTAAAAAGTTTAAGGCTCATGATGAAGAAAATATTGCTAGAGATGGTGATGTTGTTAAAATTATGGCAACACGTCCATTATCAGCAACTAAACGTTTCCGTTTAGTAGAAATTGTTAAAAAGGCTGAAATAGTTTAATTTTAAAATCTGAAAGGAGGTCACTTCAATGATCCAAAATGAAACCAGATTAAAAGTTGCTGACAATACAGGAGCAAAAGAAGTACTAGTTATTAGAAACCTTGGTGGTTCAAATAGAAAAACAAGTAGCATCGGTGACATTGTTGTTGTTACAGTGAAACAGGCCACTCCAGGTGGTACAGTTAAAAAAGGTGAAGTTGTAAAAGCAGTTATCGTTAGAACAAAATATGGTGTTCGTCGTGACAATGGTTCTTATATTAGATTTGACGATAATGCATGTGTATTGATCAAGGATGATAACTCACCTAGAGGAACACGTATCTTTGGACCGGTAGCTAGAGAGTTAAGAGATGCAGATTTCATGAAAATCGTATCATTAGCTCCTGAGGTATTATAGGAGGAGACGAGAAGATGAAATTACGTGTTGGTGATACAGTAATTGTTATTGCTGGTAAAGATAAAGGTAGAACAGGTGAAATTGTTCAAATCTTGAGAAAAGAAAATAGAGTCATTGTTGAAGGTGTTAATATGGTTACAAAACATGTTAAACCTACACAAATGGATCCTGAAGGTGGTATTATTCAAAGAGAAGCGCCATTAGCTATTTCTAATGTTGCTTACTATGATTCAAAAACAAAAGCTCCAGTAAAAATTGGTTATGCTTTTGATGATGAAGGAAAAAAATACCGCATTAACAAGAAAACTGGTCAAGCAATTGACAAGAAGAAAAAAAAGAAGTAATTGGAAGGAGGTTAAATAATGAACCGACTAAAAGAACGTTATACAAATGAAATTCAAAAATCATTAATGGATAAATTTAATTATAGTTCAATAATGCAAGTTCCTGCTGTAGAAAAAGTGGTTATCAACATTGGTGTTGGTGATGCTGTTAATAATTCTAAGCTATTAGATGAAGCTGTTGAAGAATTAACATTAATTTCTGGACAGAAGCCAGTTATTACAAAAGCTAAGAAATCAATTGCGGGATTTAAATTACGTGAAGGTATGGCTATTGGTTGTAAAGTAACTTTACGTGGTGAAAGAATGTATGATTTCATGGATAAATTATTTAATATCTCATTACCAAGAGTAAGAGATTTTAGAGGTGTACCAAAGAATTCATTTGATGGTAGAGGAAATTATACATTAGGTGTTAAGGAACAATTAATTTTCCCTGAAATCAATTTTGATAAAGTAAATAAATTAAGAGGAATGGATATCGTATTCGTAACTACTGCTAAGAGTGATGAAGAAGGAAAAGCACTTTTAACAGAACTTGGAATGCCTTTCCATAAATAAGGAGGACTTTAATTAATGGCTAAAACATCAATGAAAGTTAAAGCAAGTCGTCCTCAAAAGTACAAAGTTCGCGAATATACGAGATGCGAGCGTTGTGGACGTCCACATGCTGTTATGAGCAAGTTTAAATTATGCCGTATTTGCTTCAGAGAATTAGCTTATAAAGGTGAAATTCCTGGAGTTAAAAAATCAAGCTGGTAAAATCCATAAGGAAGGAGGACACTGTAATGGTAACAGATCCAATTGCAGATATGTTAACAAGAATTCGTAATGCGAATCAACAACGTCATGAAGAAGTTGTTATTCCACATTCAAGATTAAAAGTTGAATTAGCAGAAATCTTGAAAAATGAAGGATTTATTAAAGATTATAGAATCGAAGGTGAAGGCGTTATTAAAAATATCGTTATCACTTTAAAATACAAAGGAAATGAAAGAGTCATTTCTGGATTAAAAAGAGTCTCTAAACCTGGGCTTCGTCAATATGCCAAAGTAGATGAAATCCCTAAAGTATTAAATGGTTTAGGAATCGTTATTTTATCTACTTCTCAAGGATTAATGACTGATAAAGAAGCAAGAGCTAAACATATCGGTGGAGAAGTATTAGCATACGTTTGGTAAAAATTAAAGAAAGCGGAGGTGTTACTGATGTCTCGTGTCGGTAATAAGATTATCATTATACCTGAAGGTGTAAAAGTAGATATTGCAGATGATAATACAGTTACAGTTACAGGTACTAAGGGGACTTTAGTTAGACAATTTTCACCATTAATCAATATAGATATAAATGGTAATGAAATAAAAGTAAGCAGAACTAGCGAACAAAAGTCAGTGAAACAATTACATGGTACAACTCGTGCATTATTAGCTAATATGATCGAAGGTGTACATAATGGTTATGAAAAAACATTGGAAATTGTTGGTATTGGTTATCGTGCACAAATGAAGGGTAATAAATTAGTCTTAAATGTTGGTTTCTCTCATCAAGTTGAAATTGAAGGAGAAGAAGGCGTTAAGATTGAAACCCCAAATCAAACAACAATTAAAGTTTCTGGTATTTCTAAAGAACGTGTTGGTGAAATTGCAGCTAGAATTAGAGCTGTTAAGAAACCTGAACCTTATAAAGGAAAAGGTATTAAATACACTAATGAAAGAATTATTAGAAAAGAAGGTAAGACTGCTGGTAAGAAGTAGTTAAAAAATAAGGAAGGAGCTATTAATCATGGCTAAAACTATGTCAAGAAACGATTTACGTAAGAAACGTCATGCTAGAGTTCGCTTGAAGGTTAGTGGCACTAGTGAACGTCCACGTTTAAATGTATTCCGTTCAAGCTCTCATATCCATGCTCAAATTATTGATGATACAAAAGGTACAACATTAGTATCTTGTTCATCAGTAGATATGAAACTTGCTAACGGTGGAAATGTTGAGGCTGCTAAACAAGTTGGTGAAGAACTTGCTAAGAGAGCTATCGCAAAAAATATTGAAAATGTCGTATTTGATCGTGGTGGATATATCTATCATGGTCGTGTAAAAGCTCTAGCTGAAGCTGCTAGAGAAGGCGGATTAAAATTCTAATGGAGGTTAAGTAATGGATCAACGTAAACCAAGAGAAAATAATGGGCCTAGAAGAAATTCTCATAGAAAAGGTCAAAGAAGAAATAGACCAAGAGTTGAAAAAGAATTCGAAGAA
Source organism: Erysipelotrichaceae bacterium (assembly GCA_021201655.1). Classification (GTDB taxonomy): domain Bacteria; phylum Bacillota_I; class Bacilli_A; order Erysipelotrichales; family Coprobacillaceae; genus JAJQDJ01. Next base: position 35,619 of record JAJQEL010000042.1, on the reverse strand, counting down.
CGTGTGGTTACCATTAATCGTGTTACTAAGGTTGTTAAAGGTGGACGTAAAATGCGTTTTGCAGCTTTAGTTGTTGTTGGTGATAAAAAGGGACGTGTTGGATTCGGAACTGGAAAAGCTAATGAAGTACCTGATGCTATTAGAAAAGCATCTGATGCAGCTAAGAAGAACATCATCAATGTACCTATTCTTCATGGGACTATTCCTCATGATGTGAATGGTATTTATGGATCAGGTCATGTTTATTTAAAGCCTGCTAGTGAAGGTACTGGAATTATTGCTGGTGGTCCAGTTCGTGCGGTTGTTGAATTAGCTGGATATACTGATATCTTATCTAAATCATTAGGTTCAAGAACAAAGATCAACATGGTTCGTGCAACAATGGAAGGATTAAAATCTTTAAAGACTGCTCAACAAGTAGCAGAATTAAGAGATAAAACAGTAGAAGAAATTTACGGATAGGAGGGCGTAAGAAATGGCAGATAGTAAAGTTATCATTACGCTAACAAAAAGCCCTATTGGTGCAAAAAAGAATCAAAAGGCTACTCTTAAAGCGTTAGGTTTAACAAAAATGAATAAATCTGTTGAAAAATACAACAGTGATGTTATTCAAGGTATGATTAAAACTGTTTCTCATTTAGTAACAGTTGAAGAAGTGAAATAGGAGGTGTAAACATGAAGCTACATGATTTACAATACACAGAAGGTGCACGTAAAGCTAGAAAGCGTGTTGGACGTGGAACAGGTTCTGGTCATGGTAAGACATCTGGTAGAGGACAAAAAGGTCAAAAATCAAGATCTGGTGGAGGAAAGAAACCAGGATTTGAAGGTGGACAAACACCATTATTCATGCGTATTCCAAAGCGTGGTTTCACCAATGTCAATAGAATTGAATATGCAATTATTAATATTGAAGATTTAAATAGATTTGAGGCAGGTAGTGTGGTAGATTTAGCTACATTAAAAGAATGTGGTTTAATCAAAAAAGAATTAGATGGCTTGAAAGTATTAGGTAATGGTGAATTAAATGTTGCCTTAACAGTGAAAGCTAAAAAATTCTCTAAATCAGCTGTTGCTGCTATTGAAGCTGCAGGTGGAACAACTGAGGTGATTTAAGATGTTAGACTTTTTTAGAACTGTTTTTAAAAAAGGGGAGCTACGTCAAAGAATCGTTTTTACATTAGGTATGCTATTTGTATTCCGTTTAGGAGCAGCAGTAACTGTTCCTGGTATAGATGCGAGTGTTATTAGTTCCAGTACTTCTGGCAGTGGCATCTTAGGAATCATTAGTATGCTTGGTGGTGGTATGCTGGAACAATTCTCACTATTCTCATTGGGTGTTTCTCCATATATCACTGCTTCAATTATCATTGAGTTATTATCAATGGATGTTATTCCTATTTTGACACAATGGCAAAAAGAAGGGAATACAGGAAAAAAGAAAAAAGACAGAGTTACACGTTATGTAACATTAGTCTTAGCTATCATTCAAGGAACATCTTTAACATATGCCTTTGATAAAGGTTATGGTATATTAGAATCTTCATCATGGCTGAATTATGCTTATGTTGTGCTTATTATGGTAGCAGGTAGTATGTTAGCAATGTGGATTGGTGATCAAATCACTGAAAAAGGTGTTGGTAACGGTACATCATTGTTAATCTTTACAGGTATTGTTTCAAACTTACCACAAAATTTTATTAATACATTTTCTACGCTAGTATCATTTGATGATAGTACAACAACTATGATTTTAGGTATTTTATGGTTTATATTATTTGTGATTGTTTATCTTGCGATAGTTATATTCGTTGTTTTCAATGAAGGAGCTACACGTAAAATACCAATTATCTATGCTTCTAGTTCAAATACAGTTATGCGTACCAGAGAACAGACACATATGCCAATTAAAATCAATAGTTCAGGGGTATTACCTGTTATCTTTGCAGCTTCAGTATTAGCTGCTCCAAGAACGATTATTAGTTTTATGGAATCAAGTGATATTACAGAAATGATTGACAATATTCTTAATTATCAGGAACCTGTAGGCTTTTGCTTATATATCATTATGATTGTCTTATTTGCATTCTTCTATTCTAATTTACAGATAGATGCCCAAAAGATTTCAGATGATTTAAAGAAAAATGGTGGTTCTATTCCAGGTGTTAGAACTGGTAAAGATACACAGGATTATATCAGTCGTGTATTAAATCGTGTTACAGTATGTGGTGCTTTATTCTTAGTGATTATTGCAGCCATTCCAATTATTACTCCAGTATTATGGGAATTAACGGAAGATGCTTCAATTTCATTAGGTGGTACTGGTTTGATTATCATTACAGGTGTTGCGTTGGAAACAACAAAACAAATCAAAACTTTGGTTACTCGAAAAGAGTATCATGGTTATATAAGAAAATAGTAAACAGGGAGTGTAATTATGAACATTATTTTAATGGGGCCTCCTGGGGCTGGTAAGGGGACTCAAGCTGCTAGATTAGTGGAAAAGTATGGCTTGGTACAATTATCAACTGGAGACTTATTTAGAAAAGCTTTACGTGAACAAACACCTTTGGGTGTTACTGCTCAAGGATTTATGCAGAAGGGGCTTCTTGTACCAGATGAAGTTACTATTCAAATGGTAAAGGAATATATAAGTGAAAATACTTTTGAAAAAGGCTTTATTTTGGATGGATTTCCTAGATCTATTCAACAAGCTGATGAGCTAGTGAATATGGCAGAAGAATTAAACTTTAATATTGATGCCGTTATTAATTTAGATATTCCTACCGATAAACTTATTGCTAGATTATCTGGCAGAAGAACATGCAAACAATGTGGGTCAACATTCCATATTGTTTATAATCCACCTAAAGTAGCAGGTATCTGTGATAACTGTGGTGGTGAATTATATCAAAGAGAAGATGAAAGTGAAGAAGCTGTTCAAGTAAGATTAAATACGTATGATGAACAAACAAAACCTTTGATTGATTATTATACGAAGAAAGGACAACTTATTAATGTTGATGGTGACCAATCTATGGAAGACGTCTTCAAAGACATTGAAAAATGCCTGGAGGGTAAATAATGATTGTCACTAAGGATCAACGTGAGATTGAACTTATGAGAGAAGCTGGGCGAGTTGTAGGTCTTGTCCATGTTAAACTCAGAGACTTTATACGACCTGGTATCACGACAAAGGAAATTAGTGATTATTGTGAAAAAATTATTCGTGAACAAGGTTGTACTCCATCGTTTTTGAATCTTTATGGTTTTCCAGGAGCAGTATGTACATCGATTAATGAAGAGGTTGTACATGGCATTCCTGGTAATAGGATATTAAAAGATGGAGACATTATTTCAGTTGATGTTGGTGCTTGTTATAAGGGTTATCATGGGGATAGTGCCTGGACATATGCGGTTGGAAATATCAGCGAAGAGGCACAAAAACTTATGAAAATAACTGAAGAAGCATTGTATGCAGGTTTAGCAATGGTTAAACCTGGCAATCGTTTATCCGATATATCTCATGCAGTACAGGTGTATCTTGAAGATAATGGCTGTTCTACTCCTCGTGATTATACTGGTCATGGGATTGGACAAGAAGTTCATGAAGATCCCACAGTTCCAAATTATGGAGCAGCTGGTAAGGGACCACGTTTAAAAGCAGGAATGGCCTTGGCTATTGAACCTATGGCTCATTTAGGAGGTATGGAAACAGAAACCTTAAATGATGGCTGGTGTGTAGTGACAAAAGATAGAAGCCTGGCGGCTCATTATGAACATACTATTGTGATTACTCATGATGGTTATGAGATTATGACAAAACAAGATTAAAAAGGGGAGTTTTTATTCAATGGCAAAAAAAGATGATGTTATAGAAGTAGAAGCAACTGTTCTTGAGACATTACCAAATGCTATGTTCAACGTTCAGTTGGAAAATGGTGCAGTTATATTGGCTCACGTTTCTGGTAAAATCCGTATGAATTACATTCGCATTTTACCAGGTGATAGGGTAACTGTTGAAATTTCACCATATGATTTAACACGTGGGCGCATTACATTTAGACATAAGTAGTTAATACCCATAAGGAGGTAAAAAAGAGATGAAAGTAAGACCATCTGTAAAACCAATTTGTGATAAATGCAGAGTTATTAAACGTAAGGGTCGCGTTATGATTATTTGCGAAAACCCAAAACATAAACAAAGACAAGGTTAATAGGAGGATTTTTAAAACATGGCTCGTATAGCAGGTGTTGATATCCCACGTGATAAACGTGTGGTAGTTTCTTTAACTTATATCTATGGTATTGGTAATTCTACAGCTAAGAAGATCTGTGAAGCTACTGGTATCAATGAAGATACAAGAGTTAAGAATTTAACTGAAGAAGAAGAAGGAAAACTTCGTAGAGAAGTTGAAAATTATAAAGTTGAGGGTGATCTTCGTCGAGAAGTTGCCTTAAACATTAAACGTTTAATGGAAATTGGATGCTATAGAGGTATCCGTCATCGTAAAGGCTTACCAGTTCGTGGTCAAAGAACAAAGACAAATGCCCATACTCGTAATGGTAAGGCACGTCCAATTGCTGGTAAGAAGAAATAGGAGGTTGAACTAAATGGCAAAGAAGAGAACAGTAACTCGTGGAAAAAAACGTGTTAAGAAAAATATAGCAAAAGGTGTTGCACATGTACATTCAACTTTCAACAACACAATCGTTACTATTTCTGATGAATTTGGTAATGTTATTTCTTGGTCTAGTGCTGGAGCTTTAGGTTTCAAAGGATCTAGAAAGTCTACTCCATATGCTGCACAAATGGCTGCTGAAGCAGCTGCAAAAGCATCTATGGATCATGGTATGAAAACAGTTGATGTATGTGTTAAAGGTCCTGGACCAGGACGTGAAGCTGCTGTGAGAGCTTTACAAGCTGCTGGATTAGAAGTTACTTCAATCAATGATGTAACACCTATCCCTCATAATGGTTGTCGTCCACCAAAACGTCCTCGTGGATAATGAATTTTTTAAGTAGTTATTTCTAAGTGAGGAGGGAAATAATGCAAAAATTTGAGAAAGCTAATTTTCAAATCGAAGAAATGGATGAAAACTCAAACTATGCGAAGTTTATTGTTGAACCTTTAGAAAGAGGTTTTGGTACTACTTTAGGGAATTCACTTCGTAGAGTCTTGTTATCATCTGTTCCTGGATGTGCAGTTCATGCAGTGAAAGTTCAAGGGGCTATCCATGAATTTTCCGCTGTAGATGGTGTTGTGGAAGATGTCACTGCTATTATTTTACAAATCAAGAAATTGGTATTTGAAATTGATAGTGATGATGATGTTACCATGATTATTGATGTCAAGGGGCCTGCTGTTGTAACAGGTGCTGACATTCAATGTCCATCTGATGTGACAATGATATCAAATAATCTCGTTATATGTCATGTTGCTGAAGGTGCTCATTTCTATATGGAAATGTATGCACATAAAGACAGAGGCTATGTAAGTGCTGATCAAAACAAGAAATTGATTAATACAATTGGTGTTATTGCAACTGATTCAATTTATTCACCAGTTGTCAATGTTGCTTATGCGGTTGAACCAACTCGTGTTGGACAAAGTGCTAAGTATGATCAATTAACCTTAGAAATTACAACTGATGGTTCTATTCCACCACATGAAGCTTTATCAATCGCTGCTAAGATATTGGTAGAACATTTAAATATGTTTGTAGAATTATCTAATTTAGCTCTTAATATGGAAGTCATGAGTGAAACAGAAGAAGATACAAGCAATAAAGTATTAGATATGACAATTGAGGAATTAGATTTATCTGTACGTTCATATAACTGCTTAAAGAGAGCTGGTATTCAAACAGTTCAAGAACTTGCTTCTAAGAGCGAAGACGATATGATTAAAGTTAGAAACTTAGGTAAGAAGTCATTAAAAGAAGTTAAAGAAAAATTAATTGAATTAGGTTTAGGTTTCAGACCTGTAGACTAATGATTGGAAGGAGCACTAATTTATGGCAAAGAATAGAAAATTAGGGCGTGTATCATCTCATAGAAAAGCAATGTTACGTAATCTAGCAACTGATGTAATTATGTATGGTCAAATTCAAACAACAGCTACTAGAGCAAAAGAAGTACGTAGTGTTGTAGAGGATTTAATCACTTTGGGTAAACGTGGTGATTTACATGCTAGAAGACAAGCTGCAGCAATTTTACAAAACGTTGTTGATCCAGCAACTGGTAAAACAGCAGTACAAGTTTTATTTGATGATGTAGCACCTAAATATGCAGATAAGAATGGTGGATATACACGTATCTTAAAAACATATAATCGTAAAGGTGATAATGCCCCAATGGCAGTCATTACATTATTATAAGATTAGACGATGAAATTCATCGTCTTTTTTGTTATAATGTCTGGGAGGTGATAACAATGCTTATTCATAAAATTGAAAATACACACTTTTCTACAAGTGAAAATGCAATTATTGATTATATATTAAAAAATGGTGATAAGATTAAAAACATGACGACAACGGAAATAGCATCAGAGACTTATACTTCGGCATCTTTACTTATTAGACTAGCAAAAAAATGTGGTTTTAATGGGTGGAATGAATTTAAAGAAGCCTATTTAGAAGAACTTCAATATCTTTATGCTAACAATCAAGTTGATGCATGCATTCCTTTTGTAGTAAGTGATGATATGATGAAAATCGTTCAAAATATTTCTAGTTTAGAAAAAGAAACCATTGAAGATACGCAATCATTACTCAAACATGATGATTTATCTTTAGCCTTAAAATATCTACGAAATGTTGATGATATAGACATTTATGTTTCGCATCAATATACACCTATAGCCCAAATATTTAAAGAAAATATGGTGCTTATTCATCGTCATGTTAACATTTATGATTTAAGCAGTGATTCTTATATTCAGGCAACCATGAGTTCTAATAGAAAATGTGCTATCATGATTTCCTATGCTGGAAAAAGAAACACGATTGTCAAAATTTGTCAAAAATTAAAAGAAAAAGCAACGCCCATTATTGCTTTAACATCTATTACAGAAAACGATTTATCTTTATTAGCTGATGTTACTCTACTTATTTCTTCACGTGAACTTATCCACGCTAAAATAGGTAACTTTGCGACAACTCAATCAATCAAATATCTATTAGACGTTTTATATGCGAATATTTTTGCCATGAATTATACAGATAATTTAGATTATCGTATAAATATAGGTAAAGAAGTAGAAGATATGTATTAGTATCACTCTTATATAATTTTTAAAACATTGGTTGACAAATATTATGAAGACAAGTACAATGATTTTCATTGGAGGTGGACCATGGAAAATATTATAGAAGTAAAGAATTTAACTTTTTGTTACGAAGAAGATGTCAAGACAATTGACAATATATCTTTTACAATCAAAAAGGGCAGCTATACAACTATTTTAGGTCATAATGGTAGTGGTAAAAGTACTATTGCTAAATTATTAATGGGTCTATTAGAAAAAAATAGTGGAGAAATATATATAGGTGGTATTGCATTAACTGAAGAAAATCTTGCTAAAGTAAGAGATCAAATCGGTATTGTTTTTCAAAATCCTGATAACCAGTTTATTGGTTCTACAGTTAGAGATGATATTGCTTTTGGTTTAGAAAATAATTGTGTTGATCCTAAGTTAATGGATGGTATTATTGAAGAATATGCAGCAAAGGTGGATATGTTAGATTTCTTAGATCACGAACCGACAAAGCTTTCTGGTGGCCAAAAACAACGTGTTGCTATTGCAGGCATACTGGCGATGTCTCCATCTATTATTATTTTAGATGAAGCAACAAGTATGTTGGATCCTAAAGGCAGGATGGAAATCAATGCTTTAGTGCATCAATTAAATAAGGATAAAAATATGACGATTTTATCCATTACACATGACATCGAAGAAGCTACATTATCCGATTACGTTTTACTGATGAGTGATGGTCATATTATTGATACAGGAACACCTGAAGAAGTTTTAAAGAAACAACAGGAAATAGAAGAAATTGCCTTAGATGTTCCTTTTGCTTATAAGATATCTACGGGATTACAAAATAAGGGTATCAATATTGATACATATATTAATAAAGAAAAGCTGGTGAATCAATTATGTCAATTACATTCAAACAAGTAGAGCATACATACTCTCAAGATACACCATTTTCTTATCATGCTTTAAAAGGTGTTAATTTAGATATTGAAACTGGTCATATGACAGCACTTATTGGTCATACTGGTAGTGGCAAATCAACCCTTATACAACATATCAATGGTTTATTGTTACCTACGGCTGGTGAAGTAGATATTGAAGATATTATTATTACCGCTACTGATAAGCCAAAAAGCTTAAAACCATTAAGAAAAAAAGCAGGATTAGTATTTCAATTTCCTGAATATCAATTATTCGAAGAAACGATTCTTAAAGATATTATATTTGGACCAAAGAATTTTGGTATGGACGAAGAAAAAACATTGGAAATAGCGAAAGAAACCATTAAATTAGTGGGCTTGGATGAAAGTTATTTGGAAAAGTCTCCATTTGATTTATCAGGTGGCCAAAAACGTCGAGTGGCTATTGCTGGCATACTGGCGATGGATCCTGATATCTTAGTATTGGATGAACCAACTGCTGGTTTAGATCCTCAAGGTGCTAAAGAAATGATGCAATTGTTTAAACAAATCAATGATCAGGGAAAGACTGTCATATTAGTATCACATGACATGAATCAAGTTTTACAATATTGTGATGATGTTGTTGTTATGAATAAAGGTAAAGTAGAAAGACATGTTAAAGTAGATGAATTATTTAAGGAAACTGAATATTTAACATCGTTAAGTATTGATTTACCGATTATTACATCATTTATCTTAGAACTTAATAAAAATGGTTTTAACATAGATCCTTCTATTAAAGACATTGATGAACTTATAGATGTATTAGGAGGAGAATTACATGGATAGTATGATGTTTGGTAAATATATACCAGTAGATAGTTTTATTCATAGACTTGATCCTCGTTTAAAAATAGGAGCATTGATTTTATTATTGGTGACAGTTTTCTTTGATGCGGGTTTTATCGGTTATGCCATTCTTTCAATATTTGTATTACTTATGTCATTTATGGCAAAAATGAAAGTATCACAAATCTTGAGTGCAATGAAACCAATGCTATTTATGATGGCTTTTTTAATGATATTTAATCTATTATTTATTCAAAATGGAACGATTATATTTTCATTAGGATTTATCCATATTTATGATCAGGCAGTTGTGCAAACGCTCTATATCTTTATTCGTTTATTACTAATAATCATTATGACATCTATTTTAACGGCTACTACTAAACCATTAGATTTGACATTAGGGATCGAATACCTTTTAGCGCCGTTCAAGAAATTTGGTTTTCCGACTCATGAAGTAGCTATGATTATTTCCATTGCTTTACGTTTTATTCCAACTTTGTTGGAAGAAACGCAAAGAATTATGAAAGCTCAGGCTTCTCGAGGTGTTGATTATAGTGAAGGTACAATGGGGGAAAAAATCATGTCTATTGTTTCATTGATTATTCCGCTATTTATATCCGCTTTTCAAAGAGCTGAAGATTTAGCCAATGCCATGGAAAGTCGTAACTATAATCCTGAAGCTCCTCGTACTCGATATAAACAGCTTCATTGGCAATTTAACGATACCATTTCCTTAACTGCTACTGTCATTGTAAGTGCAAGTATTATTGTGATGAGTTTTATATTATGAGAGTCAAATGTATAGTTAGTTATGATGGTAGCCAATTTCATGGCTTCCAGGTGCAAAAGAGTCAAAGAACAGTTCAAGGTGAAATACAAAAAGCGCTTAAAAAAATTAACGAAGAAGAAATCATCATCCATGCCTCAGGAAGAACTGATGCTAAGGTTCATGGTGTTCATCAAGTTTTTCATTTTGATACCAAAAAAGATTTACCTGCTAGTCAATGGAAACGTGCTATTAATCATTTTATGCCCAATGATATTTATATATTAGACGCCTGTTATGTTGATGAGAATTTTCATTCACGCTATAGTGCCACTAAAAAGGAATATCGCTATCTATTAAGTATGAATGAATATAATCCGTTTCAAACGGATTATATTTATCAATATGGCAGAAATTTAGATATTGATTTAATGAAGGATGCCGCCACAATATTTCTAGGCGAACATAATTTTGCATCTTATTGTAGTTACGATCAATATGGTAATACGATAAGAACATTGTATACTTTTGATATTGATGAAAAAGATGGCATTGTTACTTTTACTTTAATAGGAAATGGATTTCGCAGATATATGGTTAGACATTTAGTTGGGGGCCTCATTCAAGTTGGTGCCAAACGTATTGATAAAGAATATTTAAAAGAATTATTAGACAGTTGTGGAGAAAAGAAATGTTTATTTAAAGCGAAACCACAAGGATTATATTTACAGGAGGTATTTTATGAAGAATAATTATCATACTCATACATATCGTTGTGGTCATGCTAATGGTAGTGAAGAAGACATGGTAAAAGCAGCGCTTGCTATGGGTATTGAGGAACTAGGTTTTAGTGAACATATACCAATGCCTCATTATCGTCAGCATCTTGTTTGTTCTATTCCCTTTGTAAGAAGTTTATTAGGTATTTCGTCTTTGATAACTTCTATTATTAAAGATGGTCCAAATATGCGAATGCCTTATAAAGATTTAGAAGATCATTTAGATATATTAAGAACCTTAGAAAATACATATAAAGATCAAATTAAAATATATAAAGGTTTTGAAGCTGAAGGTTTTCCACAATACTTTGATTATTATGAAAGTTTATTATATGAACATAAAGTTGATTATCTCATCTTAGGGCATCATTTTCATAGACATTGTATTGAGAGTGATTATAACGGAAAAGATAAGATGAGTAAAAGGGATATATATCATTATTGTAATGATATAGAAAAAGCATTGGATACGAATTTATTTAGTTATGTTGCTCATCCTGATTTGTTTTTATGTGGTTATAAAAACTTTGATCAGGATGCTCAAACTGTCACGAGACGTATTTGTATTAAGGCAAAAGAATTAAACATTCCTTTAGAAATCAATGCAGGTGGATTGCGTAGCAATAAGGCATATCCAAATGATAATTTTTGGGATATTGCTGCAGAGATAGGTAATGATGTTATTATTGGACTTGATGCGCATGATCCAGAACATTTCAATAATGATATATATAAGCGATTATTAGATTATGCTAAGATACATCATTTACATCTTATTGATCAATTTACTTTTTTACAAGGTGATTTTAAAAAATTTCAAGGTGAATATGATGTAAGGGAACAAAAATCATATTGACAAAATCAAGGATATTGTTATAATAATAAATGCCTTATTATTGACTTATTGAATATATGTAGAGATGAATAGTTGAGACTGGACATCAATGCTAACGAATAGTAATCAAAACAATAGGAAATAAGTTACCCTAATACTGAAGCCCCGGTAAAACTTCAGGAGGAAAAAAGATGAGACAAACTACAATGGCTAAGGAAGCCACAATTGAACGTAAATGGTATGTTGTTGATGCTGAAGGTTTAGTTTTAGGTCGTTTAGCATCAGAAGTTGCTACAGTTTTAAGAGGTAAACATAAACCTACTTATACACCACATGTTGATACTGGTGATTATGTTATTATTATTAATGCTGATAAGGTAGTTATGACTGGTAAAAAATTAGATACAGTGAAATACTATCATCACACTGGATGGTTAGGTGGTTTAAAAGTTAAAACTGCACGCCAATTCAAAGAAACAGATCCTACAGGATTTGTAGAAGCAGCTGTTAAAGGTATGTTACCTCATAATACATTAGGTAGACAACAAGGTATGAAATTATTTGTTTATGCTGGTAGTGAACATCCACATGCAGCTCAAAAACCAGTTGAATTAAAGATTAAAGGATAGGAGGACGAGAGATAATGGCAGACGTACAATACAGAGGAACAGGACGTAGAAAATCTTCAGTTGCGCGTGTTATTTTAACACCTGGTGAAGGTAAGATCCTGATCAATAAAAGAGATGCAAAAGAATATCTTAGAAGTGACGTTTTATTAATGCTCGTCAACCAACCATTTGATATTACTGGAACAACTGGTAAGTTTGATGTAAGTGTTAATGTTTATGGTGGAGGTTTCTCAGGTCAAGCTGGGGCAATCCGTCATGGTATTGCTAGAGCATTATGTGAAGCAGGCGAAGATTATCGTCCAGCTTTAAAAGCAGCAGGCCTATTAACTCGTGATGCAAGAGTTAAAGAACGTAAGAAATACGGCTTAAAAGGTGCACGTAAAGCTCCACAATTCTCAAAACGTTAAAAAGGTTCCCATACATGGGAATTTTTTTATTTTATAAAACAAACAGGAAGGATTACTCCTTCCTGTCTTTATTCTTCATAACTTAAGGCTTCTTGCCCTTGGGCACCTGAAGAAATTCTAATGACATTTTCTACATCATATACAAAGATCTTTCCATCACCCATATTACCAGTATACAGAGCTTTTCTCGCCGCATCAACAACATCCTGTACAGGAATAGATGATACAACAATCTCAGCTTTAATCTTAGGACGTAATTCCATATCAACCTTAACCCCACGATAATATGTTGTTTGACCTTTTTGGATACCACAACCAGATACTCGTGTAACTGTCATACCTGTAACACCAATTTTATTCATTGCTGATTTTAAAGCATCTAAGCTATCAGTTTTCGCAATGATAACAACCTTAGAAATCTTATCAGTAGTATTCTTTTCTTTTGGCTTAACTTCATTTAATATGACTTCAGGAATATCATTAGTATTAATACGATCATATGAGAAAGCTTCAGCTTCCATATTAAATCCAGCATATGCACTATCCAAACCATGTTCTAATTTATCTAAACCGATAATTTCTTCTTCAGCTGTAACTCTTAAACCAATAGTCATATCAATAATCTTAAATGTAATAAACATTGTTACGGCAGTCCAAGCACCAATAGCTAATAGACCAATACATTGTGTTATCAATAAATTGGCACCACCACCATAAAGTAAACCTTGTACTTCAGGCATTGTTTCAGTACCACAAGCAAATAGGCCTACACAAATAGTACCTAAAATACCATTACCAAAATGCACTGCTACAGCACCAACTGGATCATCAATGTGTAACTTATAATCTAATAACCAAACAAAGAAACAAACAGTAAAACCAGCTAAAATACCAATAATGGCTGCACCCATAACATTGACGGCATCACATCCTGCCGTAATGGCTACCAAGCCAGCAAGTGATCCGTTTAAAGACATTGCTACATCAGGTTTTCCATATTTTAACCATGTAAAAATCATCACTGTACAAGTTGCAAGTGCGGGCGCAACTGTTGTATTGGCAAAGATAGTTGCTAATTGAACACCACTGGTTGCGGCGGCACCATTGAAACCATACCAGCCAAACCACAAGATAAAGCATCCTAATGCACCGATGGTTAAACTATGACCAGGAATACCATTAGGCGTCCCATCTTTATTAAACTTGCCAATACGGGCACCTAACATACTAGCTCCAATCATGGCTGTTAAACCACCGACAAAGTGAATACAAGCTGATCCTGCAAAATCATGGAATCCCATAGCTGCTAACCATCCATCTGGACCCCATACCCAATGGGCCTCAATAGGATAAACAATCAAGCTAATCACAAAACTATAAACACAATACGATAAAAACTTTGTTCTTTCTGCCATTGCTCCTGATACAATTGTTGCAGTTGTTGCACAGAAAACTAAGTTAAAGACGAAGCTAGACCAATCAGTCCCAGCAAAATTGAATAGTGGACTATTGCTTAACCCTAACCAGCCAATAATTCCCATTCCTGTATCAGTACCACAAAGAAAGGCATAGCCAAAAATCAAAAATGCTACAGTACCTAAGCAGAAATCCATTAAATTCTTCATAATGATATTTCCTGCATTCTTTGCTCTAGTAAAACCAGCTTCTACCATTGCAAAGCCTGCCTGCATAAAGAATACTAAAGCAGCACCAATTAAATACCAGATACTAAAGATCTGAGTAATTGCTTCTTCCATATTAAATTTCCTCCTTTAATACACACCCTAATGTGTATAGGTGCATTATAATGAGAAAAATTTTATCTGTCAATAATAAATTATTAATTTAATAACAAATTATCACATAAAAGCGTTTACATTCAAAATATGAAAAAAGCGAGATTAGCTACTTAGCTCTTCCCACTTTTCTAATAATTCTTCTAATTGCTTATTTAATGATTCTATTTCTAATGATACTTCATGATATCTTTGATAATCATTGACTACTTCATCACTCATAAGTAATGTATTGGTATCATTGATTTGCTTTTCTAATTGAGAGATATCATTTTCTATCTTCTTAATTTTATTTTTATGTTTTCTTATAGTCGATGCTTGTTCTTTTTTTTCTAAATAAGCTGTATTGGTTTCTTTTTTTATTGTATGGTGCTCTTTTCTTTCTATATAGGTTGTATAGTTTCCCGTATATGTATAAGCACTATGGTCTGTCATTTCTATAACTTTGGTAGCTAATTTATTGATGAAATAACGATCATGGCTAATAAATAATATCGTTCCATTAAAACTTAAAAGCGCATCTTCTAAGACTTCTTTAGATTCAATATCTAAATGATTTGTTGGTTCATCTAAAATAAGAAAATTACATTTAGATAACAATAACTTTAATAAAACAACTCTTCCTCTTTCACCACCAGATAACATATCAATCGTCTTAAAAACATCATCACCTTTAAATTGAAAAGATGCACAGGCATTTCTTATTTCGGTATTAGTCATATCGGGATAAGTATCACTTATTTCCTGAAAGATTGTCTTATGATAAGATAAAGATTCATGTTCCTGATCATAATATCCAATGATGACTTTACTGCCTAATTTAATCTTACCACCAGTAGGTATATAATTCTGTAAAATTAAATGAAACAATGTTGTTTTACCAATACCATTAGGACCAATCAAAGCGGCTCTTTCCTGCTTTTTGACTTCAAAAGATATATTATCAAATAACGGCTGATCAAAAGCCATAGCTAAGTTTTTCACGGTTAAAACATCATAACCTGATTCAACTTCACTATTAAATTGAATACGGATATTTTGGGGTAAACTATCAGGTCTGTCTACCTTTTCCATACGTTCTAAGGCTTTTTCCTTGCTTTCTGCTCTTTTGATTTGTTTTTCGCGGTTGAATGATTTTAGTAAATCAATGCTTTCCTGCATACGTTTGATTTCTTTTTGATTATCATAATAGTGTTTCAAATCAACTTCACGATTATGTTTTTTTATTACAGCATATTGATCATAAGAACATTTATATAATGTAGATTTACCATTTTCTATTTCCATAATAGCATTAGATACCTGATCAATAAAATATCTATCATGAGAAACAACAATCATAGCTCCTTTATAGTTTTTCAAATAGTTTTCTAACCATTCAATAGAATTCACATCCAAATGATTAGTCGGTTCATCTAACAATAACAAATCAGGCTGCAATAACAACAATCTTCCCAAGGCGACTCTAGTTTTTTGTCCTCCCGATAAAATACCTATTTTCATATGCCATTCATCTTCACTAAAGCCCAAACCCTTTAAAACACCCTTTAATTGGCTTTCATAGCTATATCCGTTGGCGTTTTCAAACTCATTAGACAATCTATCATATTCTCTCATAATAGGCTCTAAATCGCTCTCTGTAGCCATTAATGCTTCTAATTCACGCATACGCTCCTGTTTAGCTAATAATGGCTTAAAAACATCTAATAAAGCCTCATAGATGGTTATATCATAGTCAATTGTATTATGCTGTGATAAATAACCAATCGTGACATTATTCGGTTTATGAATCTCACCTGAATCATAACTCTCTTCATCATTCAATATTCTTAGCAAGGTTGATTTTCCAGCTCCATTAACACCTATAATAGCTAATTTATCATGATCTTCTATTTTAAAAGTTATATTGTTTAATAATAATTCTCCTTGAAATGATTTACATAAGGATGAACAAGCTAATATCATTTACATCACCTTAGCTATTTTAACATAGGATACCATTTTGAGAAAGAAAAACATTGTTATTATTTGATATAAACGTTATAATATTTGAGGAATAGGTGGCGATATCATGGATAAAAGAGAATTACCGATAGGCTTTATGGACTCTGGTGTAGGAGGCATAAGTGTCTTAAAAAGTACCATTGAATTATTACCTCATGAAGATTTTCTTTACTATGGTGATTCATTACATGCTCCTTATGGAACAAAAGGTGTTGATGAAATTAAACAATTAACATTCAATGTTGTTGATTATCTTTTATCAAAAGGTATTAAAGTCCTTGTGGTCGCTTGTAATACTGCTACCAGCGCAGCTATTAATGATTTACGCAACAAATATCCTAATATGCCAATAGTTGGTATCGAACCAGCTATAAAGCCTGCTGTTATGGCAAATCAGGGCGGACGTATTATTGTTATGGCAACACCCATGACTATTAAACAGGATAAGTTTCGTCATCTTTTATCACAATATAATGAACAAGCTGAAATCGTTCCTTTAGGATGTGACCATTTAATGGAATTTGTGGAAGAAGGCATATTATCTGGAGAAAAGCTAAAAGCTTATTTTGATGAACATCTCAAACCATATATAACAGATAATACGGAAACAATAGTACTAGGCTGTACCCATTATCCATTTCTTTATCCGTATCTAAAAAAATATCTTCATAATGATCATATCCATATTATTGATGGTAGTTATGGGACAGCTATGGAATTAAAAAGAAGATTAGAAGCAGAAGATTTATTAAATGAAAATCAGCAAGGGAACATCATTATAGAAAACTCATTAGAATCACAGGATATCATAGATCTAAGCTGGAAATTACTCTGTAAACCAACCTACGAAAAGTGCTAAGCACTTTTTTTAAAATGGCTATTGATTGTACAAATATAATATTGTATAATTGTATACAATTATAGAAAGGGTGATAATTAAATGAATTTAGCTTATAAAGTATTAAGTACACATTTAAAAGAGGGGAATCTTGTTCCAGGAGAACAAATATGTATACAAATTGATCAAACATTAACACAGGATTCAACAGGAACCATGGCTTATTTACAATTAGAAGCTATGGACATTGATCATGTTCAAGTAGAAAAAGCAGTGGCTTATATTGATCATAATATGCTTCAAACTGGTTTTGAAAATATGGATGATCATGAATTTATTAGAAGTGTTGCTAAAAAACATGGGATTGTTTTTTCTAGACCAGGTAATGGGGTATGCCACCAATTACAATTAGAAAACTTTTCTAAGCCTGGAAAAACATTAGTTGGTAGTGATTCGCATACACCTACTTGTGGGGCTATGGGCATGATTGCCATTGGTGCTGGTGGTTTAGATGTTGCCGTAGCAATGGCAACAGGTAAGTATTATTTACAATGTCCAAGTGTGATTCAAGTTAATTTAACTGGAGAGAGAGCACCTTGGGTGAGTGCGAAAGATATTATTTTAAAAGTTTTACAGGAATTAAGTGTCAAAGGTGGCGTTAATAAGATTGTTGAATATACAGGTGAAGGTATTAAAACATTATCTTTAACGGAACGTGCGACGATTTGTAATATGGGTGCAGAACTAGGGGCTACAACGTCTATTTTCCCTACAGATGAAAATACCCTCGCTTATTTAAAACAGCAAGGAAGAGAAGCTGATTATATTGAAATGAAAGCTGATGAAGATGCCACTTATGATCAAAGATTAGATATCGATTTATCAATACTTGTACCTATGGTTGCTAAACCTCATAGTCCTGATGCTGTTGTCGATGTGAAAGACTTAGAAGGTATGAAGATTAATCAGGTAGTGATTGGCTCTTGTACCAATTCTTCTTTTGCTGATATGATGCATGCTGCACAAATATTAAAAGGTCAAAAAGTATCTGATCATGTTTCCTTGGTTATTGCTCCAGGATCTTCTAGTATTTTAGCGATGTTATCAAAAAATGGTGCACTGGCTGATATGATACATGCCGGCGCAAGAATTTTGGAATGTGGTTGTGGCCCATGCATCGGCATGGGACAGGCACCATTATCAAAAGGTGTTTCACTACGTACAATTAATCGTAACTTTAAAGGTCGATCAGGGACAAATGATGCAAATGTTTATTTAGTATCTCCTGAAGTTGCTGCCTTGTCAGCTATTAAAGGATACTTGTCATGTGACTTTGATAAGGACATGACATTGGCTGAAGTTCCAAATACTCCATTCATTAAAAATACGAACTTCTTTATAGATGAATATGATCCGACTACGGAAGTTTATATGGGGCCAAATATTAAACCAGTTCCACGTGGTGAAAAATTAGATACAATTAAAGGAAAAGTTGTCTTAAAAGTTGGTGACAATATCTCTACTGATCATATTGTTCCTTCAGATTCTAAATTATTACCATATCGTTCTAATGTTCCTCATCTTGCAAAGTACTCATTCTCTAAGGTTGATAGTGAATTCTATAATCGTACAATTGCGAATAATGGTGGTTTCATTGTTGGTGGAGATAATTATGGTCAAGGATCTTCCAGAGAACATGCAGCTTTAGTTCCTAATTATTTAAAGATTAAAGCTATCTTTGCTATTTCATTTGCTCGTATTCATCGTTCAAATCTCATTAATAATGGTATTTTACCATTAATCATTAATCCAAATGATTATGATTTCTTTAATGATCAAGATGAATATGAAGTATGTGATATTAAAAATGCTGTTGAAAATGATATCCATAGCATTACTGTTAAAAATAATACCACTCATAAAACAATCACTGTTTCATTGACACTCTCTCCAAGAGAAAAAATCATGATTCTTGAAGGTGGTTTATTAAATGCAATTAAAGGAGGAAAATTCTAATGAAAGCTGTTTTAATACCAGGTGATGGCATTGGACCAGAAATTGCTAAAAGTGTCGAAGATATTACTAAAGCAATGAATTTGGATATTGAATGGATCACATATCAGGCAGGAGCTGAATATGCTGCAAAAACAAAAGAAGTCTTCGAACCTGGTTTAGTAGATGCCATTACCGAATATAAATGGGCTTTAAAAGGGCCTACTGCTACCCCTATTGGCACAGGTTTTAGAAGCGTGAATGTAGCTTTACGTCAAAAGTTTGCTACATATGCTAACGTAAGACCAATTCGCTCATTTAAAGGCATTGATTCTAAATATGAAAATATTGATTTGGTTATGATTCGCGAAAATACTGAAGATTTATATAAAGGTATTGAATATATGATCAACGATAATATGGCTAATGGAATCAAGCTTATTACTAGAGAAGCTAGTGAAAAAATATGTCGTTATGCTTTTGAATATGCTAAAAATAATAAACGTCATAAAGTAACTTGTATCCATAAAGCGAATATTATGAAATTTACTGATGGATTATTCCTGGATTCTTTTAGAAACGTATCTAAAGATTATCCAGATATTGAAGCTCAGGAAGTTATTGTTGATAATATGTGTATGCAATTAGTAATAAGACCTGAAACATTTGATGTTTTGGTTGCACCTAATTTATATGGTGATATTGTTTCTGATTTATGTGCTGGTTTAGTCGGTGGTTTGGGCTTTGCTCCTAGTGGTAATATTGGTGATGATTATCGCATTTATGAAGCGGTACATGGCAGTGCTCCTGATATTGCAGGTAAAAATATTGCCAATCCAAGTGCCTTATTATTAGCTTTTGCACTTATGTTAGAAGATCTTGGTCAATTAGATAATGCGAATCATTTAAGAGAAGCTTTATCGCAAGTTGTTGAAGAAGGAACGTATGTAACACCTGATATTGGTGGAACATCTTCTACAACTGAATTTACTAACGCTATTATTGATAGATTATAGGTGATGATTATGCCATCTCATAGTTTATTTGAACATACAGGTCCTGGTTCTTTAAGTAGTAAGATATTTGAACTACTAAGAGATCGTATTCTTAATGAAGAATATGAAAAAGGTCAGAAACTGAATGAATTAGCCTTAGCGAGTGAATTAAAAATTAGTCGTACACCTATTAGAGAAGCCTTAAAGCAATTAGAATTAGAAGGCCTTGTTGAAAGCATTCCTAATAAAGGTGTTTATGTGAAAGGTTTTTCACCAAGAGATATTGATGATATGTTTGAAGTCCGTATGGCTTTAGAGGGTTTAGCTATTCGCTTGGCAATAGAACGTATGGATGAAGAACATTTTGCGAAAATCAAGGAAGTTTTTGAGCTCATGGAATTCTATTCCATGAAAAAGGATCAAAGTAAAATTGATGACCTCAATATCCTCTTTCATGAAACCATCTATCGGGCAACGCAATCTCAATACTTTGAAAGCCTGCTTAAAGACATACACTACTATGTATCTATAACCAGTCGTCATTCTGTTTCTCAATACGATCGCAATGAATCATCACTTGAAGAACATCATGCTATCTTAAATGCTATTGAAGCCCGTGATGCCTCACTGGCTTATGATACAATGCAAAAACACATCAAAAAAACACAACTTCTTGTTCGTGCTTATTATGCTAACAAAAACTAGATATTCTCTAGTTTTTTTAGTATACTTATGTCAAGGAAGTGATGACGATGCTACCAATTACAATCAATCCACAGCATTTACAAGTTGATATTCATCACGATTATCGTCTTATTGTTATTAGCGATATACATGGTCATTTAGATCGTTTCAAAGCATTGCTTAAGAAAGTACAGTATAAGCATGATGATTATTTGGTTATTTTAGGTGATTTTGTGGAAAAAGGAGATCAAGTTATTGATACTATTCATTATGTTGAAAAACTTGATCAAAATCCTCGTACATTTGTATTATTAGGTAATTGTGAATGGGCTTTATCAGCTATGCTTTCATTACCCGAACTTGCTAATCAAATTCCTATTTATCTTAAACGCATATCATCTAATGGCGCTATTAGAGATGTGTATCATCGCCTACAATTAGATAAGCACCCTGATACTTTGCTTGGTAATCAAAAACAAATCTATATTTATTTAAAAGATGAACTCACTTACATTAATCAACTACCTGCTACTTTAAAATTGAATCAGTTTTTATTTGTCCATGCTGGTATTGAAAAACGTCAAGATTACCAAAATAGTTCACTATCTTCCTTATTAGAGATGCAGGATTTTTATCATAAAGGTCATATTCTAGAAGAAATAGTTATTGTAGGACATATACCAACTTCTAATTATAAACAAACAATAGATAATTCGATTATTTTGGATTTAGATAAAAAAATCATATGTATTGATGGTGGTACAGGTGTGAAATGTCTATCACAACTCAATGCTCTTATTATTGAAAGTAGAAATAATAAAATAACATATCACCAAGAATATGTTCAGCCACTTCCAATATATCAAATAAAACAAGATGTTATATCACAACATCAGGACATCCATAAAATATCATATCCATACTTTGAAGTATCTATTCTTCAAAAAGCTGATCAATTTAGTTTCTGTTATCAAAAAGATACAAATCAAAAACTATGGATTAAAAACGAATTCTTATATTTGAAAAACAATACTATATATTGTTTGGATGATTATACAGATTATATGTTATCTATAAAAAAAGATGAATTTGTAAAATTAATAGGTGTCTATGATCAATATGCCTATGTAATATATCATAATCAAGTAGGATGGATAAAATATGAATCATTGAAAGAAGTATAAGCTAAGTATTTTCTTTGTATAAATAATGATTTAATGGTTAAACTATATATGGGTGATAAAATTGAATCAAACAACAACTATTGAAGAATTATTAAATGGTCTTAATATGGGTATGGTTTCAATCGATCATTTACTAGATAAAATTGAAAATGAGAAACTTAGAAACATTGTTATGCATCAAAGAAAAAACTATGGTGAACTAAAAGATGAAATTATTCATGATTATCCTGACGTAGAAGATAAGACAAAACAAAAGCTCATGTTAGAGGGCATGGTGGAAATGAGAAGCATCATGGCTGATGATGCTAAAATTGCCAAAATGCTTATAGAAGGATGCAATCAAGCTATCATGACTTTGACTCATCTACAAAATGAGCATGAATCCATTACAAAGGTTAATGACTATATATCTCAATTTGAAGCATTAAATCAACACTATATTGAAGAATTAAAAGCATTTATATAAAAAAGGCATTAGCTCTTGCTAATGCTTTTTGCATACACCGTAGGGGGTTCGAACCCCTGAATGCTAGGATGAGAACCTAGTGTGTTCACCACTTCACCAACGGTGCATAAACTTAGTATACCACTTCTAAATTATCTGTAAAGTAAAATTTTTAAAATGTTGATGAATAATCTGTGAATTATTTTTGTATAAATCGCATGAATGTTTAGGAAAATAAGATATTTATGAAATTGTTTTGATTATTCTTCATTTAACGTGTATAATCAGACTATAAATGAAAATTAATGTGTTTTAATAAATACATTTTGATATATAGATGAAGGAAGGAAATAGTGCATGTCAAAAGTTATAGCTATTGAAGGCGGTTATAAGTTAAATGGTACTGTGCGCATTAGTGGTGCAAAGAATGCGACAGTGGCACTTATTCCAGCAGCAGTATTGGCTGATGGACCAGTAGAGATACTTGGAGTGCCAGAGATTTCTGATGTCGAAGCATTGGCAATCTTGCTTAGAGAATTGAATTGTAAAGTTGATATTAATGGTGATTCTATTAGAATTGATCCTAGTCAAATGGAAGATATTCCATTAGTGAGTGACGCGGTAAATAAGTTACGTGCTTCTTATTATTTTATGGGAGCATTGTTAGGAAAATATAAGAGAGTGAAGATTAAGATGCCAGGAGGATGTTATTTAGGTCCTCGACCTATTGATCTTCATTTAAAGGGTTTTAAGGCTTTAGGAGCTAGAATTATGTATGATGAAGATGAGGAAAC
This sequence comes from Erysipelotrichaceae bacterium, assembly GCA_021201655.1. Lineage (GTDB taxonomy): Bacteria > Bacillota_I > Bacilli_A > Erysipelotrichales > Coprobacillaceae > JAJQDJ01. Next base: position 12,449 of record JAJQEL010000042.1, on the reverse strand, counting down.
CTATTTATTAGAAGCTGATGAATTAATTGGTAATTCTGTTTATTTAGATTTTGCTTCAGTTGGGGCAACAATTAATATTCTATTAGCAGCAGTTAAGGCTAAAGGCAGGACGATTATTGAAAATGCTGCAAAAGAGCCAGAAATCATAGATGTAACTAATCTTCTTACCAAGATGGGGGCTCATATTAGGGGTGTTGGTACGGATACAATTACAATTGATGGTGTAGAACATTTACATGGAACATTCCATGAAATTATACCTGATCGTATCGAAGCTGGAACTTTTTTGATTATTGCGGCAGCAGCTGGAGAAAAAGTTATTGTTCAAAATGTTATTCCTCAGCACTTAGAAGCCTTAATTTCTAAATTAAAGGAAATGGGTGTACAAATGGATGTTGTTGGTGATAGTATTATTGTATATGGATCGCATAAACCATTGAAACCAGTGCATGTCAAGACGCAAATCTATCCAGGCTTTGCCACAGATTTACAACAACCATTAACAACTTTATTAACTCAGGCTGATGGACAATCATCTGTTAAGGAAACTATCTATATTGAGCGTTTCTTACATTGTGAACAGCTTAATAAAATGGGCGCTCAAATAGATGTTGGTAGAGCTTCAAGTACTATCTATGGCCCTACAAAGCTTCATGGTGCACGTGTTCAGGCGACAGATTTAAGGTGTGGTGCTGCTTTGATTATTGCAGGTCTTATTGGCGAAGGCAAAACTGAAATTATGAATGTTTATCATATTGATCGTGGCTATGATAATATTGATCAAAAGCTCATTACTTTAGGTGCCCATATTACCAGATATGAAATTGATGCATAAAAAAATAAAAAACTATTGAATTTCATATATTTAAATGTTATTATAATTTAGCGACTTACTTTGAAGTAGCAAATATTTCAAGGCGGAAGGAGAAATAAAAATGAAACCAAAAATTCATCCAAAGTATAATCAAGCAACAGTTATCTGTACTTCTTGTGGAGCAACATTTACAACTGGCTCTGTATTAAAAGAAATTCGTGTAGATACATGTTCAAATTGTCATCCATTCTATACAGGAAAACAGAGATTTGCAAGTGCTGATGGACGTATTGATAAGTTCAATAAGAAATACGGCTTAAAATAAAACAAATAAAACCTGCTTTAAGCAGGTTTTTTTGTATTACATTTTATTGTATAAATCAACGATAATATCAGCACATTCATCTAATCCTAAATCACTATTAATAGTTAAATCAAAATTCTTTAATTGTCCCCATTTCTTAGTTGTATAGTAATTATAGTAATTGCTTCTATTCTTATCCTTTTTCATAACGAACTTTTTAGCATTATCATGATCTTCTTTATAATCTTCTTCTACTCTTTTTAGTCTAGATTCAAAAGGTGCATGAATAAATACAGTTAAAACATTATCATAATCCTCTAATACATAATCTGCACATCCATTAACAATAATACAAGAATCATACGTAGCCAAATGACGAATAATTTTAGACTGCATTGCAAAAACCTGATCATTTAATGGTAAAGTAAATGCTGAAGATGACATCGTATACATGAAACTAGATGTTTTTTCTTCAGAAACACGTCTGATTGTATCTACATCTATTCCTAATTCTTTTGCGGCTAAATCAATAATTTCATTATCATAATAAACAAGTTCAAGCTTTTCTGCTACTTTTTGTGCAATCAAACGTCCCCCAGAACCGTATTCTCTTGCAATAGTAATAATTTTAGGCATACAATTAACCTCCTTAGATATTTTATACTTATATTGTAACATATTTTAAAAATAATGCATCTTTTTTTTATCAGATAAGTTGTTTTTAAAGATTGAAATTTGTATAATTAACAACATATAAGGAGTCGAATTATGGAATTTCATGTTTTAGCAAGTGGTTCTAAAGGAAACGCAACATTTGTTTATGAAAATGGATGTGGTATTCTTATAGATTGTGGTATTACTAGAAAGCAGTTATTATATAAGTTGTCAACTTTAGGTTTTAATGAAGATGATATTCAATATGTTTTATTAACTCATGATCACTATGATCATAATAAAAACATTCATATCTTTAATCCTGATAAAGTTTTTTCAGCGCCTAAAAATATCCCAGGAATAGATGATTATCATACATTAATACCTTATACTCATAGACAATTTGGCCCATTTGATGTTTTTACATTAAGAACATCCCATGATGCTAGTGATCCTATTGGCTTTATATTTACGACTGATGAAACATTATTATATTTAACGGATACTGGTTATGTTTCACAAAAAAATAAACAATATATACATAATCTTAATTATTATATTATTGAAAGCAATCATGACATAGAGATGCTTATGAATACCAAAAGACTAGAAGCTTACAGTCATGTAGAAATTATCGAAGTTGAAGATGAACGTATTCCTAATAATTCTTCTTTAGCGCAAGAAACATTTGTAAAAGCTAAAGAAGGCAGAAGAGTATTAGATAAGGTTAAACAGGATGATTATATGATTTTATTAGATGTGAATGGTAAGGAAATGGATTCAATAGAATTTTCTAAGCATCTAGAAAAGTGTATGATTGATGGGAAAAGCAGTATTGTTTTTGTGATTGGTGGATCTTTAGGTCATGGTGAAGAAGTTTTATCACGTGCTAATTTAAGATTAAGCTTTTCACCGATGACGTTTCCTCATCAGCTTATGCGTCTAATCCTTGTTGAACAAATCTATCGAGCATTCAAGATAATGCGTCATGAAACATATCATAAATAAAAGAGCTTAGAGCTCTTTTTTAGTTTGCAAGTATGTTGTTTTTATTTTTAATAAAATAAGCTGTTAATATCACGATACCAAAAGCTGTAGCAAGTGGTGCTGCTAAACCAATCATTGTCAGTGAGGCATTTGGTTGAATACTCATAATATAAGATACAGGCAAGCGAACGATAAATGATTGTGCTAATCCTTGTATCATCACAAACAATGTCTTTTCATGACCATTATAATAGCCAATTAAGCTAAATGAGATACTTGTTAATATAGTTTCAGGAGCAAAACCTCTTAGATATTCACCAGCACATTTGATAACATCTTGATCATTAGTGAATATTGAAGCAAACAAATCTCCTTTAAGCATAACTGCTGTAAATATGAAACAACCTGCTATCAAACCAATTCCCATACCTGTTAACAATGCTTTTAAAGCACGTTTTTCTTGTTTTGCGCCAACATTTTGAGCAACAAATGATGACATTGATTGCATTAAAGAAGAAGGGACTAATAAAACAAATGTTGTCACTTTTTGTGCTATCCCATATCCTGATGAAGCATCTAAGCCTAAACGATTGATAAATGCACATAAAGCTAAAAAAGACAAATTTGTTAGTAATTCCTGCAAAGCTATCGGTGATCCTAGTTTTAGAAATCTGATGACTTCACTATTAAAACCAATATCTTTTTTAGTCATAATAAATGGTAATTCTCTTTTGCTAATGATGATAAGCGATAAGATAACACTTACAGCTTGAGCTGAAATCGTTGCTATAGCCGCCCCAACAACATTTAAATGAAGACCTGCAACCAATATTAAATCCCCAATAATATTGACAACACAAGCTATCGCGACAAACATCAATGGTGAAGTAGAATCCCCTAAACCTCTAAATACGGCACTTAATACATTATAAGCTATCACAAATAATATGCCACCACCACATATCCTTACATATAATATTGTTAATTCTAAGGCTTCTGCAGGTGCTTGCATTAACGCTGTTAATTGTGGGGCAAAGACAAGCATTAATACGGCGATAATGACTGATAAGGCTATAAAAAAGGCAATAACCCCACCCAATACTTTACCAATTCTTTGTGATTGACCTTCACCAATATAGCGACTAATTAATACGGTAATCCCCATCGTCAAACCTGTAATGGTAAAAGTAACTAAATTCACAACATTACTACCAGTACTTACAGCTGATATACCAGCTGTACTCCCAAACCAACCTACAATCAACAAATCCACAGCACTATACATAGCTTGTAGTATTAAAGCTCCTAATATCGGAACCATAAAAATCAATAACTTCTTAATAATGCTACCTTGCGTAAAATCTTGATTATTCATCTTTCTAACCCCCTCACATGATAGTATATCATTTCCTAAATTATAACAAAAGTCTAACTATCACGTGAACATTTTTCAGCATCAATTGCTAAAACAATCATCAATACATATAAAGCATCTTGATTATTTTGAATATCTAATACATAAGTATCACTCAAATGCCATAATTCCTTAGATATTCTCGCAATAAGTTGATAATTATCAACAACCTCATAATCCCATTCAAAAATATCACCATGAATACTCCAACCATTGCATTCTACATGATACTTAGGTTTAAAAAATGTTAATTCCTTGTATATCTCACCTATATATTGATCATTAATATACATTTTAAACCTTGGTAATAATCGTAACACTTCTTCTTTTATTGTACCAATATGATAATGATTGATATCATAAATATACAAACAATGTCCAAAACTCAATTTTCCTTTAACACTATAGACAACATTTTGATTTTCATCATAAATATCATAACTATCTAACCATGAAAAAATCCTTTGTCTAAATAATAATTTCATACTTCCACCTCATCACTATCATATCATATAAACATGAAAAACATTTGTAAAGATTATATAAAAAGACATCACTTTTGCGATGTCTTAGTATAATCTTCTTGCACAATACCATTGTGATTGCCAATATGAATATGACAAGCTAGCAACCTGAACAACAGATCCTGTATAAGGGGCATGTACCATCTGGTTATTACCAATATAAATACCAACATGATGAACACCACTATATGATCCATTACTAGAGAATAAGATAATATCTCCAGCTTGTAAATTACTCTTAGATACAGATGAACCCATACTTGCTAAAGTCTTAGTAGATTGTGAACCAATATTGACTCCAGCTTGATAATGAGCCCAATTCACCAAACCAGAACAATCAAATGTAGATTGACTTGCATTCGCAATCTGACTCATAGAATGGCATGCACCATAAACATATGAACAACCACAACGTGATAAAGCCTTATTAGCAATGGCTAAGCCAACTTCAGAACTAGATGTTGTTGATGAACTACTACTAGATGAACTAGAAGAACTAGAACCTGATGAACTGCTAGAGCTTGATGAACTACTGCTAGAAGAACTTGATGAAGCTGATGAAACACTCGCAACGCGTGAGGCTTCAGCGGCTTTTTTCAATGCAGCAAGATTGTCTTCTATAGCATCTATTGATTCTTGATTATCAGAAACTTCTTCTTCAGCATCAGCAATAGCTTGCTGCTGTTCTTCAAGTTTTGCCTGATATTCTTTCTTTAAGCTTGCTTGTTTTGTTTCATCTTCTTCTAATGATGCTTTTAATATTTCTAGAGTTTCTTTTTGTTGTTCAACTTCAGCTAAACTTTCATTTAATTCTTCTACAAGTTCATTTTCATAACTTGTGATTTCCTGGAAATTTAAAACACGACTTATAAAATCAGTAATACTATCAGCACCAAATATATAAGTAGTAAACACATTAGAATTGATTGTTGTTTGCATCAAGTACAAACGATCTTTTAATTGATTACTTTTTTCTTCAATATCAGCTTCTAAAGTTTCAATACTATCTTCGACATATTCTAACTCTTCCTTAGCTTCAGAAATCTTATCTTGAAGCTCAGCTATCTGCTCAGTTAGTTCATCAATAGTAGCTTCAGTTTCTTCAGCTTCTTCTTGAAGTGATTCTGACTCACTTTGCAATTCTTCATTCTTTTCTTTCAGATATGTATTAAATTCTTTACAAGTCTTTTGTTGACTTGATGTTAAACTTGATGATGAACATAGCTTAATATATTTACTTTCCTGGCCTTCAAAATCTGTGGCTTTTACACTAGAAGATGATAGGAATAATCCCACAACTAAACAAACTGACATTAACAATAAAACAAATTTTTTCATATTTCCTGCTCATCCCTCCTTATTTCTTGTTATTCTACTATTCTTATTCTAACTTGTTTTTTTAAACTGTCAACCGAAAACAGGAAATTTACATAATTTAATAAAAATAAAGGTACAACTTTCGTTGTACCTTAAGCATTTCTAGATGCAATAATTTGTTTAACTACAAGATCAGGGGCAAACTCATAACCTAAGAATTCCATATCAAAGAATCCTTGACCTTGGGTAATAGATCTTAAATCAACAGCATAATTCATAACTTCAGCTTGAGGGGCTTCAGCAGTAATTTTAACTAAGCCATCTTCTAACACTTCACTACCCATAACACGAGCACGTTTCTTATTGAAATTACCCATAATGTCTCCAGTATATTCATCTGTTACATAGACATTTAATGTTACAAATGGTTCAAGTAAAGCAGGTTTAGCTTTAGGAATACCTTCTTTAAAGCAGAAGACTGTAGCTGTCTTAAATGCCATTTCAGAAGAGTCAACACTATGATATGAACCATCAATCAAAGTAGCTTTAATACCTAATGTAGGATAACCAGCTAAAACACCCGTCTTTGTTGCTTCTACTAAACCTTTTTCTACAGCAGGGAAATAAGCTTTAGGAACAGATCCACCAAAAATCTTTTCTTCAAAGACAAATGGTACAGAATAATCATGTAAAGGTTCAAAAGTAATTTCTACATCACCATATTGGCCATGCCCACCAGATTGTTTCTTATATTTATAACGTTGAGTATAACTACCTCTAATTGTTTCTCTATAAGGAATAATAATATCTTCTAAAGCAACATCAACTTTAAATCTATCTTTCATCTTATTAACAACACTATCAATATGAATATCACCAATACCATATAAACATTGTTGTTTAGTTTCACCATTGTTTTCAAATCTTAATGTCTTATCTTCTTCTAATAACTTATAGATAGCATTTGTAATCTTTTCTTCATTAGATTTTCCAACAGGTTTAACACATTTACCGTAATAAGGTGTAGAAAATTCAATAGGATCAAAAGTAATACGATAATCAGCAGTACATAAAGTATCATTTGTTTGCGTATAAGTAAGCTTAGACAACGCACCTATATCACCAGCATGTAATTGATCAACTTCAATGAGATCTTTACCTCTCATAACATATAACTTATTAACTTTCTCATTTTCCTTTTTATTTATATTATATAAAGTCATACCAGTATTAATTGTTCCAGTACAAACTTTAAACAAAGAAATTCTACCAACAAATGGATCTGCAATTGTTTTAAATACAAATAATGATGGTGGTAAAGATTCATCAAAACCAATAATATCATCTTCTCCAGTGTCTTCATTATGAGCAATCAAAGAATTCACTGTATCACCAGCAGCACTAAAGAATGAAACCATTGAATTTAATATAATTTGAATACCAATCTGATTTGTTCCACAAATAACAGGTATCAATTGTCGATTCATAACACCTTGACGTAATGCCCATGAAATCTCTTCTTTAGTAAATGGTTCTTCCATAATATACTTTTCTAATAATTCATCACTAGCATTGGCCACAGCTTCATCAATCATATCTTTAACAGGTTGAATTTCATCCATCATATTATCTGGAATAGGGCAAGATTTTGTTTGATCACCATCAAATAAACGACCTTCCATCTTTGCGACATTCACATAACCAATCATTTTACCATTTTCCATAATTGGTACTTGAATAGGCGCAATTGCGTTACCATAAGCCTGTTTTAATTCTTCTAATTTTACTTCATAATTCGCATTTGGATAATCAAGACCACTGACATAAATAATTTTGGCTTTATCATGAGCTTTATGCATCGCTTGTCTTGTTCCTACAGTAATACCTTCTGTAGCTGGTACAACAATCAATGCACTTTCTGCTACCTGTAAGGCAGCCTCTACTTCACCTGTAAAATCAAAAGAACCTGGAGTATCTAATAAATTGATTTTACATTCTTGCCATTCCAAAGGAATAATACTTAATCCTACAGATGATTGTCTTTTAATTTCTTCTGCAGAATAATCACTAATAGTATTCCCATCTTGAATCTTTCCAATACGATTGGTTACACCAGCACGATAAGCCATCGCTTCAATCACGCTGGTTTTGCCACTCCCAGAGTGACCTAACACAGCAACATTTCCTATAACGTTAGAATGATAAGTTCTCATTGTTAATCACGCTCCTTAAAAAATAAGATACTTATAAAACTATTTTAACACATATTTTACTTCTTTGGAAACGTTTCCATAATAATTGTCGTGATTTTTTTTATAAAACATGGTATGATGTGCTCAGGAGGACAAAACAATGGAAGTCGCATTAATATTAATACTATTTATATCCAATGTTTTTGGTTTAGATTGTTTATACAATCATAGATATAAAACAACAGGAGCATTACTCATACTTAATATGTGTTTAACAGTAGCATTGGCTTATCAGTTTGATCAGATGCAAAATATTATGTATGTTTTATTAGCTGTTGCGGGAATTATTGTTGTGGTGTTTATGGTAAGATATTTACTTATAAGAAAGAAAAATCAAGGTAAAATAATAAATAATGAATATATTGAAGAAAAGGAAGACGAATAATGAATTTTGAAATTGAAATGGAAAATGGACATATCATGAAAGGTGAACTTTATCCTGATATTGCTCCTATTACTGTTAATAATTTTATAAAACTTATTAATGAACAATTTTATGATGGACTCATTTTTCATAGAGTTATTCCTGGATTTATGATTCAAGGTGGTGGCTATGATAGAAATCATCATGAAAAAAGCTGTTCAGCTATTAAAGGGGAGTTTGCGAGTAATGGTGTTATTAATGATTTAAAACATACGAGAGGTGTCATTTCTATGGCGAGAACAATGGTAAAGGATTCAGCTAGTAGTCAATTCTTTATTATGCATGAAGATGCTCCGCATTTAGATGGTGAATATGCAGCTTTTGGTAAGATTATTGAAGGTTTAGATGTTGTTGATGAAATTGCCAATACACCAACTGGTTTCCAGGATGTACCTATTCATGAACAAGTTATTAAAACAGTGAGGTTAGTATGAAACTATTTTATTTAAAAGATTGCCCGCATTGTATTCGTGCGAGAAATTGGATGAATGAATTATATCAGGAAAACCCTCAATATAAGGATATACCAATTGAATGGATAGAAGAAAATGAAAACTGGGATTATGCTAATACCTTTGACTATTATTATGTTCCGACATTATATGATGGGGATAAGAAGTTACATGAAGGGGTTTGATCAAAAGCTAGTATAAAAGAAATATTTGATGATTATTTAAGGAGAAAACAATAATGAATATTTTAGTAGCAGGTGGAGCTGGTTATATTGGTAGCCATATTTGTGTAGAATTATTAGAGGCTGGTCATGATGTTGTCGTGATTGATGATTTTTCTAATTCCAGACCTGAAGTATTGGATTATATTAAAGAGATTACAGGTAAGGCTGTGAAGTTTTATGAGTTTAATATTTTAGATGAAGCCAAGACAAAACAGGTCTTTGCAGAAAATAAACTCGATGCGATTATTCATTGTGCGGCTTTTAAAGCCGTTGGTGAATCCGTTGTCAAACCTATTGAATATTATATGAATAACCTTACAACAACACTCATTATGGCCAAGATGATGAGAGATTATGGTGTTAATAGTATTGTATTCTCTTCCAGTGCGACAGTTTATGGTGATCCTGAAGTTGTCCCTCTAACAGAAGATTGTAAGCTTGGTGAAACCACCAATCCATATGGTACATCTAAAGCCATGATGGAAAGAATACTTATGGATGTAGCTCATGCCTATCCGCAGATGTCAGTATCATTACTTAGATACTTTAATCCGATAGGAGCACACGCATCAGGATTGATTGGTGAAAATCCAAAAGGCATACCAAATAACCTCATGCCTTATATTATGAAGGTAGCCACAGGAGAACTGCCAGAATTAGGAGTGTTTGGCAATGATTATGATACACCAGATGGAACAGGAGTCAGAGATTATATTCATGTTGTGGATTTAGCTAAGGGACATGTGTTAGCAATTGAAAAGTATGCAACGCCTGGTGTACATATCTGTAATCTAGGTACTGGTAAAGGCTATTCAGTATTGGATATTGTGAATGCCTTTGAGCGTGTCAACAATATCAAGATACCTTATGTCATCAAAGATAGACGTCCTGGTGATATTGCCACATGTTATGCTGACCCTACCAGAGCTAAGGAAGAACTTGGCTGGGTTGCCGAAAAATCACTAGATGATATGTGTCGCGATACCTGGAATTTTGCGAAGAAACATTTATTATAAAATGGATGATTTTCATCCATTTTTTTAGTATAATCTTTATATATAGAAAAGAGGTAACATTATGAGAGAATTAGGTAATAATCGTGTTAAGCAATTAAAACCATCAGCAACCATGGCTATGAGTGTCAAAGCCAATGAATTAAAAGCTAATGGTATAGATATCATTAATCTCGCTGGTGGAGAACCAAACTTCGATACACCACAACCTATTAAACAAGCAGCCATTGATGCTTTAAACAATGGGGAGACCCACTATACAATGGGTGGTGGGGTCAAGGCATTAAGAGAAGGCATTGTCGAAAAACTTAAAGCTGAAAATCATATTGATGCGACTATTGATCAAATAGTTTTAACACCTGGTGGTAAATATGCATTATTCTTAAGTATTCAATCGTTATTGAATGAAGGGGATGAAGTAATTATTGTTGCTCCTAGCTGGGTGTCTTATGAGCCAATGTTGATAGCGAATGGAGCTGTTCCTGTGTTTTTGGAATTAAATGAAGAAGATAATTTTAAGTTGACAAAAGAGAAATTATTATCTAAGACGAATGATAAAACAAGAATGGTTATTGTTTGTAGTCCAAGTAATCCTACTGGTCATGATTTGACGCAAGAAGAAATTGATGAATTAGTCGATTATATTCAAGAAACTGATGTTTCTATATTAATGGATGAAATCTATGAACATTTGATTTATGAAAGACCACATCTATCTTTAGCTGCCAATAAAGAGATTGCGGATAAAGTCATTACGATTATGGGATTTTCAAAAGGATATGCCATGACAGGATGGCGTCTAGGTTATATTGTTGCATCTAAGGAAAATATTGGATATATTAATAAGGTTTATCAACATTCTATTACCTGTGTGAATTCATTTGTGCAATATGGGGCTATTAAGGCTTTGACTTGTCATAAAGAAATTGAAGAGATGAGACAAGCTTATCTAAGAAGAAGAAACTTCTTTATTGAAGATTTGAATCATATTCAAGGTGTAAAAGCTATTATGCCTGAAGGTGCATTTTATGCCTGGATTGAATTTACTAAAGAAGGTTATAATGATTCTGAAAGCTTATGCAATTATATATTAGAAGAAGCTCATGTAGCTGGTGCTCCAGGTGTTGCTTTTTCACCAAGTGATACATCTCATGTGAGATTCTCTATTGCATCGAGTGATGAAGATTTAAAAGAAGCAGCAAGAAGAATCAAAATTGCAATGGAAAAATAAGAAAGGAAGATTTTATTGGTTAGAAGACATTATATATTTCATGGAAGAGTACAAGGCGTTGGTTTTAGAGTAACGTTATATCAAGCTTGTATGCGTTTAAAACTGACTGGTTGGGTTAGAAACAAATACGATGGAACTGTTGAGGCTTGCATTCAAGGAGATCCAGCTAAGATTGAACAAGCTATTGGCTACATGAATAATACAAGATATATTAGAATTACAAAAATAGATGTAGAAGAAATAGCTGTACTCCCTAGTGAAAAATCATTTGATATGAAATATTAAGAGCTGTCAATTTGACAGCTCTTTTAGTATCCTTAATGTTTTTTGATCTTTTTTGCCATGATAATACTTATCCAATACTTTCTTAAACACATCATTATCACTTACATAATCAAACAGAGTCATACATGAACATAACTTTAAATGATCGGGATATCCCATAACATCAAGTGGATCATCATTATCTAATTCTAATAATGCTTTCGTTATTTCGATTAATCGATTGCCTAAAATAGCATCATGATAATAATCGATGGCTTCTTGTTCATCAATAATAGAATAATACACAGCAGTAGGACTTTTTCCTAAACCTATGATTTGCGGAAAAATATACCAAATCCAATGACTTTGTTTATGTCCATTTCTTATTTCCTTTAATGCTTGATCATAACTATGTTCCTGGGCTTTGATAAATCGACTTAAATCACTCATGTTTTTCACCTCATCATCATTATAACAATTCTAACAATTATATGAAATACATAATATTGTGAATAACCATGATTTGAAGTGATTTTGTCAAGTAGACAATTTAAATAATTAAAATGATTTGCTAT
>JAJQEL010000066.1 GCA_021201655.1 Erysipelotrichaceae bacterium | reverse complement strand
ATAGCAAATCATTTTAATTATTTAAATTGTCTACTTGACAAAATCACTTCAATTCGAATGTAAAGTTTTACATGATGGCACTATAAGTATCATAGGTTATAACGGTTATGATAGCCATTTAACCATTCCTCAAACTATTGATAATAAATTTGTTAGAGGAATTGGAAATAAAGCATTTGATGGATGTAGTAGCATAGAATCAATTATAATACCTGAAGGGATTGAGTGGATTGATCATCGAGCATTTAGAAGATGCGAAAATCTTAAAGAAATTAACTTGCCTAATACTCTCAAAACAATACAAAAATATGCTTTTTGTTATTGTAATAGTTTAGAATCAATAACTATTCCTGATGGTGTCGAAAGCATCAATTATGCTTTTGAAGGATGTACAAATCTTAAAGAAATCATCCTTCCTAGTACTCTTAAAAAAATAGGAGTAGATGCCTTTGCTGATTGTATATGTTTGAAATCAATAACTATTCCTGATGGTATTGAAAGCATTCATAGTGCTTTTATAAGATGTACAAATCTTAAAGAAGTCATATTGCCTAGTACTCTTAAAAAAATAGGACAAGAAGCCTTTGCTGATTGTATAAGTTTGGAATCAATAACTATTCCTGATGGTGTAGAAATAATTGATGGTGCTTTTATAGGATGTACAAATCTTAAGATAACTAGATTATAAAAAATTTTATAAATAATTATTCGTGTACTAAAAAACACTAGAGAAAATTGATAATTCTCTAGTGTTTTATGTTATTAAAACATCTTAGTCCATGGGAATAATGTATAATGATTATCTAATTGTTTGATTTTATTGATATCTTCATCACTTAATACAAAATCAAAAATATCGATATTTTCTTTTAATCTTGATTTTCTTTTTGATTTAGGAATAACAGATATCTTTCTTTGAACTAAGAAACACAAAGCTATTTGTTGGGGTGTCTTATGATATTTGTTTCCTATTTCTAAAAGTATTGGTTCATGTGATATATCTTTTAACGAAGAAGCTAATGGTGCCCATGCTTGAACTTTGATGTTATGTTGTTCTAGCAGTTGTTGATATTCCCATTTTTGATAATACACATGATTTTCTATTTGATTAACCATTGGTTTAACATGACAATGTTTGATAAACTTTTTAAATCATCTTTCATCATAATTAGAAATACCTATAGCTTTAACGATACCTTGTTGATATGCTTCTTCTAATGCTTGATACATTTCTATTTCTTTACTATATGGTTCATGTAGTAACACCAAGTCTAAATAATCTGTTTGTAGATTGTTTAATGATTCTATAATAGCATCTTTTGTTTTTTGATAGCTTTGACAATTCCCGTATATCTTAGTTGTTAGAAATAGTTCATTACGTGATATACCACTTTGTTTAATACCTAAACCAATTTCTTTTTCATTGCCATACATTTGGGCTGTATCAATAAGACGATAACCCACATCTATAGCATCAACGACAGTATCAATGCACTGTTGTCCTCTTAAATCCCATGTTCCTAAACCTAATAATGGCATTTTCATGCCATTATTGAGTGTCATATATTCCATTAAATGTTATCTCTTATAAACTGTTCAATATCATCAAATGGAATGATATCAACTTGATCATATAAATCAGTATGAACTGCACCTGGAATAGAGATAAACTTCTTATTATCACCTTTCAATTGTTCAAATGCAGTTTGACTAAAATAATAAGAATGGGCTTTTTCACCATGTACTAATAATACAGCATTTTTGACTTCACTAAGATATGACAATTGTTTTGTATTAATGAATGATAATGAAGATGTCATATTCCATCCACCATTAGAATTCAAAGATCTTTCATGATAACCTCTATCTGTCTTATAATAATCATAATAATCTTTCACATAGAATGGTGCATCGTCAGGTAATGGATCAACAACTCCTCCTGCTAATGTATACGAATTATTCTTATAATCTTCAATTCTTTGAGCATTAAGTTGTTCCTTCATAGAGTATCTTGCTTCTTCATCTACTGCATCAAAATAACCATAGGCATTAACACGACTCATATCATACATCGTGCAGGCGACTGTGACTTTAATTCTTGTATCAATACCTGCAGTATTCAATGCAAGGCCACCCCAACCACAAATACCAATGATACTAATCTTATCTTCATCAACATCATCTCTTAATGATAAATAATCAACAGAAGCCTGAAAATCTTCGGTATTGATATCAGGAGAAGCAACATATCTAGGTTCGCCACCACTTTCACCTGTAAAAGATGGATCAAATGCTAAAGTAACAAATCCTCTTTCTGCCATTGTTTGTGCATATAACCCAGAAGCTTGTTCCTTAACAGCACCAAAAGGTCCACATACTGCAATACCAGGTAATTTTCCTTTCCTATTTTTAGGTTTATATAAATCTCCTACTAATGTAATACCAAAACGATTATGAAATGTTATTTTTTCATGTTCTACTTTTTCACTTTTAGGGAATATTTTATCCCAAACACTAACTAATTCTTTCACTTTTATCACCTCGCCTATATTATATAAAACTGTAATAAAAATGTAAAATACCTATATTTCATATTAAACTATGCTTTAAAAGCATAAAACAGGAATTCCTAAGAATTCCTGTTTAAGAATCATTTAAATTAAGTTTTTATCTTCTTACACGATCAATTTTCCAGATATCTCTAACATAGTCTTCAATTGTTCTATCACTTGAGAAGTATCCAGATTGAGCAATATTAACTAAGCAGATATGAGTCCATTTAGATTGATCTTTATATAAAGATTCAATTTTTGCATGAGCATCAATGTATGATTGGAAATCAGCAAATAAGAAGTATTCATCATTACGATTCATGAGTTCATCAAAAATCATTCTAAATTCTTCTCTAGAAGAATGGAATGTACCATCAACTAATGAATCAACAACACGTTTAATTCTTGGATCATTGTTATAATAATCCCACGCATTATAACGTCCACTGTTTCTTAAATCATTGATTTCATTATCTTTCAAACCAAAGATAACAATATTGTCACGACCAACACGTTCATCAATTTCAACATTAGCACCATCTAATGTACCAATGGTAATTGCACCATTCATCATGAACTTCATACAACCAGTACCACTTGCTTCTTTACCAGCTGTAGAGATTTGTTCTGATACATCTGCAGCAGGCATAATCTTTTCAGCGATAGTAACACCATAGTTTTCAATAAAGACAACTTTTAAGTAATCTTTAGTATCAGGATCATTATTAACAACATCAGCTACACTATTGATTAATTTAATTACTTTTTTCGCAAAGTAGTAAGCTGGAGCTGCTTTAGCACCAAAGATAAATGTTCTTGGATAGATTCTAAAGTTTGGATTAGCTTTCATTTCCTGATAGAGGTAAATGATATGCATAACATTTAATAATTGACGCTTATATGCATGTAATCTCTTAACTTGGATATCAAAGATACTATCAACATCTACTTCAATACCATTATGTTCTAGAATATAGTCTGCTAAAACCTGTTTTCTTTGACGTTTCACGTTATGGAATTTACCTTGAACAATAGAATCATCTACATAAGGCATTAAATCTTCTAATTTTTCAGGATGCTTGATCCAATCATTACCAATTGTTTCATTCAATAATTCTGTTAATTCTGGATTTGAATAGGCTAACCAGCGACGATGTGTAATACCATTAGTCTTATTATTGAATTTATCTGGATATAAGTAATAGAAGTCTTTCATTTCTTGTTTTATTAAAATATTTGTATGCAATTGGGCAACACCATTAACAGAGAAACTTCCAGCAATAGCTAAATGAGCCATATGGACTTGACCATCTTTAATAATCATAACACGATTTAATAAGTCATTATTATTATCACTATATTGTTTTACATATCCAATAAAACGACGATTGATTTCTTCAATAATTTGATAGATTCTAGGAAGTAATGTTTTCATAGTATCTACTGGCCATTTTTCTAATGCTTCTGCTAAGATTGTATGGTTTGTATAAGCACATGTATGTGTTGTAATATGCCAAGCATCATCCCATTCCATGTTATAATCATCGATTAAGATTCTCATTAATTCTGGAATAACTAATACTGGATGTGTATCATTTAATTGAATAACATTCTTTTCATGGAAATTATCCAATGATGGATAGACACGTAAATGAGCTTTAACAATAGCTGTTAAACCAGCACATACAAAGAAGTATTGCTGTTTTAAACGTAATGTTCTACCAGCCAATGTAGAATCATCTGGATAAAGTGTTTGACAAATATCCCTAACTTCCGTTGAATATTGTCTAAAATCTTTATTAGATGGAATATTTTCACTTGGTTCTGCATGCCATAAACGAAGTGTATTGGTAACAGTTGTATCATTACCTACAACAGGCATATCATAAGGAACTGCTCTGACACACTCTGCATCAACATGATCCCATTTACCAGTTTGAGGATTCCATACAGTATGTCCATAGAACTTAACATCAACAGCATGTTTAGGTTTTTTAATTTCCCACATATTACCAAGCTTTAACCATTGATCAGGCGCTTCTACTTGATAACCATTTTCAATCTTTTGTTTAAATAATCCATATTCATAACGAATAGTATTACCAAAAGCAGGATAAGATAAAGAAGCTAATGAATCCATAAAACAGGCAGCTAATCTACCTAAACCACCATTACCTAAACCAGCATCTGTTTCTAATTCTTCCAAGTCATGAATATTAATACCATAATCAGCTAAACCTTCTTTAGCAATGTCATATATACCTAAATTCATCATATTATTAACTAATAGACGACCAATCAAGAATTCCATTGAAAAATAATGAACTTGTTTTTGGTAATTTGTTCTAGTAGCCATTTTAGTCATAGCCCAGTTTACAGAAGCATAGTCTCTTACCATAGATTCCAATACCATAAATTTTTCTGTTATATGTGATTCTTCTACAGTACGACCGTATGATTCTATAATTCTTTTTGAAAACTCATATTTAAATTCTTCTTTTGTTTTAAACATAATATTCTCCTTACTTTGTTTTAGTCTTTAACGAGAATATCATACCTGAAAATGGCGCAATGTCAATAGAAATTGAATTTTCTTTACCATTCACTGACAATTTTTTAGACTTTATTGCACGTTTATTAACAATATTTTTACCTGTGTAATAATCCGTATCACTATTAATAATTTCTTTATATGTTCCTGCCACTGGAACTGGGATTTGATAGCCATGATGTTCATTACCAATAAAATTCATAACACATACTAATACATCTTCACCTAAAGCATCATATCTTGCATAAGCAAAGACACTTTGTTTCTTATCATCAACAACTAACCATTCAAATCCTTCTGGTCCATAGTCTCTTTCATATAAAGCAGGATGTTCTAATAAAACATGGTTTAAATCTCTAAAATAGCGATGGAATGAATCATGTTGTGGATATGTAAGAATATTCCATCCTAAAGCTTTCTTTTCATCCCATTCTTTATATTCAGCAAGTTCATTACCCATGAAATTGAGCTTTTTACCAGGATGTGTCATCATATAAAGATATAAAGCCTTAACTTGAGCAAATTTTTGATCATTATCGCCCCACATCTTATCTAAGATAGTGCCTTTACTATGAACAACTTCATCATGTGAGAAAGGTAAAATATAATTTTCTCCATAGAAATACATCATAGAGAATGTAAGCTTATTATGTGTATCATCATATTGGCGGAATACTGGATCCTTTTTGAAATAAGCCAAAGTATCATTCATCCAGCCTAAATCCCATTTATAATCAAAACCTAGTCCTCCATAATCAGGAGATCTTGTTACACCAGGATAATCTGAAGAATCTTCAGCAATCATCATAACTCCAGGGAAATAACCTTTCATATGATTATTCATACGTTTCATAAGTTCAACAGCACCATCATTTACATCACGTTCCTTATTGCCACCCCAGTAAATCAAATTACTAATAGCATCAAAACGAATACCATCAACATGGAAATAATTGCACCAGAAATGCACTGCAGACATAATGAAACTTCTCACTTCTGCTCTGCCTAAATCAAAATAACTACTACCCCATTCTGTGTATCTTAAATTAATATCAGGATATTCATAAACAAAACCACCATCAAATTCTCTTAAACCATGTGCATCATTCACAAAATGAGCAGGAACAAAGTCCATAATGACACCAATATTATTTTTATGACATGCTGCAATAAAATGCATCAACTGTTTAGGGTGTCCATAACGACTTGTAGCACTAAAATAACCAGTAGGCTGATAACCCCAAGATCCATCAAATGGGAATTCATTCAAAGGCATTAATTCAATATGAGAAAAACCTTGTTCCACAACATAAGGAATAATTTCATCAATCATTTCTTCATAACTATAGAATTCCCCATCCTCTTCTTCTATAAATTCTTTCTTTAACTTCCAAGAACCAATATTAGCTTCATAAATATTGAGAACCTTATCAAAGTTCTTTGTACGTTTATTCATCCAGCGTTTATCATTCCAACGATAACCATCCATCTTATAAACCTTAGAAGAAGTACCTGGGCGAAGTTCACTAAAGAAAGCATATGGATCTGCACGTTCTACATAATCACCTGACTTTGTTTCAATACGATATTTATACATAGCATATTGTTTTAATTTTGGAATAAATAAAGTATAAATACCGCCATCATTATATTTTTCCATCACGTGTTTTTCACCATTCCACTTATTGAAATCACCAATAACCTGAACACTTTTAGCATTTGGAGCATAAACTGTAAATCTTACACCTTTTACACCTTCTTCTTCACCAATATGTGCACCGAATACACGATATGCCTCTAGGCAATTCCCTTCATGAAAAAGTTGAATTAAAAAATCATCTAATTTGGCCATAATAAAACCTCCTCCATATTTTCATTATACATGAATTCATATCAAAAATCATTAATATTTAAATTTTCAGCATTAAAAAAACGAGTTACTTGAAGTGATTTTGTCAAGTAGACAATTTAAATAATTAAAATGATTTGCTATTC
>JAJQEL010000025.1:30861-52892 GCA_021201655.1 Erysipelotrichaceae bacterium | reverse complement strand
ATAGCAAATCATTTTAATTATTTAAATTGTCTACTTGACAAAATCACTTCATTTAACCTCATTTTTATATTGAACCTAATAATAGCCAGCTTAAACAACCACATGTAATAACAAATACAATGGCATATGGTACTATCAAATAAGCTGCTAAAGCTTTATTTTCCCTAAATTCATCTTCTACTTCTGTAGAAATCATAATCAGCATAATAGTTGCTAAAGCTAGATAAGGAATATCTAATACTCCTAAAACAACTAACATAGAAATCATTGGGAGTGACATAAACATAAAAATCATGAATCCCACATATATAACCCAAAGTAATCCCCATAAGAGTAATGCTATTCTTTTAAAATTATTATCAATCCATTGAGCCATATAAGTACCTCCTAACATATCTATAGTATACCACAAATAATGAAAACAACAAGAAAAAAAGCACTACTATAAAGTAGATGCTAAGGCATTAAAATAATTTTCAATTCCATCGCTCATGGCGATGGCTAGCTTTTTTTGATACTTGGAACTTTTTAATTGACCTCTCTCATTACTATTGGATAAAAAGCCACATTCTACTAATACCCCAAGTGAGGCTGTGTTTTTTAATATATAAAAACTACATGATGAAATGTTTTTAGTCGTACCAGTGACTTCTTTCATGCTTTCATGAATAATACTGGCAAGCTTTTGACCTTCACTGCTATTTTGATAATAAAAGACCTGCGAGCCCCATGAATTGTTGGTAGCTGAATTGAGATGAATACTTAAGAATACATCAGGATGATAAGCATCAATGGCGAGTCTTCGTAAATACATATCGTCCTGTTTAGAATAATTATAAGTACGCTTTGTCATATCCTGATCATCTGTTCTAGTTAAATAAACAGTAGCACCCCGTGATTCCAGTTCAGTTTTTAAAGCAAAGCTAATCTCCAGATTAAGATCATCTTCATTGACACCACCAACACTTGCTCCATTATCTAACCCTCCGATGGCCTGGGTCAATAACTATGACTTTTTTAGCTAAAGTTTGTGTGTCTGATACTTGAATCACAGGTTTATATAAATAGGCACATAATGCTAGAACAAGAATCATTGATGTTATTTTTTTCATATGATCACCCATATCATTATATGGGATATTTCTCTAATTATTCTCTTGTTCCACCTATAATTAAGGCCATTAATAGAACACCTACAAAAACACCACCGTTAAATACAACAAAATAGCTTAACCAATGCATGCGCATCCCTCCAATATATTATAGATGAATTGCGCTATTTTATGTATTTTTTATGCGTTTTTGTAAATCTCTGCCAATTGTTAATAACATCGTAATATAACAGGCACTGCCACCAATAAAATTACTAATAGCTTCACTAATAAAAACGCCATCAACCCCAATAAAACGTGGTAATATAATCGTTAAAGGAGCAACAATAATCACTTTCCTAAAAATTGAAAAGAAGACAGCCTGCTTGGATTTACCTAGACCTACCGCTACGGATTGACCACACATTTGAAATGACATCATAAAGAAACCAAAGAAATATAAACGTATGGCACGTGTTCCATCTGCGACTATTTCACTATTATCCGAAAAGATACTAATATACACTTCAGGGAATAATGTAACTGATAACCATACTATCAGCATTAATGCTAAAGCTGTAATAGTCGTAAACTTAATACCATCAATAACACGTTTATATTCTTTAGCCCCATAGTTATAACCTAATACTGGCTGACTCGCATTCGCTATCCCTTGACCAAATAAAGAAGTGACTTCTCTAATAGAATTAATAATGGTCATGATAGCCACATATAAATCACCACCATAAATTTGTAAAGTAGAATTACAAACAATGGTGACAATGGAATTGGTAATTCCCATCATAAAGCCTGCTGTCCCTAAAGAAAAGATTCTTTTAACATAATGCCATCTCAGTTTCATACAACTGAGTTTTAATTTTAAAATCGTACGTTTACTGGTTAAAAATTGAAATGTCCAGATAGCTGATAATAATTGCGAAAAAACAGTAGCTAAAGCTGCACCACTAACACCCATATCAAAATAAAAAATAAATAAAGGATCTAAAATAATATTAGTAATAGCCCCTAATAAAACCGTCATCATACCAATTGTCGCAAAACCTTGACTATTAATAAAATAATTCAATCCTAATTCCACCAACACAAATAAAGTCCCTACTAAATAAATAGATAAATAACTATCAGCATAAGCAAATGTTTCTTTACTTGCGCCAAAAGCCCATAATATAGGTGTTTTAAAAATATAAAAGAAAATCATGATCAAAAAAGAAAAAATCAATAATAATGTAAAAGAATTCCCCATAATCACTTCCGCTTTATCATTATTGCCTTTTCCTCTTTCTATGGAACATAGTGGTGAGCCACCCATGCCAAACAAATTCGCAAAAGCGGTAATAATGGTAATTACTGGCAAACAAATACCTAATCCACTCATGGCTAATGTTGCATTACTACCAATACGACCAATATAGATACGATCTATCACATTATATAAAACATTAATAAGTTGAGCGACAATCATTGGTCCTGCTAAAGACATAATATGTTTTGGCAATGATCCAATCGCAAAATTATTCTGATTATCATTCATCTTCCTCTCACCTCTGTTTTATTATAATCCCAAATTTTACAATTGAAAAGAGGATTATTCATCCTCCTCATTAACATAATTATCAATACAATAACCTACAACGCCAAACAAACATGCTCCTAACAAATAAATAAAATCATTATCGGCCAAAAAATAATAAACTATCTCATAAAAATCACTTACTAGTTCAATATCACCATCCATAATCAAACTAGAAACATAACTCAAATGATAATAAAACATTAATATAAAAAATAGGATACATATAACCATTATCACATAACAAAAAATCGCTAGAGGACGATGCACTGTTTCATATTCAATTTCTTCATTATCCATATTTAAACCTCCAACATTATTTTATATAAATATTATGTGATAAAAATGTGAGCTTATATAATTCAAAATCTATAAAATTATTGGATATTCTAAATATCTTTTTTCATATGACAATGGGGACAGTATTCATCTAAATATTCTTTTCCATATCGTATATAGCCATTCTTTAAATAAAAATCACTGGCACGAACCTGCGCTGATAAATAAATACTATGATAACCTAATTCAATAGCTTTATTTTCTAATATTTCTAAAATACAGGAACCTAAATGAAGATGGCGATAAGATTTCAATACCGCTATTCTTCCTAATATCATTTGCTGATTTTCCTCATACATACGGGCACATCCTACAGGTTGATGATCTATATATATCACTAAATGGAAACAATGCTGATCAATATCATCAAATTCATTTTGAAAACCTTGTTCCTTGATAAAGACTTCTTCTCTTATCATTTTAGCATCTAAAGGTAATTGATTATAAAATTGGTATGTCATCTTTAAGCTCCTTGGGAAAAAATACTTTTTGATCAGATTTATAATTTTTAGAATTTAATATAGCTGATACAATTTCTGATTTTGATGGTAATGGTGATAATTGACCATGACGATCTAAGATTTCTATTTCATTAAAGTTATCACCATAATGCAGATAAGGAATTTGTTTTTGATTATCAGTGATAATATAATAACGTGGATCATAACCATGCTTGATAGCTATTTCTTTGATGGTATCAACTTCGTTGATATCATCAAAATCAACGTATTTAAATAATCTTCGATTGAGAAAACGTAATGATAAATCTTTTAAGATAGGATCATCTTCATCAGAGAATTCTCTAAAATAATAGAGAATAACTGATTCGTCTAAATTGGTAAAGTCATTATTGGTTTCATTGTTTTCTAAAAATGGTAAGATATACTTCATATCAGTTTTAAAGAGATAGTTTTGTTGATAGAGGTCTTTAACTCTTAAAAAGATGCTTTGAAAGAGATGTTCATAGCTTCTAGCTGTTGGATGATAATAAACCTGCCAATACATATGATATCTAGCTAGAATATAGTTTTCAATTGCTTGGACACCTGATTCTTTATAAACAATATGATCATCTTTAATACGCATAGTACGTAGTATTCTGGACATATCAAATTGTCCATAAGTTGTACCACTCATATAGGAATCTCTCAGTAGATAATCCATACGATCAGCATCTAATTGACTCGAAATCATTTGCACAAGAGCTTTATTTGGATGGGTATGTTGAATAACAGAAGCAACATCTTGAGGTAATTCATAGTAAAAATCAGCTAAGATATCATGAACTTCACTATCTGATAGAATAAGACGAACACTCATATCTTCATGATGATCATGAAAAACACCTTCAAAGGAATGAGAAAAAGGGCCATGCCCAATATCATGTAATAAACCTGCTATCATGACACATAATTTATCATAATCACTTAAATAATGATCTAAACATTCTGTTTCTAACATACGTCTAATTGTTTGATAAACACCTAAAGAATGTACAAAACGTGAATGTTCAGCGCTTTGAAAAACTTGATGCGTTCCTCCTAATTGTTTGATGCGTCTTAAACGTTGAACTTCCTGAGCATTTATCAAACGCCATATGATTAAATGATCAACACGTATATAATCGTGGATCGCATCACGCATTACGCGTTTTTCTAAAAGCTCATTTGATTTTAATGTAAACTCTTCTTTAAATCCCATAATGATCACCTATTCCTATTTTATCAAATATCAATCATATTTTAAAGCATATGATTTGTCTTGTAAGATAATTATATAGTATAATATTTGTACAGGAGGTAGTTATTATGTTAAGTGAAAAAGTTGGAAATCTACTCAATGATCAAATTAACAAAGAAATGTATTCAGCCTATTTATATTTAGATTTTGCGAATTTTTATGAAAGAAAAGGTTTAGATGGTTATGCTAACTGGTATGATATTCAAGCTAAAGAGGAAATGGATCATGCTATTGGTATATTAAGATACTTACAGGATAATGATTATGTTGTAACATTATCAGCTATTGCTAAACCTGATAAAGAATTAGTGAATTTAGATGATCCATTAAAATTCGGTTTAGAACATGAAAAATATGTTACGAGTCTCATTCATAATATTTACTCAGCAGCTTATGAAGATAAAGATTTTAGAACTATGAAATTTTTGGATTGGTATGTAGAGGAACAAGGTGAAGAAGAAGTCAATGCTAATGATTTATTGACAAAGTTTGAATTATTTGGACATGATCCTCAATCACTCTATTCATTAGATAATGAATTAGCAACTAGAACATATACGCAAGCCTCTATTTTAGGTACTACTGATGCATAAGACGTTTTAAACGTCTTTTTCTTATGCTATAATAGCTATAGGAGGAAAGAGTATGTATACAACAATTAATCAAGCATATGAATATATTTATGCTAAATATAATAAACCAATAGATATCGCTATCATTTTAGGTTCGGGTTTAGGTCCTTTAGCTGATGAAATAGAAAATCCCATCATTATCGACTATAAAGATATTCCTGGTTTTCCTATTTCCACTATTCCTGGTCACGAAGGTAAACTTTATATTGGAAAAGTATCTGGTAAAACTGTTTGTGCCATGAAAGGCCGTTTTCATTATTATGAAGGACATGATATGGATGTGGTAACATTACCTATTCGTGTTTTTGCAAAATTAGGTATTAAGTATTTATTTGTAACAAATGCCTGTGGTGGTATTAGAGAGGATTTAAATCCTGGACAGATTACACTAATTAGTGATCATATTGGCTTATTTGCCCCTAGTCCCCTTCGTGGTCCTAATTTAGATGAATTTGGTCCGCGTTTTAAAGATATGAGCGAAGTTTATTCCAAGGAATTAAGAAATATAGCTTATCATGCAGCAAAAAAGGTTGATGTTGATTTAAAGGAAGGTGTTTATTGTTTCTTTAAAGGTCCGATGTTTGAAACACCAGCTGAAATCAGAGCATTTAGAGCCTTAGGTGCCGATATGTGTGGTATGTCAACAGTTCCTGAAGCTATTGTTGCCAGACATTCAGGTATGACCACTTTAGGTATTTCTTTAGTGACAAATAAAGCCGCAGGTTTATCAACAAATCAATTAGATCACAAAGAAGTTATGGCAGCAGCCGATAAGGCCGAAATTGATTTAGTAAAGCTTGTTAAAGAAATTATAAAAGAAATGTAAGAATGCATAAAGCATTCTTTTTCTACAAAAACAATTCCAACAATTGTTCTTTGCTCATTTATGATAAACGAGCATCAATTTAATTGAAAATCAGTTTGTGTTAACTATATAAAACCAGAATTTTATGCTATAATACTGTAAAAGGAAGTGATAACATGGGAACATATTTGAATCCAGATAATAATGATTTTACAACTTTAAAACAATCACCTATATGTGTTGATAAATCATTATTAATAAAATATACAAATAGTATATTGAATATTAAGGAAAGATTTCTATGTGTTGCTAGACCTAGAAGATTTGGTAAAAGTACGGATGCCCAAATGTTAGTAGCTTATTACTCTAATGGATGTGATTCGTCTTCACTATTTAATGATCTTAAAATAGCTGAAGATGAAGATTATCAAAAGCATCTTAATAGCCATAATGTTATTTTCATCAATATGTTAAAGTTTTATAAACGAACAAATAATGTTAATAGCTTACTTCAATTACTTACTCATAAAATTATGAAAGAAATAAAAGATGTTTTTCCAGAAGTCGATTTTTGGGACGAAAATGATTTAAGCTTTTCTCTTGAGGATATATATTCTCAAACAAAAAACAAATTTATTTTCATTATCGATGAGTGGGATTGTTTATTAAGAAATAAGAATTCGACTGAAGAAAATAAAGTGAAATTCATTAATTTTTTAGATATTCTCTTAAAAGATCAACCCTATGTAGAACTTGTGTATATGACAGGCATATTACCGATTAAAAAGTTTGATGATCAAAGTACATTTAATATGTTCAATGAAATAACAATGTTATCATCAATTCCTTTAGGAGAATATATGGGATTCACTGTAGATGAGGTCAAAGATTTATGTAAACAATATCATATGGATTATAATGAAATTCAATCATGGTATGATGGTTATCATCTTGAAAATAATATATCAATATATAGTCCCCGTTCTATTGTACAAGCTATTTCTAACAAATCATGTAAAAGTTATTGGGTGGATACCAGTAACTTTGAAGATCTAAAGTTATATATCAACACGAATTTTAATGGTTTGAAAGATGATATTGTTTCTCTTTTAGCTGGTAAAAAGGTTAATATTAATCCTAAAACTTTCAGAAATGATGCAGCTATATTAAATAGTAAAGATGATGTTTTAACATTACTAGTTCATTTTGGATATTTAGGTTTTGACTATGAAGATAACAAAGTATATATACCAAATAAAGAAGTTGTTGATTCATTTGTGAATGCCATTTCAGAATTACCTTGGAATGAAGCACGAATTATTAAAGAATCAAAGGATTTGCTAGAAGCCACTTGGAATATGAACGAAGAAAAAGTAGCCCAATATATCGAAGAGGCTCATCAAGATACATCAATTATTGCATACAATGATGAAAATGCTTTAGCTTGTGTTATAAATACAGCTTATGTTCCCGCCGCTAATAATTATTATACTATTTCTAGAGAAATGCCAACAGGTAAAGGTTATGCTGATTTAATATTTATACCAGCACCACGTTCTCATAAGCCAGCCATAGTGATTGAACTCAAATGGAATCAAACACCAGAAATTGCCATAAATCAAATACAAGATAGAAAATATTATGCTTCATTAAAACATTATAAAGATAATTTATTGTTAGTTGGTATTAGTTACAACAAAGATCCAAATAGTAAAGATTATAAAAAACATTATTGTAAGATTACAAAATACAAGGAGAATCCTTAAGGGATTCTCCTCTATTTCATTACGAAAACAATTCCAACAATTCTTCTTTGCTTATTTGTGATAAATTGACATCATTACCTTCTACAAAGATATCAGCTAGTTCTTTCTTTTATTTTTGTAAATCAATGATTTTTTCTTCAATACTACCTTTCATAACCATATAAAAAACTTGTACATTCTTATTTTGACCAATACGATAAGCTCTATCCGTTGCCTGATTTTGGACTGATATATTCCACCAAGGATCGTAGTGGATGACCGCTGAAGCGGCTGTTAGATTTAAGCCAGTACCACCAGCTTTTAAAGAAATCAAGAAGACATCAGTATCATCATTTTGAAATTGCGATACCAATGTTCGACGTTCTTCTTTTTTAGTCGATCCTGTCAAAACATAATAACTTATACCTTGTAATTTCAATTCCTCTTCCAACAAGGATAGAACACTTTTGAAGCCCTCCTGGTTAAAACCAGAAGATTCTAGTAGAGTAATAAGCTCTACCTGTGGATTTCACCTTTTATGGTGTTATCCTGCAGCCGCACATATACAATTATAAGTTATAAGCCGCTTCGAATTCGTACCTGAGTCTCTTTGCAGAGACTTTTCGTGCTTTGGCACTACTTTTTCCTGGCACAGGTTGCTTCTGAACCTTTTGTATTTTTACTTATTTACTTTAAAACCCGAAACACTGCTTCATGGTTATTCCATTTTCCTTCATCATACTTATGCATTTATCATGCATTTCTACAAATTCATCAAATTTCTCTATACATCTATCTCTATCTGGTTTTATTGATCTACCTTTATCATCAACTGTACTAAAATCTGCATTGGCAATTAAGTAGGCACTATAAAGATCTCTTTGAATGGTTGCTTCACCAACATGCTTCTCTCTTTTGGATAATGATACCTTGATATATTTATCCTCAATATGATCATACTGGCTCGCTTTATATGCTTTTGTATTAACTGTTCTATATGTCCCATTATACTGCTTGCTTTTACTTTCAAGTATCGTTAAAAACAGCGATGGTGCTCGTTTGTTGATGCTGCTTCCAAAACGTCTTTTCTTTTTAAATTTATGTACCATCTTGACTGTTCCATCCTTTTGTACTATCTCTTCTGCTTCTTCTCTTCTCTCTGTTTTCTTTCCTCTTTTCGTTAATGCCGAAAAGTTCATTTCCTCAGCTATGATATTGGTTCCATTCATAATTATCTTGTTGGCCATTATCTCATGCGACTGCTTGATATAAGCTGCTCTTTTTCGATACAGGCATCTTAGCTTGCACCATGATTTATTATATGAATTCGAGTTATGCCATCTATCCTTATTTCCTTTCTTAAATGTACCATCATCATTAAATTTATTGGGATTCATGGCACGTCTGCTTCTATCCATATACTTAAGCACTTTTTCTATCTTTCTGTCATATTCAATCACCTTTGGTGCAAGTTCCTCAAGCATAACATCATATTCAGTGACTGCTGCAACTGTTGATACACCTGGATCAATGCCAACTGTTGCATGGTTATTGACATTTTTTAGTTTCTTTGGAGCATTACCATCAAGATAAATAATAACATAGTAATGCCATCCATTATTGAACATCTTTCTTTCAAGATAGCAGTACTTGATTCTATGATTGATGGATTCATTAAAATATTCAATTTTCTTTTTATTTTTTGGTATTTTACATGGAATAGTCATTCGATATTTCTTTTTAGGTGATGTAAGTGTTATAGAATGTGTTTCCTTATCATATTTAACACCGTTACGATTATTTTTACAGCCAATGGTATGCTGTTCACTTCTCTTTTTATAATGCAGTTTCTTGCCATCACCAAATAATACTGCTTCAACACCTTTAAATACACGCGAAGCTTCAACCTGTGCCTGATGGGAAGAGATAAGATGAGCATTATCATGCTGGAATTTTTTAATATAATCCTGAAGAGCATATTCAGTCAAACCAATTTCTTCTCTGTATTTATTCATTTCAT
This sequence comes from Erysipelotrichaceae bacterium, assembly GCA_021201655.1. Taxonomy (GTDB): domain Bacteria; phylum Bacillota_I; class Bacilli_A; order Erysipelotrichales; family Coprobacillaceae; genus JAJQDJ01. The sequence continues at coordinate 42,929 of JAJQEL010000025.1, read as the reverse complement.
TGATAACTTTAGGAAGAAAGTAGTCCTTGGAAGCACATAGCTTATCCTGACTGTTAAAGAAGAAGTATGCCTTTTTCATAAACAGATATCTCTTGGAAATATCCATCTTATGTAACAACTGAATAGAACGTCTTACAAGAACATTGTGACATCTGTTGACACAGTTGAAACGTTTCTCAAGATTATATTTTATTTCAGAATTAACTTTTAGCTTTAGTCTTAAAGTATGAACTGCCATTGAAATACCTCCCAACATTTTTTATATCTATATTTATTATAGCAAATATATACATTGATTAAAATATAGATTTGGGAATTTCGTATTTAATTTTCAAAAAATATGCCAATTCATCCCGCTACTAAAGTAGCAGGCTTTCTTGGCACTTCTTTAAGTAAATTGAGCCATAGTCATTCTCCTTCTATTGCAAATAATGCTTTAATATCATCAAGACTCATTGAAGATAATGATCCTTCATTACCTTCTACAAAGGTATCAGCCAAATCTTTCTTTTGACTTTGTAAATCCATAATCTTTTCCTCAATCGTATTTTTCATGATCAATGAGAATACTTGCACATTTTGATTCTGACCAATACGATAAGCACGGTCTGTTGCCTGATTTTTAGCTGACATATTCCACCATGGATCGTAGTGGATAACCGCCTGCGCACTTGTTAAATTGATACCAGAGCCACCTGCTTTTAAAGAGATAAGGAATAAAGTTGTATCATCTTTTTGGAAAGCATCTATCATTTGTTTACGTTTTGTCTTAGAGACCGAACCATCTAATAAATAATAAGAAACATGTTCTTTCTGACACTGTTCTTCTAATAATTCTAATACTGAAGTAAATGATGAAAATAATAATATCTTTTTATGACTATTTTCTAAGGAATGAATAAGTTCCATGCATCCTTTCATCTTTGATGAAGGTTCGTCAATATCTTCATAAAGCAAGCGCGGATCCTGGCATAATTGACGTAAACGGGTCAGTAATGCCAGTATTTCTATTTGTCCTAAATGTTGCATATTGAGTTTCTCTCTTAAAGATTGATTGGCTTGCACTAAAGAAGCTAAGTAAAGCTTTTCTTCTTCTTCATTGAATTGTAAATACAGGGTTTGTTCTATTTTTTCTGGTAATTGGGCTAATACATCTTTTTTATTTCTTCTTAAGACAAAAGGAGATATCATGTTTTTAAGTTGTGATTGTTTTTCTTCATCCTGTGAATTGACAATTGGTTTTTCAAAGTTATTCATAAAATAATGATAATTATATAAATAATAAGGCATCAAGAAATCAAAGATTGACCATAATTCTGATAAAGAATTTTCAATTGGTGTTCCTGTTAAAGCAAAACGTTGTTTTGCTTTAAGCATCTTAACCGTTAAAGCATTACGCGTCTTAGGATTTTTAATATACTGTGCTTCATCTATCACAAGCGTATGAAACTGGAAATTTTGATATAAATCAACGTCACGACGCATATAATCATAAGATGTAATCACAATTTGATAATCTCCCATCGTTTGTATCAGTTCTTCACGTTTGGCCTTCGTCCCATATATACATAAATATTTCAAATCATCGGAAAATTTTTCTATTTCATCAGCCCAGTTGAGTAACAGACTCGCAGGCGTAATAACCAAATGCGTACCAGCATCTTTTAATGCCTCAAAATAAACAATCATCTGCAAGGTTTTCCCTAATCCCATATCATCTGCTAAAATACCACCAAAACCATATTGTTCCATCAGTCTTAGCCATTGATAACCTTCTATTTGATATTCTCTTAAAATATCTTCATATTTCTGTGGTATTTCAAATTGAGATTGTTTCAGTGATAAATCATTGAGCCATTGATCAAATTGCTGAGATCTAGAAAAATGTAAAGAGGAATCCTGAGACATAATATTATCTAATTCAAATAAACGATAAGCAGGAACCTGAATTTCACCATTCGTAAAATCCTGATTCTTAAGCTGCAGTGAAGATGTCAAGGCATCTAATTCACTTAATTCCTGATTTTCTAAAGATAGTATTTTTCCATCTTTTAATTTATAGAATTTACGTTTCTTTTTATAAGCTTTTAAGATATCCATCAGTTCTTCTTTTTGGACATTGATACTATCGATTTGAATGGATAATAAACCATTGCTAATACGGACTCCTACTTGAATATCCAATGGCTGATTCTTAGAGATATCTTTTAGGGCATCACTGACATAAATGGTACAATAATTAGAAAGATATGGTAAACCTTCTTTTATAAATTGATAAGAGAATTCATGATCATATTGTAAATAAATAATATGGTCATCGATATCTTCTATATAAGGTTTTAAATAGTTTTCGATTAAATCAGCTTCTTTAGACTTATGTTCATTATCATCAAAACCATAAGCTAAATCATCATCATAAATATATTCAATCTGTAAACATATTTGTCCTTCATTAGTCATATCCCCATAAAGATTAATCATATTTTCCTGGTGATAATCATTAAATACATTTGTATTTAATGATAAATCATCAATGAGATCGACAAATATATATTTATAAAAATCATTTAAGGATTCTTCACTAATATATAAGCCGCCGCGAATATCCATTAATTTTTGGATAAAAGTTAAAACTTTTGCAGGTTCATGGAATTCATAACGATATAATATATCATTTTCTAAACTATAAATATATGATGCTGACATCATCATATTTTCAATCATATGATATTCTTTAAAATCAAGAATATAATTATGATCTTCTTGACGTAATTCCAAAGGTATTTGTTCATGACGTTTATCAAAACCTATATCACAATAGCTTGAAGGTAAACTATTCATCAGATCATAAAATTCATCAATATGTTCATCACTAGTCATCAGAGACTTAATAATGCCATTTTGAATTAATTGATTCTTTAATATGCAGCGTTTCATAAAACTAATGATTTCATTAGAATCTTCATCAAAAGCATCTAAGCTATGAATGAATTCAAAATTTTTGCCATATTTTAAATTTTCATGATGATTAATCGCATTTAAAAATGTTTCAATATTTTTAACGATATATCCCTGCATCCCATTAATAACACGAAATGTCATTACCAGATGATCATTTTCTTGTTTAACATAGGTTTTTAATTTATATTGTTTTGATGATAATGGTACTAAAGAGTCTCTAACTAATTGATCTTTATATAGCGAAATAAGGTCTTTAGCTTCCTGTTGTTTTTTAGTAAGGATACGTTGTTTTCGGTTTTCTTCAATTTGCTGGAGCTGTTCATATTTGGAAACTTCGGGTGCCTTTTCATAGAAATAAGGATAATGATCGATGTTTTGTTTTCTTAAATACAAAAGAATAGCGGCTTCATGACGACAGCCATCTTTGCCACAAGTACATGAATATTGAATAATTTCGCCATTGGCATCTATTTTCATCGATGTTACATATTTATTATGGTTATCCACAACGCGTGCATTCACACGTACACATTGATGAGATTCATCCAATGATATAGTCATTCTTTCCAGCAACTTAGAAATATCCATAATACGGCCAAAACGATATTCTTTTTCGTCATTAATCACTCTTCTTATTTCACAATCCTGAATATGCATAATATCACCCCTAGTCTTCTTATTATATCATAAAATTCATACAAAAAAAGTGATGAAGCGTTTTATTTTTGAAAATCGATTGGCGTTCACTATAATAAACAGATTTTTTATGATATAATAGCGTAAAGGAAGTGGTAACATGGGATCATATTTAAATCCTGATAACAAGGATTATACTATATTGCAACAATCTCCTATTTTTATCGATAAATCATTATTGATAAAATATACAAATAGCAAAATCAATATTAAAGAAAGATATATATGTGTTGCTAGACCTAGAAGATTTGGTAAAAGCACTGATGCCCAAATGCTTATTGCGTATTATTCTAAAGGCTGCGATTCATCCACATTATTTGAAAATGTCAAAATCTCTAGTGAGGAAAATTATAAGACTCATCTCAATCAGCATAATGTTATTTTCATAAATATTCTAGATTTTTATGACGAATCGTATCCAGTCAAAAATATGATAGATTATATAAGAGACGAAATTGTAGACGAACTAAAAGAAAAATATGACTTTAAGACAAATCGTCATACATTACATGATGCCTTCAAAAAAATATATGCTCAAACTAAAACAAGTTTCATATTTATATTAGATGAATGGGATTGTCTTTTAAGAAACAAGAATGCAACTGAAGAAGACAAGAAAAAATATTTAGATTTTTTAAACAAGCTTTTAAAAGATAAGCCTTATGTAGAACTTGTTTATATGACAGGTATTTTACCAATTAAAAAATATGGCGATGAAAGTGCGCTTAATATGTTTGACGAAGTTTCTATGCTTGATCCTTTGGGATTAGATTCATTTATGGGATTCACCGAAGATGAAGTTAAAGATTTATGTCATAAACATGATATGAATTTTGATAATATGAAATTATGGTATGATGGATATCATTTTAAAAATAATATTTCTATTTATAGTCCAAGATCCATAGTACAAGCACTCATTCATAAAGAATGTAAAAGCTATTGGACAAATGCTGGTACATTTGGAACTTTAAAAGATTATATACAAGAAAATAGAGACGGATTAAAGGATGCAATTATTGAATTATTAGCTGGTAAAAGCTTAACAGTGAATACCAAAACATTTCAAAATGATATATCTAAGTTTTCTTCAAAAGATGATGTTTTAACACTACTTATTCATTTGGGCTATTTAGGATATGATAGTACAAGACAGGAAGTGAGTATACCCAACAAAGAAGTTGTTGATCCTTTCGTAGCAGCAGTTAGTCAATTAAATTGGGGACAGCCTACTATAGCCTTTAATAATTCCATGGACTGTTTAAAAGCCACCTGGAATATGGACGAAGAGAAAGTCGCTCAATATATTGAAGAAGCTCATTTGGAAACATCTATTATTCAATATAATGACGAAAATGCTTTAGCATATACGATTTACTTTGCGTTTATGGCAGCCAATAATTATTATACAATTGAAAGACAGATGCCTACGGGTGAAGGTTTTGCTGACATAGCCTATATTCCTTATAATCCCACTTATCCAGCTATAATAGTAGAACTGAAATGGCAAGATAATCCTGATGCAGCTATTAATCAAATCTTGAACCGAAAATACTATTATGGATTAAAAAAATACAAGGATAATTTACTACTGGTTGGTATATCCTACAACAAAGATGCCAAAAGTAAAGATTATAAAAAACATTATTGCAAAATCACAAAATATAAGGAGAATCCATAACGGATTCTCTTATAAATCTATATTGGGCAAAGTAAATCCACGACCTTTAACACTATGAATATCATTACTGATAATAAAAGCCGTTGGATCTATGTCTAAGACAAGTTCATTTATCTGCGGATATTGACGTGCACTCATAACTGAAAGGACAGCGTATTGTGGCTCATGTAAATAACCTGTCGTGACATTCATAAAGGTACAGCCACGGTTGATTTCTTTAAAGATAGCCTCAGCAATTTGTTCATGTTTGCTAGAAATAATCAATACTTGTATATTTCTTTCCCCAATCATGAGGACTTTATCTAAGACATAATTACAAATAATGACAGCAATAATACCATATAAGATACCTTCAAAACTAGAGAAGAATACTTGCATAAATAAAATGATAATATCGCAAACATTCATCAAAAAAGCAATAGATATGCCTGTTTCCTTATTGATAATCAGTGGTGGAACATCCATACCACCACTACTATAACCTCTTCTAAAAATAATGCCAACCCCAATACCTATACAAAAGCCAGCATAAATGGTACATAATAAGACATCATTAGAGATATTTTGAAACTGTTCAACAGTTTCAAAGATTTCCAGAAAGATTGGAAAAGCCAGTGAACTGAGTAATGTACCTGCGACGAAGTTTTTTCCTAAAAAGATAAAACCTAATATAAGCATCATGATATTAATAATCAATACAATCGTTGTATAATCAATATTTGATAATTTTTCTAAAGTTAAAGCAATACCTGTTGCGCCGCCAACGATTAAATTGGCAGGAATGGCAAATACCGCATAGCCAAAGGCTAAAATGGCATTCCCCAGCAATACAAGTAAGATATCACTTATGACTTTTTTCATTTATTCACCTTCTTTGACAATAGATTTTAAGTAAGCATAAATACAATCATCTAATTCTCCATCCAAAATAGCTTTGGGATTATTTGATTCATAACCGCTACGATTATCTTTAACCATTGAATAAGGATGCAAGACATAGGATCTTATTTGACTACCCCATTCAATGGCTTTTTGTTCACCCTTGATATCACTTAATTTTGAAGCTTGTTCTTCTAGCATGAGCTGATATAATTTTGATTTCAAGGTAATCATAGCCTGTTCCTTGTTTTGTAGCTGGGAACGCTGTGATTGACAAGTAACTACCGTATTGGTAGGAATATGGGTAATACGAATAGCAGAATCGGTTTTATTGATATGTTGGCCACCAGCTCCTGATGCTCTAAATGTATCAATACGTAAATCATTAGGATTGATTTCCAGATGAATATCATTATCAAATTCAGGCATCACATCGACAGAGGCAAAAGAAGTGTGTCTTCTTTTATTAGAATCAAATGGGGAGATACGAACAAGTCTATGAACACCTTTTTCAGCTTTTAAATGTCCATAGGCATTATAACCAACAAAACGCATAGTGACAGATTTTAAACCTGCTTCTTCACCATCTAAATAATCTAAAACCTCTACCTTATAACCCTTTTTATCACCATAGCGATCATACATACGCATCAGCATACTCGCCCAGTCCTGGGATTCTGTTCCGCCTGCTCCTGGATGAATTTCTAACAGGGCATTATGATAATCATATTCACCAGAGAATAATAGCGTTTTTTCAAATTCTGATAAATCCGCTTCAAAAGATAGATAATCTTCATCTAAAACATCTTTGAATTCACTATCATTGGTTTCTTTTACATATTCATATGTTTCTTCTAATTCATTTAATTGATTAGATAAAGTATCATAAGCATCAACTTGTTTTTGCATGACACTTAATTCATCATAGATTTTTTTGGCACGATCTTGATCGTCCCAAAAATGCTCATCCATAGTTTGTACAGTTTTACCTTCGATTTCTCTTTTCAGTCCTTCAATATCTAACGAAATAGATAATTCTTTCATCAAAGAACGGGCTTTTTCAAGCCCATTCTTAATCTCATACAATTCCATTATTTAAACTCCAAATCAATCTTCACAGCAGGAATTTGTTTTTCCTGTTCACTACCAGGAGCAATACCCATATGAACAATATTTCGAGCGATATCTAAGGCAATGGACTGCGTCATTTGTTCAAACATATAGAAACCTTCTTCGGTATATTCCTGTAATGGATCTTTTTGAGCATAAGCACGTAGATAAATACCATTTCTTAATTTTTGCATAGCATCAATATGATTAATCCATGAATGATCAATAATACCTAATAATACGCGTCTTTCATAGTTAAGCTTAACTTCTGGTGGTAAATCTTTATTAAATCTATTTTGATATTGAAGATAACATACTTCTGATAAGCTCTTTTGAAGTTTTTGCGGATCATGTGCCACAGCTTCGGTGTTCTTTGCTTCTAAACGAGCAAGTAACATATAATTCTTACTAACAAATTTTAAAACCCCATCTACATCTACTGTATCAGTTTTGTCTTCATGTTTGGTATAACTTTTGATCGCATGTTCTACGGAAGTTTCAAACATACCCTTAACAATCTCACCTAAATCACTTTGTGACATAATATCATCACGTTCTTTATACATGATTTCACGTTGTTGACGCATAATATCATCATATTCTAGTAAGTGTTTACGAATATCAAAATTTTGACCTTCAACACGTTTTTGCGCACTTTCAATAGATTTTGTAACCGTCTTGCTTTCAATAGCTTCGTCTTCTAAGAACTGTTCTGTAAATGAGGCAACTCTTTCACTGGCAAATCTTTGCATCAAATCATCTTCAAAAGAAACAAAGAATAATGAACATCCAGGATCGCCTTGTCTACCTGAACGACCTCTTAACTGATTATCAATACGTCTTGATTCATGTCTTTCACTACCAATAACCATCAAGCCACCAATTTCAGCTACTCCAGGACCTAATTTAATATCGGTACCACGACCTGCCATGTTAGTGGCAATCGTAACGGCACCTTTAACCCCTGCTTTTTCAATAATCAAAGCTTCTTTGGCATGGTTTTTAGCATTTAAGACATTATGTCTAATCTTACGTCTCGTCAGCATTTTGCTTAATAATTCAGATGTTTCAACAGAAACAGTACCTAATAGGATTGGTTGACCATAGGCATGTCTTCTTTCAACTTCATCACAGATAGCTTTATATTTAGCACTTTGTTTGGCATAAACCAAGTCTGGTTTATCTTCACGAATAACAGGCATATTGGTTGGAATTTCAATGACACGCATATTATAAATGAGTCTAAATTCTTCTTCTTCTGTTTTGGCCGTACCTGTCATACCAGCTAATTTATTAAATAATCGAAAGAAATTCTGATAAGTAATAGTTGCGAGAGTAACTGTTTCCTCTTTAATTGGCACACCTTCTTTAGCTTCAATAGCTTGATGCAACCCATCACTATAAGCACGACCAGGCATAACACGACCTGTAAACTGATCAATAATCATAATACTAGCATTTCTAATATCATGACTACCATCCTCTGTGGCAATCATATATTCAACATCTCTACTCATAGTATAATTAGCTTTTAATGCCTGATTAATACGATGAACTAAAGCTGTATGTTGAGGATCATAGAGGTTTTGAATTTTAAAACCTTTTTCTGCTTTACTAATACCTTCAGCTGTTAAAGTAACTGTCTTTGATTCAACATCTATTTCATAATCAATATCTTCTTTTAATGATTTTACAAATTTGTCAGCTTGAATATATAAGGCGGCTGTGTTTTTCTTACCACCAGATATAATTAATGGTGTACGAGATTCATCAATTAAGATAGAGTCAACCTCATCTACCAAGGCAAAGTTCAATGGTCTTAAAACCTTATCCTCTAAACGTGTAACCATATTGTCACGCAAGTAATCAAAGCCTAATTCAGCATTTGTTGTATAAGTGATATCACAACCATGCTGGGCACGCTTTTCATCTTTTGTTAGTTCACGTCTGTTTAAACCAACAGTGAGACCTAAAAATTCATAAACTTTTCCATTATCAACTTTATCACGTCCAGCTAAGTAATCATTAACTGTAACAACATGCACGCCTTTACCTTCCAACGCATTTAAATAAACAGGGAATATAGAAGTTAAGGTTTTACCTTCACCTGTCTTCATTTCAGCAATATCACCATTATGTAATGATATAGCCCCCATGATCTGTACCTTAAATGCCTTTAAACCCAAACGACGATAAGCTGCCTCTCTTACTGTCGCATAAGCTTCTATTAATATATCATCCAATGTTTCACCATTACTTAAACGTTCCTTAAATATATCTGTTTGTGAAGCTAATTCTTCATCACTCATAACCTGGTATTTTGGTTCTAGGTCCAATACCTGCTGAGCCTGTTTTTCTAAATCTTTTAAAATCTTATTATCCTGCGAGAAAGCTTTTTTGATAGAACCAAAGAATCCTTTTTTCTCTTTTTGTGGTGTCGTGCTAAAAGCAATAGGTTTAGTATTATTGGTAGCTTCTTCTTCAAATGTTTCCACCACAATATCTTCACCTAAATCATCATTCAAATCCACAATTTCTACATTAGGGTTTAACCCCTTCTCAGCCAATTCTTGAGCTTCTTTTTCTTGTAATTCTTTTGCTTCTTTCGCTTCTTTTTTCTTTAATTTTTTTCTTATTTCCTGTTTTCTACTTGCCATGAATAAATCTCCTTTCATGCTTGGTAGCCAGAAACATTATATCACATTAATAATGAAAAACAAGTCAGATAAAAGTAAATTCATCTTAACAGTCAGATAAAAGTAAAATCATCTTAACATCCTACTCGCCATAAATTCCCATGCTTTCATATTATCTTCACTTACACATTCATTATTATCAAAATAAACCCAAGACCAATGACCCATATATTGATACGGCTGATGATTTTCATCAAAATATTGACCACTTCTATCAATCACATGTTCGCTCACTGACACATGAAGATCACTAGCCCCGATTTTTCTTAAACGTTTAATTGTTGGTATTTCATGTAACGTTGGATCAACAATATCATCATCCAATGAATACACAAAATACATTGGTAAATCTTTCAAATTAACTATATCTTCATCACTAATATAAAGATCTGGCATAGCTTCGCAAATAGGAACAATCGCTTTATATTCATGACTATAGTCCATACCCATAAGCAATGTCATATAACCACCATTAGAGCATCCACATAAAATAACATTGTCAATATGATTCTTTTTCTTATAATCATCAATCAAGGCATGTAACGATGATGTATAATAAGACTCCCTTTTTCCTTGAATCTTACCACCAAAGAAATTACTGCATTGACCATCAATATCCATCCAATAAGTCGGACATTGTGGCACTAGCACATGGACACCTGCAAACATATTTTGAAACTCATCACTTATAAGTGCCGTCACTTTATTGGCTAATAGACAAATGTAAGGATCCGTATTAATAATGCCACCTTCACCCAGACCATGTAACCATACAATCAAAGAGGAACTATGTCTTGCTGGCTGATAATAGGCATATTGAAAAGTCACTTCACCATCACTATAACAATCTAATGTAAATGCATCTGCACATGTATAACGATGACGATAACATTCATCAATACACCATTCATCATTATATGTTATTTCTAATGTATAAGGATCACTATAAGTATTATATTGAGTATGCATATCAAATACCAATGGATTACCTTCCATAGGTGAACATCTTAGTTCTATCATCACATAAGATGATGCCTTATTGATGCGTTCACCTTTTTCATTACTTAAATAAGCATCTTCAATATGTCTTTCACAACTTATTATTTCAACAGGAAAATCAGGTTTCGTCATATCAGCTGCTTGTCTTGTTTCAATAATCTTCAGATTTTCCTTTAAAACACAATCAATCTCACTCTGTAAAGTCACCAATACTTTACTCACACCACAGCCATAATCAAATCCTTGAACGTAAATATCATAAATACCTTTCATCTTTATCACTTCCTTATTTTTATTTTACTCTTAATTTTATAAAAACAAAATACATTTCAGGCAATTCTATGATATAATAATTATGGACATCTTGTCAGATATCTTGGACATGTGATTTTCATCACCCAATGAAAATACAATGAAAGAAGCTGATAAGATGAACAAAAAATTTTTAAAAGCTATTGAATCTTTTCGTTTGATTGATGATACATTTGCGATGGTTGCATTAACATTAGAAACATTGCAGCTGATTATCTGTATTATTTTAGAAAATGATACGATTCAACTATCTCATCTAAGTACCAATTTTTCGATTAAAAGTATCCAAGGTAGAGATATTGAGTTGGACACACTCGCAACTGATGACAACTACTACTATAATGTAGAAATGCAATGTTATGATAGTGGATCAGTATTGTCACGTGCTGTATATCATGCCAATGTTATAAGTACTTATTATTCTAAGCATGGTGATGATTGGATTGATCTACCAAAAGTCGTAGTGATATTTATCGTGAACATTGACTTATTAAAAAAGGAAGAACCAAAATATACTATTGACCCATATGCCAAAGAATGTCTTGAAGTTGATGAAAATAACCAAATCATTGCACCCATAGCATATGATGGAAGAAAGATTGTATATGTTAATTTAAAAGCCCATTATGATGAAGATTCAAACATGGGCAAATTAGTACATGATCTTCAATGTGCCGAGCCAGAAGATATGTATTTTGATGTATTAAGAGATTGCGTTTATAAATATAAACGCA
>JAJQEL010000025.1:0-30761 GCA_021201655.1 Erysipelotrichaceae bacterium | reverse complement strand
CTGAGGGTATGGCTGAGGGTATAGCTGAGGGTAGCCATAAAACAACTATTACCATTGCAAAAGAAATGTTACTTGATGGTATGCCTGTAGAATTAGTGTCAAAGTATTCCAAACTCACAAATGAAGAAGTTTTAGGTCTGCAAAATGAATTAACTTTATCATAGTTAAAATACGAAAGGGATGTAGCTCATACATCCCTTTGATAATCATACTTTTACAGCATGTCTGGCTTGTAAACCACGATCACTTTGATAAAGTTCAAATTCTACTAATTCGCCTTCATTTAAAGATTTATATCCATCTTGAACAATTTGACTATAATGAACAAATACATCTTTACCTTCACCACGATCAATAAAACCAAAACCTTTTTCAGCATTAAACCATTTGACTTTGCCTTGCATATATTTCGCCTCCTTCAATGATTTATCGGAATATTTCTTATTTATATTAACGAATACCCTTTTACTATATGCCTATTATAAATATTTACACTGTTATAATTCGTCATAATGGGTCGAGAGAATAAAGAAAAATGCAAAGCGAATCAGGCAAGCTGATTCGCTATTGCTTCTTGAATTTGCTCTAATGTCTGATTTGTTGAAAGTACCAAAAATTCAATCTTTTTTGGCTGATATGCTTCAATAAGTTTAAGACACGCAAGCAAGGTTGATCCTGAAGTGATGACATCATCAAGAATCAGAATACTTTGTTTCGCCAGACTTTTTCCATAACGTATGTCTATCTTATCCATGACTTCCTTACGTTGTTCATATGAATAGTTGCTTTGCTTATATTCTTCTTTTTTATATAAGCCTGTAAATACATGAGAAGAAAACGTTGAGGCAATGGTTGACATTGGTGCAAAGCCTCGTATTTGATTATCAGTTGATGCAGAAGGTACAGCAACAATAATATAGTTTTGATAAAAATTGGATATTTCATGACAATACATACTTAAAAAAGCATCCTTTAAAGCAATATCATAAAGCCCTTTATATTGAAATAGCAGGGTTTTAAAGAATTCATCATATTGATATAGAATACGCATAGGATGGTGATGAAAATCAAGATGCCAATCAAGCAATTGAAACTTTTGCATGCATTCATTGCAAATAGGAAAATAGCGCACAAGATGAGTCATAGAAATTTGTTTAAGCAGTGGGGTATTGCATATTAGGCATTCATCATATTTAACTTTTTGATTTCGTTGATACATAATTGAATACCTTTTGTTTTCACTGCTGCCAAAATATAAACATGACCTGTAGGATGATTTGGCTTACGACCAACTCTCCCCGCAATTTGAATCAATGTACGGCTATCAAATAGGTCGTGTTCTCCGTTAAGAATAATAACCTGTACATCTTCAATGGTCACACCGCGTTCTAATATGGTTGTAGAAACAACCACATCTAACTGGTTTTGTTTGAAGCGTTCAATGACTTGCTGGTTATTTTCATGGAGGGATGATACGCCGCTGGCCATTAGTGCATGATGATTGAAATATTGGACAAAATAATCGACATCAGAGATGCGTGGAACAAATACAATACATTTTTTTTGCATTCTTCTTATAAGTTGTAATGCTAGAAGTTTTTGCAAATAAGTTGGAACAATAATACAACGTGGGACCGGTAAATCCACATTGTGGTATCTTCTATTCATGATCAATAATTGTTCATCTTTAATATCTTCTTTATTAAACGTTGCACTCAACTTAATATAATTACCTACGCATACACGCTTAAAAATATTCTGTAATACCTCATTACCATAAAATGGAAAGGCATCAACTTCATCAGCTATCATGAGTTGAAAGCCGATATGATTTTCAAAACGATAGAGTTGATGCATCGTACAAACAATAAATTGAGCATCACTATTTTTTTGACATCCTCCATAAAGAACACCAATACTAACCCCTTTAAAAGCAGCTATAATTCTTTCATAGAGTTCTTTGACCAATTCCTTTCGTGGTACACAAAAACATACACGATGGCCATGCATTAAAGCATAACATATAGTTTCATATACAATTTCAGTTTTTCCCGAGCCACAAACAGCTAAAACCAGTGAATTTTGGTGCTTTTTATAATTCATCAAGAGTGCTTGTGATATTTCCTGTTGCTTATCAGAAAGATTGAAATCCAAACAATACTGTATCTTCATATCGTTGTTATAATGCATAGCAATAGTTTCTCTTTTTTCATTGACAAATGTTCTTTTAAAAGCAATACATTTACGACAATAACATTGACCATTAATGTTATATAATTGCTTTACATTATCATTTTGACATCTTGGACATCTTGTCATTCCCATCACCCATTCATATCGTAGCATGATATCAAGACTTGTGCGTCCCAAGTTTGTCCCATCTTTGTCGCCTTTTTGTTTTTTTAAATAATATTGATAAAATCAATATAAATATAATATCATCTAGAATATTTGAAACATTTTTGAGACTTTTCTGGAACTTTTTTGGGATTTTTAAAAGGAGGTTGCATATAATGAAGTGGTGATATATATGTGTGGTATTGTAACTATCTGTAATTATCAAAAAGATATTCGCTCTTATCATGATAAACTCATGCAAATGAATCAATTGTTAAACAATCGCGGACCTGATGAAAGTGGTGAGTATGTTTCTAAGCATTGTATGATGGCTCATAAACGTTTAGCTATTATTGATTTAAATAATGGTCAACAACCCATGCATTATTCTTATCATGATAAAGATTATCATATTACTTATAATGGTGAGATTTATAATATGATAGATATTAAAAATCAACTTATATCTGAAGGTTATCGTTTTTATACGATGAGTGATACCGAGGTCATTATAGTGGCTTATATTGCTTATAAAGAGCAGTGTTTAAATTTATTTGAGGGTATTTTTGCTTTTGTGATTGATGATGGTGAAAAGCTTTTTATGGCGCGAGATCAATTAGGAGTTAAACCTTTGTTTTATTATTTAGATAACAAAGAGACAATAGTTATTGCGAGTGAAATAAAGAGTATTTTATGTTTTATAGGAAAGGCTATCGTCGATCAAAGAGGAATTAAAGAATTACTGGGATTAGGACCTTCATTAACTCCAGGACATACTATATATAAAAATATTTATTCTTTAAGAGCTGGATATTATATGTATTATCAAAAACATGTCTATATGCATCAATATTTTATGTTAGCAGAAAAAGAACATACAGATTCTATCGATGAAACTATCTATAAAGTGAGAAAATATGTGACTGAAAGCATTCAACATCAATTATTAAGTGATGTGAGTGTAACATCTATGCTATCAGGTGGTTTAGATTCAAGTATTTTAAGTGCGATTGCTTATCAATATAAGCAACCCTTATCAACATATAGTATTACTTATGAAGATCAGGATAAATATTTTAAGGCTTATGATTATCAAACGACTCAAGATGATAGATATATTAATGATATGATTCATATGTATCCTACAAAGCATCATCAAATTATATTAAAACAACAGGATTTGATTGAAAGTTTAGAAGAGGCATTACGTGCTAGGGATATGCCTGGTATGGCAGATATTGATTCAAGTTTTTTATTGTTTTCTAAAGAGATTGCTAAAACACATAAAGTATGTTTATCAGGTGAATGTGCTGATGAGATATTTGGTGGTTATCCATGGTTTTATAAAGAAGAACTCTATAATCAGCCATATTTTCCTTGGATGAGAGAGATAGATTTAAAGATGGATTTGTTTCATGAAAAAATAAAAGCATTTAATATTAAAGATTATGTGATGAATGCTTATCAGCAATCACTCAGTGAAATAGCAACCACCGATAAAAAGAAACAGCTTATCTATCTTAACATTCAATGGTTTATGCAAACATTACTAACCAGAACAGATAGTCAAACGATGCACTCTTCCATCGAAGTACGTGTTCCTTTTGCCAATACAACATTACTACAATATCTTTATAATATGCCTTATGAATATATGTTTTATAACAATGAAGAAAAAGGTATCTTACGTGCAGCCTTTAAAGATGTCTTACCACCAAGCATTATCCATCGTAAGAAAAATCCCTATCCTAAAACCCATTCACCTATCTATTTAGAATTAATTGAAAAAAATTAGAAGAATCATTACACGACTCTTCTAATGTCTTATTACAACTCTTTGATAAAACCAAACTTATATTATTTATTCAAAGTCACGCGCAAAGTTTCAATGTGCCTTGGTTTGGACAATTAATGATGGGACCCCAACTAATGGCTTATTTCTATCAAATTTATTTATGGGGAAAGATATATCATATTCGATTAGAAATCTAGACACCGCCCAATGTACCTAAAATACGATATTCATCTTCTTCATAATAATAGGTATGATGATCACTTTCTAAATAACTATCAACAACACTTCTAGCAACATCAGGACTATCACTAATAATCCCCGTTACTCCCATATTCAAATACTGTTTCATACTTTTTTCATTATCAACTGTCCAAACATAAACAGGTAACATCTGAGCAACAGCCTCTTGTATGATTGTCGTACTCACTAAGTTTTCTTCCATAGCCAAGAAATCTATATCCATTTCAAAAATTTCTTCACCAATCTCACCAACACTACTATAAATACAATAGCCAACCCAATATTGTGGTCTTTGTTGATTCATATAACGGACACAAGTATAGTTTTGCGACATATAAATACAACTCGAAGCAAAATAATGTTCTTCAACAACTTCAATAACTGCATCAACCATTGTTTTATAATTGTCATCTGTCGGTTTTAATTCAATCAATAAAGAAATAGCTAACTCATTTTCTTGTATCTCTTCAATCATATGAGCTAATGTTAAACCATAAGCACTGTATCCATTTTGGGATAATTCAATACTTTCAAACTCATCAGCCGTAATATCTGCAACATTCACATTTTCATTAGACAAACGCGACATGGATGTATCATGAAAAACCACAGGCACACCATCACTGGTCAATTGGATATCTATCTCTGCATAATCAGCACCATATGCACAAGCTTTAGCAACAGCTCCATATGTGTTTTCCACTGTTTCATCGCATCCGCGATGCCCCATTACCTGAGGCGTATGTATCAACATATTACCATCTAAATATAAAGATAAACATAATATCAATATACAAACTAATATAAAGTAGATTATCTTTTTATAGTTTTGATATATTTTAGAACGACTAATCAATTGACTTAATGCCCATAAATTATCTTCAATATCATTTCTTACCTTAATCGCTGTTTGACTTATCCATTGGATATTAATATCCTGCTCATCTATGTAATAGATATCTTCTTCCTTGTTTAAAATTATTTTAACTAATGGTAAGGTAAATCCTAATTTTGCTAGAAGATATATAATAAACATTAAAATATATTGGATAAAAGCATTACGAAATGAAGTGGAATGAATAAGATATTTTAGAAAATAAAAGTTAAAATCTTTATTATTAATGGTAGAATAAGGTAATAATTGATTGATACCTATTTCTGCCATGATCCATATTATAATCATTACTAATATTTTCATTAAACTATTAAAATTGAATGATTTTAATAGTTTTTTTGATGATGAAGTGGCTTGCATAATATTCTGTCTTTTTAATATCATATAAATAGGAACAAATAGCATCATGATAAATAATAGATAATAAGCTCCATAAAATAAAATAGTTAGGAGTTGACCACTTATGGTTGATCTTAATTCTTTAAAGATAAAGCTTGGAATTGTCCATTTTTGGATATAGCTATTTAAATAACCAATATGAACTAAGGGGATAAGACCAGCATAATAAGCACATGTAAGGATAAAGGAAGGTTTGTGAATGTGTTTTAATTCGTACAGGCTTTTGAACATGATTTCGCGTAAGGAATAGTCTCTTTTTTGTTGATATATAGCAATGATTTGGATAAAGACATAAGTTTCGTAGTATATCATTAAGGTGATGCTTATCATCATTAATAAGAATACAACAATACCACCTGTAGACAAGAAAACACGCCATGTTTCGCTGTTAAAGACAATACCATATGATACATTATTCAAATACATATTAAGAATCCATCTTAAAATCGGACCAAAGACAAAAAGGACAAGAATCTTATAGAATATTTCAAATTTAAAAATATCTCTTAATAGCTTTTTTTCATGTACATACTTCAATCCTTGTCACCTCTTTTGTCATATCTTAACATATTGAACTATTTTGTCAAATAAACATGATATATGATATTTGTGATAAAAGTTATAAACAAGGCCATATAAAAAGTTGGATAAGAAGCATTGATGCTCCAGAACAAACTATAATGACCTGTAACAGTCAAAACATGCCAACTCATAAATTCATATATTTCCATGACGAATAATCCTATTAATCCAATATGCCCTAAAATAGGACTATTCATACCAAAATGGCCCCAAATCCCGATAAAAGATAAAATAATACATGTTAAAGCAATAGGATCCTGAAACATGATTAATCCAGTAACATTGATACCATTATAATGAAACCACGGAAAAAGCATCATCATTAAACATAATATAAGACATATTGTTATCATGCATTTATCTTTCATATAATCACCCACTAACAATATATGCCCAAATGAAAAAAGAAATGAGAAAGTTAACCTTAATCATTTCTTAATATTTTATTCATTCATACCATCAAACATGCCAATTGTATCAGCATTCGAAGTATCAAAAGATGAAATATCCAAATCTATCAAAGAACTACATCCAGAAAACATATAAGCCATGCTTGTTACATTAGATGTATCAAAAGATGAAAGATCCAGACTTATAAGACTATAATCGTTATAAAACATACCAAGCATATGAAGGCATATTATCCAAACTATCTAAGAATATAACACTTTGAATATAACGGGCATAATAATCACTACCTAATACTTGACTGTCCCACAAAACATCTAAATCACTTGCATATATGGAACTTTCATTAATTTCATGATCATAAGCTACTGACATTAATACATTACCACTACTTGTTTTTTCACCACCAGATATCATATTACCTACAAAATTGGCAGCTATAAATACAACTACTGCTAAAACAACAATACCACCTATTATAAAAATATTCTTATGACTTTTTTGCATCATCAAATGATTTACCACAAACACCACAAAACTTAGCATCGTCTGCATTTTCAGCACCACAAGCACTACAATATTTACTCATATAAATCAACTCCTAAATATCACTAAAAGTTATTTCATCCATATTTAAATTATCCACGTAATTTTCATATTCTTCTTTTGATAAATCTTCATCAGTACCCTCTGAATAATATAATGAATATAAATATATATATCCACTACCATCATCTGCCATTTGTTTTGTATTTTCCCATCCTACCATAGCATAACAAGAAACAGAATCAGTCACCTTATACAAAACATAAAACCAGTTGCTGGAAGTTCTCGTATATACTATCAATGCATTTTCTGTATTTGAATAATACATTTCAGCAGGACCACCAATATTGGCTGAATTTTCAAAATTACCTAATTCTACAATTTGATCATCTTTATAGGAATAAATATAAAAATTATCCTTACCTGAATAACCTCTAATAATTAAATCTATAACATTATCATCATTAACATCAAAATAACTATAAGATAATTGACTTAAATTATATAGATTACTTGAATATTCCTTATTATCTATAAAATCTTTATATAATTCCTTAATATCATCATTAGTCATTACTTTTGTCATCTTTATCCAATCATCTAAATAATTGATGCCTGCTGCTTTAACTTCTACATTATCAATTGTATAGTCTTCATAGTCATCTGCTGTGACTGTTAGTGTATATTCTCCTTCTGCTAGAATGAGTTCAAAGTGTCCATAAGAATCTGTAGTTGTGCTTTCTCTTTCACCTGTATCTTTATTTGTAGCAGTTACAGTTGCGCCGCTAATCTTTTCATCTTCATCATCACTATTAACAACCCAACAAAGAATGCCACCATAATCAACACTGCTACTATTTCCATCATCTTCTTTTAATGTTAAGGCAGCAGCTGATGCTATTAAAGCATTGACTACTTTAACATTACTTAAAGTAACAGTATTAGAAATGACAAGATCCTTTACCTCAGCTCCTGTTAAACTATTGTCTATAGACCAAACTGTGGCAGCCACACCAGCTACAGCTGGAGAAGCCATTGATGTACCTACTTTATAACCATATCCAGCTGCAACTGTTGAGTATATTTCATATCCTTCTTCAGGATTATTATATTCTCCTCCAGGTGCATAGATATCGGTTCTATCTCCACCATTAGAAAAACTAGATACCTCTAGTGATGAATTAATAGCGCCAACAACTAAAATCCTATTATAGACTTCTGGATAATTTTCCTCTTCAATTAATGCTAATATTGAATTATATTTACTTTCTAAATGTCCTGTTGATACGCTGGAATGATTTCCTGCTATACATGTAATTATAAAATCGTATCCTTTTTCTAATAATCTATTTAAAAAGTTACCTAAATCATCAGAAATCTCTTCACAATATTGACCTGTTTCACTTGTGTTCCAATTATTTATAACAGTAGAATAATCTGTACTATTTCCTGCATCATCTGTAAAAGACCATGTCATACTCACGTTAATAACTTTTACATTACGAAAAATCAATTCTGCAAACGCAATTTTATATGACATTGAAGATACATTATTTTCACTATAGCTTTCTATACCTTTGATAGATACTCCATATAAATTACCATCACCATAAGGATAAACACCACATATCCCCGTATCATCATTCGAATTAGCCGCCATTGTCCCAGCTACATGGGTACCATGCGAAGCTTCGCTATTTGCAGAAGCATCATAGTTTTCATTATAAAATGTTTCAGCAAAACCTAAATCTTCATGATCATCATCAAATCCATTATCAATTAATCCAATACGAACAGGATTAATGGTACTTTGATCAGCATTATCTAAAAGAGTCCATGATTCGCAAGCATCTATAACTTCAATGGACCAGCTTTTATCACGCAAAGACGTATCAGCAATATCCTCACTCCATTCATCACCATAATGAATTTCATTTTCAGATACTTCCGTAATATAATTAATACTCGCACTATCAATCATATCTTCATTTTCTAGCTGTGCTATTAACTCTTCTAATTCCTCAACAGTATAAGTATCATTGAGTTCTAATTGATAATCACCTGTTTGTTCAATATAACCTACAATCGAAGCATCATAGCTTTTTGCCAGTTTTTCTATCTTACTATAAGAAACACCATCACTAGCAACCACCAATATTTCATTATCAACATAGCTGATATAATCATCAATATTCGATACATGTTCCTCATCTATTTCCTGATAATAGATTTCTCCTACATTATCTTCATCAAATTGATTACTTGATGTATCACCAAAGAAGAAGAACATCGCTACTCCTAAAGCTACCCCAATAACAAGTATCAATAATACAAAAATGATATTTCTAAGCAAATGAGATTTTTTCGCCATAATTCTCCCTCCATATCAAAATCATAACTATTTCATTCATCTGTCATATTAATAGTAACAAAACTTCTTATACAAAGAATTTCCATTGTCCGTTTTCTTCAGTTAAATAGATGCGTATTTTTTGTTCAACAGAAGAAGAACCATTTGAGGCAGTTGCTGTAATATATGCCATAGCATAATCATTTATAACATTATCTAAGAGATCTGATATAATTTCATCATCGGATTCCCATATTAATCCTGTGTCGTAAGTATCTATATGTGTTATTTCATATGTGATAGTATAATTACCAGATATATTTTCATCAAAATATTCTAAATAAGCATCAATATACTCTTGTAATTTATCTTCCTTATCTTCTTCTATATAATCATAATACGCAGAAGCTATTGAAATTAAACTATCAACATCATTGTTGTTAAAAGCATCCATAGTTATCTCAAAAACTGTTTCATAATTACTCATGTCAACAGAGCTAGACTGTGTAGAACCACTAGAAGTACTAGATTGTGTTGTATTGTTAGAAATATTATCTGCTTCAATATTGGTTCCATCATACATGCTTGTTGTATCAGCATTTGATGTTACAAAATTTAAAGAAGTATTTAACTCTGATAAAAGCATACAATTATAAAACATATAGCTCATATCTGTAACATTAGAAGTGTCAAAGCTTTCTATATTCAAACTTGATAAAATCGTACATTCATTAAACATGTAACTCATATCAGTCACTTTTGTGGTATTAAAATTACTTAAATCAAGACTCGTTAATTTTCTACAATCATCAAACATATGAGACATATTTTTTACATTTGATGTATCAAAGCAGCTCACATCTAAACTTACAAATTTTTCACACCCCATAAACATATATGACATATCTGTAACATTAGAAGTATCAAAACAATCATTAAATTCGATAGATGTCACATAATAATATCCAGCAAACAAATAACTACTATCTTTATTAGCAACAACACCTCCATCACCTGCAATATATAAATCATAAGGTACATCCAAATCCCCTGAATCATCAACCCAAGCTACAACAGAACCGTTTTCCTTTTTAGAAACATCCCATGCATTTACTGGTATTTCATCTAAAGTATCTTTATCTAAAAAGGTAATGGTCTTAATAGAACTACGTTCATATGAGCTACCCAATACTGTACTATGAAGAAGATAATTGATAAGTTCACTTTCATTCTCACACGTACTAAAGTATTCTGATTCACATATTAATGTATTTTTACTTTCACCTAGAAAAACAACATTAACTATTAAAAACAATACAACACCCAAAGCAAGAATGCCAATACCAATGAAAGCAAATTTTTTCTTACTTGATTTTCCTTTTACATCTTCAAATGGTTTACCACAAACACCACAAAATTTTGCATTATCTTCATTTTCTGCACCACAAGTACTACAATATTTACTCATATCAATCCTCCTATACACACTCTAATCCCATAAAATATCATTCATCATCAGCTATAATATAACTTAATAATAATGATTGTGTTATAGCATGAAAACCATCAGTAGCAGTGCAAACGTAACTTAACATATATATCAAATCCTATCAGATAACTTTCCTAATCATATTCAATTTCATATGCAATGGAATAACTATCACCAATAGTATTATCAAAATACTCTAGACAAGAATCTATATTTGAATAATATAAGAGCATACTCCACCACTGGCATATTTGCCAGTGGTTTAAGTATACTCACTAGTTATGATATTAGAATGTCTGGTTGTTATAGTTTAAGAATAATACAACGTAAATAGCTTCCATTTACCATTCTCTTTTGTCATATAGATTTGAATCGTTTGATAATCTGATAGTGCTCCATTAGTAGCAGTTGCTTGGACTGTGGCAACAGCCATAGAATCAATAGAAGATGCCAAACCACTATAATCTAACCAATAAGATTGACTATTAAGCATTGATGTTAGTTGTGCTGATGACATTGTATATTCAGATACAACTTTGTATTCAATAGTATAACCATATCCAACGCTATCATCAAAATTCTCTAAATAGTCTACAATCAAATCATCATAATATTCCTGTAAATCATAAGAACTAAGAACACTTGCATAACTACTAGAAATTGATACCAATGTTGATACATCATAATTATTCATAGACTTCATTGTCTTTTTAATAATAGAATCATATCCACTTGAAAAGAATAACGCTCTTACAACAACGACTGCCACAATCACTACTGCCGCAACGGCACCTACAGGAATAATCACATGTAAATTATTCTTAATTGTATCAAATATACTATCCTTCTTATCATGTGTATATGTAACTCTATCTTCTAACGCTTTACTACAGTTACCACAAAACTTGGCATCATCCTCATTTGGTGCACCACAATATCCACAATATTTTGTCATTTTCTCTTCTCCCTCTCTTCTATGCTCTCGCCTTTCTTCTTTTTCTTCTTATTACTAATACTGAAGTCGTTATCACAACAACCACAGCAATAACACCAATAATGATAATACGTACCCATGGAATAATAGGCACTTCTTCTGCTATGCTATTCGCTTTAGCACGATATCTGATATCATATGTACCATCTCCATCAGTATCAACATTTAATACTGTTGAGTCTGATACTTTTGCTACAGTATCAATGGATGTTGTTTTCGTAATGGTGATGTCTTCAAATGTTCTAAAATCACTATATGCACCATCATCATCCATAAATCCTATCGTATAATCCATCGTTCCATAACCTGTACCAGTGATACTAATATCATAATCAACACCTTCTTTTAAACGAATGACTTTGATTTGATCATCAGAATCATCTTCTGTTTCTTCAAATGTAAGTGCTCCAAAACTTGTTCTGGTATTTAATAAGTTATCATTTGATGATAATATTTCGCCATTATAAGTAATCGTTACATCGACTGGACAAGCTACTCTCGCATAGATATACTTTTGGCCATTAATTTGATCAGCTATATCTTCAAAGAAATAAGTTAAATCTGCCTCACTCGCTACTTCATAATGACAGCCATCGCTCGCAATACTTTCCATCAAACTTTGACACGTTGCTTTATTACTAACAGAACTAAAGAATCCTAAAGTATATATTGTAATATTTTCATCTTTGATGCTATCAGCATAGGCAATCAGTTCATCACCTGTTTTACCTCGATTAGGTTCACCATCACTCATTAAAACAATGATTTTCTTTTTCGCATTACTTTCATCAAGCATTGTATAAGCTGTAGAAAGCCCTTCTTCCATATTTGTTCCACCAGTAGCATACATATTATCTACGATTGTTTCTAGTGTCGTCTGATTCATAGAAAAATCTGATTCTTTACTAGCATATTCACTATAAGTAACAATACCAATGCTGGCATCTTCTTCCAATATTGTTTCAATAAATTCAGTTGAGGCATTTTTGGTTTCATCCATAGATGTACCAGACATACTACCTGAAGTATCTAATACTAAAACAATATCTTTTTCTCCTGAAGATGCTGTTGTAATATTTTCAGAACTATCTATGCTTTCATCATCCCATTCACAAATAAAATGACCATAAACATAATCATCACCATTAGCCACATCATCCCATTGTCCAGCAGAGATATCATAAGAATCGCCACTTCTATCTACTGTACTTATAGCACCATAACATTGTGTTCCATTCGTATTATCAGGTTCGCCATTGCCCCAATTGGTATAAACGACATCTTCGCCATTATCCCAGGTTTCCCAATTAGTGGAATCATTGGCATTTTGAATACCAATAAAAACATTTTCATCACCTACTAAAGGCTCTATATAATCATAGATAAATTCCTGTTCTTGTCTCGTAGTTATGGTTACTAGGTAACCACCCACTGATTCACAATATTCCTTGGCTTCTTCCCATGTGGTAATGGAAGAATCAGCAATGTATTGATAATAATGATCATTGTATTCAACCGCATCGGCTAAAATATTATCATATAATTCCGTTTCATCTAATGGTTCAAAATCTGTATAAATGTTAATTTCTGTATTTTCGCTGCTACGTATTTCTACTTCTTTAGTGAAATAATTCGAGGCGTCATTATTATCAGTTACGGTAATTGTATAATTGCCCTTTGGAAGTTCCAAGGAGACGGCTTCAGAACTTGATACTGTGATGGTATCCGAATAATCTTCTTTAAGTAATCCAAATAGATTAAAGCTTCCAAATAAATAGTTATATTTTTCACCAGTAATATCTATTGTATAATTATTATATAAGTTCGAATCAACATCATAAACATTCAACGTGGACGTTGTATTATAGGTGATATCTCCAAAACCACTATCAATCTTATTTAATGCCTCTTGTACAGCACTAGCATAAGCTTGTGCTCCTTTGGCATTAGGATGCATGGATCCATTACTGACAAGTTTTCCCATAATATCACTTACATCCACATTTTCATATGTTTCAGATAAAAGTATAAGTCCATTAATATATGCATCATCAGCCCCTGCTTCATGGCCACTAAAAGCATCTTTAACATCAACATATATGGCTTGATCAGTATTAAGACTCTTAACAACCTGCTCTATATAATTATCAAAGATCGCAACAGCACGATTAATAAAATAGGCTTCGGTATAATAACACCACCAATTATTTGTTGTCTGATTTTCGTCATCCATATAAATGAGTCTTGGATATCCAGCTATAACTAACGTTGCTTCTGGAGCTTCCTGCAAGATTTCTTTATAAACCTTTTCTAACTTCGTAGCGACAGACGTACTGCCATCATCCGTTTCCCAAAATTGGCTAATCGTATCATAAAGATCATCTTTAAGACTATTTGCAGAAAAAACACTACTAGCACTATAAACAGCTTTAGTAATAACAGATGTAAAGCCTACATCATTACCACCTATAGTCATAGTAACATAATCAACTGTTACGTCGTCAGGTAAAGAAGTAATCGTATCAATTTGATAATCTAATTCATATGACAAAGTATAATTAGCAAGAACTGAGCCAGACATTAAAGATACATCTTTGTCCTGTTTTTTTTCCTCCGTTACTTGCAGACAATACATTATCAGTTACAGCACCACTAGCTGCTGCAAAATACCAAGTACCATTATCATCACCTTCATAACGATATAATCCAGAATCTAAATCTGCGGAGCTGGTTGCTTTAACAGAGTTAAGCGTAACACCTTTGTATTCAAGCAGACCAGACCATGCTTTCGTTGATCGGTGCGCTATCCAATCTTCGCACAATCTACTAGTAGAAGAACTCTGACCATAATATGGTTCAATCCCTTCACCCGAAGAAAAAGAATCTCCTAGTGAAACAACAACAGGCATATCCGTACTACTTGCAGCACTAACAGGCACGATAACTAAAATATTTGTAAGAATAATAAATATTGAAATAAATGAACATATTATTTTTTTCATGATACACTCAACTCCTTAGATGCTAATTCATCAAGTGTATCAGCATTGATTTCATCAACAGTTTTAATAGTACTACCATTAGGTATGATACGATTAAAAGTATTCGTATAAGAATCATAAGATATAATATATTCGCTTTCCGATACATATATGTCTGCTTGATCTGTATTATAGAGGGCATATGTCGTTGGATAAGCAAAGAATTCACCGTCTATACAATAAATGTACCAATAATAACCATCATCACTTACATATAAAAGACTATAAATAGGATGATAGGTTGTAGATGTTTCATCTATGACTTCTTCACTATAATATGTACCATCTATCATATAAGATGAAGTAATATCTGATGTGTCAAAACCTCTTTCACTAAATAATTCAGCAGTATCTTTTTCTGTTGTTGTTTGCGTTGAATCTGCAACATTAGTTGTTTCTAACACTTCACTAGAATTTAAAACTTCTTCGGCTAAATTAATATCCTCTAAATCTTCGAGTGTTGCATCGTCGTCATCATCACTTTCTTCCTTGTTGACAATATCTGAAATAACAGGAATATCAACAATATCAAAATAAGCCAGTGAAAAAACAATACCACCTAAAACTAAAACAATAGCCAAAACAATAAGAAATACCTTTAAGAATAACCATTTTCCAGATTTTTTCTTTTTCTTTTGTTTCTTTTTAGTTTTCTTGTTTTGTTTATTCTTTTTCTTTTGTTGCTTATTAAGACGCTTGATTTCTTTTGCATCACACTTTGGACAAAGACCTGTATCTTCATCTAATTGTGTTCCACATTTCTTACAATATTTTGCCATAACTCTCCCTCCTTATTATCTATATCTTACTAATTCACATCTTCTAAGCTATCCCACTCGCAAATATATCCATAGGACTCTATCGTATTTTCATCATTCAAATCATTCCAACTACAATGACTCCATAATACAATACGATTTTCATTAGCTACAACATTTGATGAATTATCTGGTTCATTACTTTCCCAGTTTTCATAATTCCAGTCCTCACCAGTCACCCACATCCAGGTATCACCATCATCTTCACGATAACCACCAATCCATAAATAAGTTGATGAAGTATTATACTCTTCAATAAAATTCTGTTCTTCTTGAGAAGTAATCGTTACTAAATGTCCACCAAGTTCTTCGCATATTTTTTTAGCCTCACTCCAGGTTTGTGTTCCTGTAAATATCATATAGTAATGTCCATTATATTCCTTTGCATCAGAAGGTATATTTAGTGTACTAATAGAATTTGTATTGTTTTCGTCAATAGGTATCATCTTTATCCAATCACCAATATAGTTAATTTCCCCTGTAGTGATAGTGATTGAATCGATTATATAATCTTCATAGTCATCAGCTGTAATCGTTAATGTATATTCTCCTGGTGATAATATAAGTTCAAAATGTCCATATTTATCAGTCACAATACTTTCAATGGCACCTGTTTCTTTATTAGTTGCAGAAACTAATGCATTTTTTATCCTTTCATCTTCATTTTCACTATTAACGATCCAACAAAAAATACCACCATAACTGACATCATCACTATACTCTATATCTTCTTTTTGATCGATAACACCTAATACAGACATTAATGCATTCAGTACGATTACATCATCATAGGTAACACTGTTAGATAAAATCAAATCTTTAACTTCTGCTCCAGTTAAACTATTATCAATAGACCATACGATAGCAGCAACACCTGATACATGTGGGGTAGCCATAGAAGTACCAGATTTATAACCATATTCGTCATTGGCTATTGTTGAATATATTTTGTATCCTTCTTCAATTTTTTTACTTTCACCACCTGGTGCATAGATATCTGTTCTATCTCCACCATTAGAATAATTAGATACTTCATAAGATGAATTAATAGCACCTACAACAATAATTCTGTTATAAAGTTCAGGATAACCATCTTCTTCAATTAAAGTAAGTTGTGAATTATATTTACTTTCCAGAGGCTCCGTTGAATTACCCGAATCATTTCCCGCACTACAAACAATGACAAAATCAAATCCTTTATTGAGTGTTCTTTGCAAAAAGTCGGCTAAACTATTAGATATATTTTTATAAGGGACATAATCAGCTTCACTCCAATTATTAACAACATCTTCATAATCTATATCCTCATATTCCCAGCCTTGACTGACATTAATCACTTTAACATTACGGAAAATTAACTCAGCAAAAGAAATTCTATATATCATGGATGATATCCTATTTTCAGTAAGTCCAGTGATACCATCCGTTGAAACACCATACAAATTTCCTTCACCATATGGATAAATACCACAAATGCCTGTGGCATCATTTGAATTAGCTGCCATAATACCAGCTACATGTGTTCCATGTGAGCTTGTATCAACATCAAAATCATCATTATAAAATGTTTCAGCAAAACCTAAATCCTCATGGTCATCATCAAACCCATTATCAATCAATCCAACACGAACAGGATTAACGACAGAATCTTTAAGAGAATCCAATGTTGTCCAGGCCAAATCAGCATTAATCGCTTTGATATTCCATGCTATTCCATTTGTTGAATCGCTTTCTATATCCTCGCTCCACTCATCACCATAATAAATTTCATCTTCAGCTACTTCTGTAATATAATTGATACTTGCACTATCAATCATATCTTCATTTTCTAGTTGTGCTATTAAATCTTCTAATTCCTCAACTGTATAAGTATCATTGAGCTCTAATTGATAATCACCTGTTTGTTCAATATAACCTACAATCGAAGCATCATAGCTTTTTGCCAGTTTTTCTATCTTACTATAAGAAACACCATCACTAGCAACCACCAATATTTCATTATCAACATAGCTGATATAATCATCAATATTCGATACATGTTCCTCATCTATTTCCTGATAATAGATTTCTCCTACATTATCTTCATCAAATTGATTACTTGATGTATCACCAAAGAAGAAGAACATCGCTACTCCTAATGTTATCCCAATAATAAGTATCAATACTATAAAAATAATATTTCTAAGTAAATGAGATTTTTTCACCATGACTCTCCCTCCTTATCAAAATCATATATCTATTTTAATAGCAACAATACTTCTTACATACTAAAGAATTTCCACTGCCCACTTTCTTCTGTTAAATAGATGCGTATTTTTTGTTCAACAGAAGAAGAACCATTTGTCGCAGTTGCTGTAATTTCACCAACCAAAATACTATCAACTTCATTATCAAAATAATCCATGAATATTTCATAATATTCATTATCCGAACTTGCCATTTGTGATTTCACCGTTTCCACTTGTGAATCAGTCAATTCATATGTTGAAGTGATTTCATAAGTAATTGTATATTGACTTCCAATATCATCATCAAAATAATCCAAATAAGAATCTATAAATGTTTGTACAGCAGTTTCTTTCTCTTCTCCTAGAATATCATAAATTCCTGTTGAAATGGCAGCTAATGTGGTGACATCATTGTCATTGCAAGCTTCAATGGATTTTTTAAGAACTGTTTCATAATTACTCGTATCTACAGAGCTAGATTGTGTAGAACTACTAGAAGTACTAGATTCTGTAGTATCACTAGAAACATCATCTGTTGCAATATTAGTTCCACGAAACATATCAGTTGTATCAGCATTGGATGTATCAAGTGCAGCAACATTTGAACTATTTAATGCATAACAGCAATAAAACATATTGCTCATATCTTTGACATTAGATGTATCAAAACTACTCAAATCTAAATTTGTTAATGCAAAACAGCAATAAAACATATAGCTCATATCTGTAACATTTGATGTATCAAAACTACTCAAATCAAGACTAACCAAGCTGGCACAATGAAAGAACATATTACTCATACTAGTCACATTTGCAGTATCAAAACTATCTAAATTAAGACTTTGTAATGAAAAGCAATCATAAAACATAAAGATCATATCTGTAACATTTGAGGTATCAAAGTTACTCAAATCAACAGCAACCAGACTTGAACAGTCACAAAACATAAAGCTCATATCTGTGACATTGGATGTATCAAAACTACTTAAATCAATACTATCGATACAATTACATCCATAAAACATACCTTGCATATTTGTAACATTTGATGTAATAAAAAATGATACATCTAAATTTTCAAGTAATTTCGCTACAAAAAACATATAACTCATATCGGTGACTTCATCTGTATAAAAGCAACCATTAAAATTCAATTCTAGTAAGTTATCATATCCTGCAAATAAAAATCGACTATCTGCATTGGCATAAACGCCATCTTTACCTGCTATATAAAGATCATAATACTCTTCATCTATCGCTTCTACCCATGCAACAACTGATTCATCTTGATTTTCTGATACATCCCAAGCAGAATCAGGTATTTCATCAACATCTTTTTTATCTAAGAAAGTTATTGTTTCTATTGAAGAACGTTTATAAGAACTCCCTAGTACAGTTGCTTCATCGGAATAATAATAATCAACAAAATATTCAGTTGTAAGAAAACCACCATCATCAGCTTGCATTATACTTTTTTGTTGGCCAGATATAAAATTGAACACTACGAATACAATTGCTACTAGAGCAACTATACCAATACCAAAAGCTATATATTTTTTCTTACTTGATTTTACTTTTACATCATCCAAAGGTTTGCCACATTTGCCACAAAACTTGGCATTATCGGCATTTTCTGCTCCACAATATCCACAATATTTACTCATATACTTTTCTCCCTACTCCCAAATTGTTCCAAAATACATATATGTTGTATCAGCATTTGATGTATCAAGAGCATCAACATCAAAATTCTCTAATGAATAACAACTGAGAAACATATAACTCATATCTATGACATTTGAAGTATCAAAACTATCTAAATTAAGACTTTGTAATGAATAGCAATCATAAAACATAAAGCTCATATCTGTAACATTTGAAGTATCAAAGCTACTCAAATCAGCAGCAACCATACTGGCACATTCACAAAACATAAAGCTCATATCAGTGACTTGTGTGGTATCAAAATTACTAAAATCAAGTCTAAAAATATATGAACATCTATAAAACATACCTTGCATATTTGTAACATTGGAAGTATTAAAAGATGTTACATCTAAATCTTCAAGTGATTCTGATACAGCAAACATATAACTCATATCAGTGACTTCATCTGTATAAAAGCAATCATTAAAATTAATTTCCAATAAGTTATCATATCCTGCAAATAAAAATCGACTATTGGCATTAGCATAAACACCATTTTTACCTGCTATATAAAGATTATAATACTCGCCATCGATAGTTTCTACCCACGCAACAACTGATTCATCTTGATCTTCAGATACATCCCAAGCATTATTTGGTATTTCATCAACATCTTTTTTATCTAAGAAAGTTATTGTTTCTATTGAAGAACGTTTATAAGAACTCCCTAGTACAGTTGCTTCATCGGAATAATAATAATCAACAAAATATTCAGTTGTAAGAAAACCACCATCATCAGCTTGCATTATACTTTTTTGTTGGCCAGATATAAAATTGAACACTACGAATACAATTGCTACTAGAGCAACTATACCAATACCAAAAGCTATATATTTTTTCTTACTTGATTTTCTTTTAACATCATCCAAAAGTTTACCACATTTGCCACAAAACTTGGCATCATCTTCATTTTCTGCTCCACAATATCCACAATATTTAGACATTTAAAACTCTCCCATCTATCAAAGGATTTTATAGCTTTGTTCCACATTCCTCACAAAAACCATTTTCAGGATTATTTGCAAAACCACATTCAGGATTAGGACATATTTTCTTAGCAGGATATTCAATCTTTTTCTCTACTTCTACTAATGGTTGTCCACAGCCTGTACAAAAACGCATACCTTTAGGATTGTATTTACCACACGCAGGGTTACTACATTTAACCATGTTTTCTGTGTCTATATCTGATTTAGGTAATTCTTTACCACATTTAGAGCAATATGTTGCTCCTAATGGATTTTCAGTATCACAGTTTTCACATATAACTACACCTTTAATTTGTTTAATCTGTTCCTTGCAATCTCTAATAATAGCTTGTGATGCTTGAATTTCATTCATCATACCAGCAAAATCATCTTCATAATCAGTAACATGCATTGTGGCATATAATTTACCAATATGATAATAGTTATTATCAATTTTCTTTTGTTCAGCATTAATTGTTGAATTCAACTTGGAAGTATCAGACCAATCCTTTGTCTTATTCACTGCCTTATCACTCGTATCTACAACTTTCTTTTTTAAATCATCAAACATTCCCATAATCTCTTTCTCCTTTTTTATTTTTCTTTAAAATCAAAATGTATAAATCCTATATGTACTTTTGTAAGTGCTAATAAAAGCATCACAATATTAAAACCTGTATATCCATATATCACCATTTTCCAATAGTTTAGCATTGATGTAAAATTCTCATAAGATACTGTTAGAACAATATTTGCATCAGCCATAGGCAATGCAGCCATCGTTTCACAAAGATATGGAAAATACATCATAAACGAACAAACAAACATAGCTAATGTAATCATAAAATAAATAATCATCATATATTCTTTATGATTTCTTATAAACACATATACAATACTTATAACAGCTATTAACAAAGATAAAACCATCCATAAGACATAAAAAATATAACCAAATAATAATTCTAAATATACCATCTGATAAATAATATAGTATTTAATACTACCAGAATATGTGACATTGCGAACTAAAAACACAAAATGTTCATATAAAAAATTACTTTTATATAAAAACATTAACAAAAAATATGAAATAATTAAAATAATGGATAATATCCATACAGTTTTTTTTCGTACTATCATATTTTTCATGCTAATACATTGAATTGTAATTCTAATATGCAAGTATCTTCATCTGTTTCTTCAACTAACCCTGTTTCACATTTACCACAAAACTTTGGCATTCTATCACTCCTCCCTAAAATAATCATCTATCCCATTGGCAATACCTTGAACCATCTTTTTTTTGAAAAGAAGAATCAGTCATATTCAAATCATCACTTTCATTTGTCATATAACCCATTTCTAAAATAGTGACAGGAACTTGACACCAATTAATACCACTCATGCTATCCGTTTCCCATACATATTGTTTTCTTATTCCCGTACTCGTACAATAAGCATCTAAAACACAACTTGATAATGCATAACTTTCGCTATAATATGCACTATTATAAGGATTCGAAGATGTCTGACAAATTGTCATCGCTCCATTATCACTTGCATCATCTGATCCATTAGCATGTATTCTAATAAAAGCATCAGCATGATAAGCATTTGCTATTTCTGCTCTTTCACTGTTACTGATATCAACATTATTGCTTTCCCTTGTCATAATGACCGTATATCCTCTATCTTCTAATTCATCTCTTAATTGTAATGATATTTGAAGATTCAATTCGTATTCTGCTACATGACTATATGTTCCACAAGTCCCACTTGTTACCTTGGCTTTTGTTTCACTTGCTCCTGGTCCAATGGGCTCTGTCTCACTATTACCATAGAGCTGATGCCCTGGGTCTATCACTATAACTTTTGAAGGTACGGCTTCTTCAGTTGTTTCAATGATTTCTTCATCATTATCTGTAACTTCATCTTCAACGACTTCTGATGATGTTTGACAAGCTGTCAGAAACATCAAACATAAGCCTATATTCAATAATCCCCTTAGTTTCATACCTATACCACTATTCATAGGATTGAATCAATGCAATATTATCCTTCTCTATATCTGATAAAGAATTATAATAGTCCAATGCTTTAATATTCTTATTCTCATACCAGCTACAACTTTCAAAATATTCCTGTAATTCTTCATCCTCAAAATAGCATCCATGTCTTGCATAGATCTCATTTCTCGCTAATCTTAACTCTTCAGATGATAAGTTTTCTACATCACTATCTGTCAATAATTCAGTACTACTATTAGCGAAAATATATTCACTACTATCGGCATCTTCCTCTTCTTCACCTTCAACAGTCACATAAAGAGTATATTCCTGTGATTGATAAGTAATCGTAACTGTCGTTTCCCCTACGCCAACACCATATAGTTGTTCATTAACAATGGATACAACATCAAAATCATTGGATTTAATAGTATAACCATGACCATTATCATCAATATCAATATCCTGATATTCGCCTATTTCCAAAGTATAATCATACGTATTAATCACAAAATCCTCTTCAGTTTCTTCTTCTACTTCTTCTACAACTTCATTATCATCTGTTGCTTCACTATCATCCTTATTCAATACATTATTAATTAAAAAGTATATTCCTACCGCAACTATCGCAATAATAGCTAATGAACCAATAACCATTCCAATAATCTTTAATACTCTGTGTTCTTTCTTTGGTTCATCTTCTATTTCTTCTACATCTTCTACTTCTTCAACTCTATCATTTAATTTTTGTAGTTTCTTACGATCACACTTAGGACAAAGTCCTGTTTCTTCATCTAAAGTAGAGCCACATTGGTTACAAAATAGCTGCTTATTACTAACTACCTTTTCATCTACAACTTCTACGTCCTGAATTAAAGTTTTGATTTTGTCTTTATCACAATTTGGACATAAGCCATTTTCATCTAAAGCGCCGCCACATTTTGTACAAAATCTTTTCTTGTATACTATTTGTTCCTCTTTTTCTTCCTTTAATGCCATTAGTTTTTCAGCATCACAGTTTGGACAAAGACCTGTTTCTTCATCCATTGGAGTGCCGCATTTCCCACAAAATTTAGCCATATCTATCATTCCTTTCTAATCTATTTTTGTGATGGTATAACCACTATAGGTATTATTCAATGCTGTTTCAATATCACTTTCTTTAGTTACTTTACTATTATTAATACGTAATGTTTGATAATAAATATGTTCTCTTTCCCCATCTGTAGAATACACATCATTGACGTGATAATGAATATAATAAGTACTTGTACTACTAGTGGATGAATCATAATCTTCTATCTTAAAAATCACAAATATATAATTATTAATAGTACCATTAGAGCCAAAGTACATCGAATGATACGTACATGTATAACTATGTCCATCCCCATCAGCAAAATCTTCTGCTACTTCATTAATACATTCTTCTTTAACATAATCAGATATAGAGCTTGGTATTTCACTAGCATCATAATAAACAACTGTCAATCCTGATACTTCTATATCTATAGATGCATCTGCAATTTGTAGATTGAATGTTTCTGCCATTTCTTCATCATAGGAAGCTATAATCGTTAGGGTATCACCATTACTAAGAGTTGTTGAATCTTCATATTCGAGTGTAATAGCTTCAATGAAAGATGCTATATCAGCATTATCATGATCATATTCCACATTATCTAATGAAATACTTTCAATGCTTCCTTCCCCATCATAACCCTCAAAACTAATAGATAAGCTATCATCCGTTAATAAGCTTATGGTTGTATACTCTGCTTGCTGTTCTACAACATTTTCTTCATTACTGGTCGTTTCCGTAGAATCTTTCATCAATACATTATTTAATAACATAAATACAACTATAGCCACTACCACAATAATAGCTAATGAACCAATAACCATTCCAATAATCTTTAATACTCTGTGTTCTTTCTTTGGTTCATCTTCTATTTCTTCTTCATCTTCTACTTCTTCAACTCTATTTTTTAATTTTTTGAGTTTCTTACGATCACACTTAGGACAAAGTCCTGTTTCTTCATCTAATGGAGTGCCACACTTATTACAAAATTGTTGTTTATTAACAATTACTTCTTCTGCAGTTTCATCATCCTGGGTTAAAGTTTTGATTTTGTCTTTATTACAATTTGGACATAAGCCATTCTCATCTAAAGCTCCGCCACATTTTGTACAAAATCTTTTCTTGTATACTATTTGTTTCTCTTTTTCTTCCTTTAATGCCATTAGTTTTTTTGCATCACAGTTTGGACAAAGGCCTGTTTCTTCATCTATTGGAATGCCACATTTTCCACAAAATTTTGGCATTTTATCAATCCCTCTCTCTCATAAAACCATATTTCAAAATTTTACTTATACAGAGTACATTATATCATAAATATCAAGATTATGGATTTGTGTCAAGCGAGTGGACAAATTATTTTTTTCTAACCAACCAGAAAAAATCGACATATTACTATGTCGATTTATCTGACTTAGTCTAAATCTACAGATTCAATTGTGTAGTAATCGCCATAATTGCTATTAACAGCTTCTTTAGCATCACTAAGACTTTCAAAGGCAAGAACTTTATATTTGTCTCCAGATTGGAGTGTATAGCCAAAAATCCATAAAGAATCTGATTCCATTAAGTTACCAGCTTCTAAGGTAGCACTAATTTCTCCAGTACTTTGATTCGTTGTTATATTTGAAGGACCTACTAAAAAGTAAACATCCATATCATCAAAACTGTCATCACTACTTTTTACTGTTGCAGAATAAACCAAATATAAGAAGTTATATTCACGATCTCTATAAGTACTATAATCAGCAAAATCATCTAAATATAAGAAGTAATAACCTACATATG
Organism: Erysipelotrichaceae bacterium; assembly: GCA_021201655.1. Taxonomy (GTDB): domain Bacteria; phylum Bacillota_I; class Bacilli_A; order Erysipelotrichales; family Coprobacillaceae; genus JAJQDJ01. The sequence continues at coordinate 5,089 of JAJQEL010000025.1, read as the reverse complement.
TTACATTTTCAGTACTAACATAAGCTTTTGTATTGGTACTTGAAGTATTGAGATTTAAACCATCACTTAAGCTTTCTTCGACAATAGCTTTCGCATCTGATAAGAAAGTATCAGTAATTTCAGATGCTGCTTTTGTATAATAAGAAGCATCTTCACATACATAATCTTTACTTAATGTTGTAAATGTTACCCCATAATCATTGGCAAAATCTTCTTCATCATAATTTGTAATAGAAAGAGTAATGGTATCTCCTAAAGTAATTTCTCTAGATTGACTTAAAGAGAAACCTACATAATTACTTACAACATCATTAGCCCCGTCTGTATTGACTGTCGCTGTTAAATATGGTGAAACACCTTGATAATCTATAGTTACACCTTCAAATGGATCAATCGCTTCTAATTCACCTAAATCAGATACCGTTGTTTTAATATCAGAGCCTTTAAACTTAAAGCCTGCATTTGCTGCTAAATCATTATTATAGGTAAATGTTACTGTAACAACATCACCATTAGATAACCCACTTGTAACATCAACATCATAATCAACAGATTCGTATGCATAAACTAAATTATAAAGCTTTGTATATTCTTCTGAAGACAGAACATATTGTAAATCATCATAATCATAATTATAATATGTATAGTAAACATCTGATAATCCAGCAGCATCTAATACATCTATTTCAAACTGATCATAATCAAAATCAACATTAGCTCTACCATAACCATCAGCCCCGCTAATTTCTACAGTCACATAATCCTTTAGATTAATCGTAGGTTTACGGGTTGTGAAAAATACGACTACACCAATAACTAAACATACCACTAATGCTGCAATACCAAGAATTTTTTTATCAGTATTTTTAATGACATTGGTGATATTATTGAGCACATTCTTAGCACCATTTGAAGAACCTTGTTTGATTTCTTCTTCACTCAATTGATAGCCACAGAAGCCACAAAACTTACTTCCGTCAGCTATTTCTTTTCCACAATTTGGACATTTCATTGTTTTTCCTCCCTATCCTTCTTAATATGCCTTTTTTAAATAACATAGGTATATTTTAACATATAAACGTTGAAAATATTTTGTGGTCAAGCAATTGGACAACAAAATTTTATAGCAAGACAATGACTTTAATTGTTTTCTAGCTTCTGAATATATTCATCAATAATATTGACGGTTTCTTCTTTAGATATGGTATTGTTTTCAATAATGTTATGGAAATAATCATAGAAAGCTCCATAAATGCTAGCTTCATTAATACTAAAACATATAGGCACACCTTTTGAATTAACAAATGTAAAGCTTAAGCGATTATCATCAAATGATATAACCGTTGTACTATTGCCTGGAAAGGCTGGTATATCTAACATGGTTATATATTTATAATCTTTTACAAATTCTTTCCATTTACCTAAGAAATATAATAATTCATCATGGGTTAATGGATATAATAAGGATGCTGGTATATCATGGAAATATCCTGTTTCAAAGAAATATTCTAAGCCTTGTTTTGTAAAATAGTAGTGGCTGGAACCAGTATTGTTTTTAAGATATATCTGCTGGATTTGCAGATATTGTTTATAAAATTCCATAAACTCAGATTTCTGAGAAAATTCATCACGTATATGATTCCCTACAAGCTCAACTTCATCCAATGATAAGACATGTGTTGGACAAGGGGTTGTATAAATCAGTTCTTGTCTAAGAATAAAGATTTTACAATATTCTGTATAATCCATGGTATTGATCAATAATTGTGATTTTTTCAGATATTTTTGAAACATACTATGATAGACATCTTGCATTTTTTTATTCGTATAGATGATTGCATCTTGATAATCATTGGTAAATGTTAAAACATAATCCGATGTTATAACAGCATTCGAAAAGAAAGAAAAATCATTGGTAAAAGGTAAATAAGCACGATAGTAATATGGATGATAATGTAAATTACTGGAAATAATAGGGAATATACTAATAAGATAGTCCAAATTATAATATTCATTATCATTGGGATTTAATGAACTATTCATGCCAAATATATGGGTAATATGAATTTCCGAATTAATATTACCTAAAAGTTTTATCGTATTCATAATATAATCATTGATGGCCTGATTAAATATTTTAATATGTGAATTTTCTTTTTTAATTTCAATCATCATGATTTGACTAATCATAGAATCAATAGCATGTTTACCACTAAAATATTCAAAATCATGAATATCAATATGATATTCATTAATACCCATAGAAATGGACTGACTAACATCCCATGAGACGGATAATCTTAATATTTCCTCGACCTTTTTGCGACGATAATAGACATAACTACCCACTTCATCAATATCATAGGCTTGATTTAGATCGTCAATTTCTTCATTTGTTAGACATAGAGCTTCCCCAATCGTCTGAATATAAGAGCGATCAGGTAATTTCCTTGTCCCTTTAACAATTTTATATAAATTAGAACGATCTAAGTCTACAAAATGCGATAATTCTACTATTTTCATATTTCTTTGTTTTAAATAAAAAGCTAATTTTTCCCCAAAATGCATAATTCATCCTCCAAATATCATATATTAAATTATATATAAATTTGTCCATTTTTCAATAAAACTTTACAATATTTTTTGTCCAATTAGTTGTCCACTTATTTATTTGACACAGCTTTTATTGTTCTGTGATGATATCAAAACAATTGATGTGATTTAAAATGTGTCAAGCAAGTGGACAAGGAAATAATAAAAAATGCACCGATAAAATAATAGCTATACATTGCTAGTCCAATATCACATCAGGTCTACCTAATTTTTTTGAAGGAATGGTACCATATTTTTCAATTGTATAATCAAAGTTATCTTCAATACATTTTTCTAGTTCTTTGGCATATTCAATCTGATCAAATCCTATTTCTCGTGGATATTTAGGATAATAATCAAATTTAGAAATAAAATCATACAACGCACGAGACAATTCTTTACTCATTTTTTCACACCTTTCAACATTGTTAACATTCTTTCAAAATACTTTAACGATTTCCTTTTGATGATACCATTATACACTATTCTTTAATTTATAGCAAATTTTTAATAAAATATTTTCACATAAAGCAATATATAATTAAAAAAGATGGATTTGCATCCATCTTAATGATGATAATCTTTCTCGTAATCAACAATATTACCATTACTAGCATTGATTTCATATTCATATTCATAATGATTATATTCAAATTCTATTTCATAAACATTATCATCTTTATCATAATCAATATCTAGATCATCTATATTACTCTTTGAAGCACCAGCGTGTGAAAGAGCTATTTGTAAAGCTTCTTCTTTACTTATCTTTGTTGATGAAGAACTACTTGATGAAGAGCTTGAAGAACTAGATGAACTAGAGCTAGAGCTAGATGAGCTAGAACTAGAAGAACTTGAAGTTGTACTACTTGATGTTTGTAGTGGTTCATATTCAACAATGGTACCATCATAAACATTAATTTCATATTCATATTTTGTACCATTTGCTTTAAATTCTATTTCATAAACCATTGTACCATCTTCGTAATCTACTTCTATTTCATAATCACTAATACTACTTTCTGATACACCAGCATGTTCTAAAGCAATACTCTTTGCTTTATCTTCGCCAATATATTCACTTACACTTGCACTGCCTTCTAATGTGACATCAGAAACATTATAATTTTCTAAAAGAATATTTAAATCATGAATTGATAAATCTTTTAGTGTTTCAAACGAATAGCCAGAATTGAATTCAATCAGTTTTTGAATGATTTCTGCTTTCCCAACAGATATACCATATTGTTTTGCTAGTTCTTCTAATGATGATGTATCCGTTAATGTTAACGAGATAATCGATCCACTAATTGAACTTGATTGTAATAATTCATCAATTATTGTTGTTAGTTGAGTCCTTAATTGTTCATTCACTTCTTCATCATCACCAATAACAGAAATCAATAACGAATTCTTTAATTCATCAATATAGCCTTGCATAAGCATGGAACCAATAATAGCATTGATGCCTACTTCTATATCGCTACCTGTAAAATCCATATCACCAAGGATATTTTCGCCATCTTCATTATTAGCAATTGCTTCAACAATCTTGTTGTTTTCATCAATACTGAATTCAATACTTGGATTCACATCAATATCGACTTTAGCCATAATAGTTGTAGACGACGATGAAGGGAAAAATGTGACTGTACATACAACAAGAATCACGGCTAATAAAGCAACTATCATTGGTGCAACGCGTCTTTTTTTACGCTTTGGCATTTCAATGACAATGTTTTCATCTCTATATTGTAATTCTTCATGGATTGCATCTAAGTTATCAGGTGTAATCTTAGAAAATGCATCATATAATTTTGTCATACATGTCGCCTCCTGCCTTTTTTAATTTTTTCATTCCTCTACGATAATGAGATAATGATGTGGAAATAGGAATATCTAAATAGCTTGCTATTTCATGATGCTTAAAGCCCCATAATGAATGCATGATAATGACTTGTCGTTCAATGTCATTTAAGACTTCAAAGAGTTGTTGGAGGATCATTTGACTATCCATATCAATATTTTGCGGTATAGACAAATTATCATCGTATTCCTGATTGATTTTCTTTCTTCTTAAATGCATATAGCATTCATTTCTAGCAATGGTATAAATCCATGCTAATGGTTTTTTCATGGATGAATAATTTTTAGCTGCTAAGAAGATTTTAATATATACTTCCTGTAATATATCGCTACTTTCATCATAGTTTTTGACAATACTCATAATATAAGCAAAAACAATGGTTTTAGTTTGTTCATATAAGTTATCAAAAGCACTATCATCATGGGGAATTTGTAGAATTAATTGATCTAATTCTTTATTTTCCATATGCATAAAATCCCCTTTCATTTAATTAATGCAAAAAGCATCCATATTATTGCACAAAATGATTATTTTTTCACTAATAATATATACTTTTATAACAAAAAAAACGAATTATTCTGAAGTGATTTTGTCAAGTAGACAATTTAAATAATTAAAATGATTTGCTAT
>JAJQEL010000114.1:49486-54133 GCA_021201655.1 Erysipelotrichaceae bacterium | reverse complement strand
AGTGCATTTTCATGCACTGCTAACTGGTTCAATTACCCATTGTCGAGTAAGAACCTGAATCAATTCCTCTTTTCTATTTTTTTCGTTATTATTTATTGTCCACCAAACTCCACATAATGTTAAAGCCCCACCTATTATAGATCCAAGAAAGGATAATTGGCTCGAATTTATATAATCCTTATCATATATGTAAAAACCGATTAAAATTATAGATACGCAAAATATAATGATAATAATTATGAATTTATAGTCACTTTTTATTTTTTTGTTCATATACTAAATACTCCTCATTGATTTTCAAATATAATGTTTTTCACATATTAAAGAAAAGTAAATATCAATATTACTATTTTTACCATTGATTATTCCTTTCAACAAATTCTCTTACTTCTACATCATTCTTATATTTATGCAATGCTTCTATTTTGTTGTTAAGATATTCTCTATGCTCTATGTAATCTAAACCATTTAGCGAATTTATCAAATCTTCTAAAAATTCTATTTTCTCATTAATTATTGGAACTTCGCTTCCCATAAATCCCTCCTCTATTGGAAAAAATTGTATACCTTTAAATATTTCAATATCTTTAGTGTATTTAACAAGATTTAATATATGTTCCTTTTTATCTTTTGCTTGATATGTAGCGATTACATCAAAAATCAAGTTAATATTCTTAGGATTAGTTATATTTTGTTTTATATATTCATTAATCCATAGCTTTTTATGATTTTTTGCTAATTTTGAAGTATCATGATTATTAATAAATATTGTCTCTGCGCCTGAAATATTTAATATTGTAATTGAGTTACCTATAATTTTCTTAAAAGCATTATTGATATATTCTTTATAATTATCCTGTTCCCATATTATGTTAAAGAATATATCAGCATGTGGTGTTTTATAATCATTCTCGCATAAATCATTATAAAATTTATCGCAAAATGAAGAATCCTTTTTTAATAGTTTTGCAAATAATTTACCATCATAATCATAATAATCTTTAATAGTAATCAGATATATTTGTTCAAATATATCTAAGTTATTATCGTATAGTTTAAAAATTAGATTATCAGCTTCTTCATCATAACAATGATGTAAATAACTTGTTATCATGTTTGGATTTATTTTGGAGTTATTGATAAGAATATTTGATATCTTAACTATAAAAGATGGATCAATATTTTGATATTTTTCTAAATAAAGTATGTTAGGAATATATGGATTATTATCCTTCGTTTCATTATCTACAAAATTAAGTAATTCTTGTATAGCATTATCATCTATTAGATGTTCTGGCATTAATTCCCAAAGGTTACATATCCAAATATGTTTATAAGAAAATTCATAATGATAGACCAGTTTTTTAATACTATTGAAAGCAAAATCACCTAGTAATTTGTTAATGATATTATAAGAATCATTACTATTGGTGTATGGAGCACCACAACTCAAATAACAATCAATAACATTGAAGTATAATTGAGGTTGATTCTCAAATAAAGAGAAAATAACTTCTAAACTTGTCAGTAAATATCCTTTATTATGATCATTATTAGTTTCACATTTTTTTAGTAATTTAAACAAATCTAAAAAATTGTTTCCATCATAATTTTCAAATATTGTTTTAAAATAGCTAACACGTTCTTTGCTTCTATGAAAAATTTTATCATCAGGATAGTCTTTTACGAGTTCTTGATATAATGTAAATTCATTATTATCTTTCATTTTTTTAAATACAGAATGATTTTCTAGATTCAATCTTTTAGCTTGTTTATATAAGATATGGAGTATTTCAAAATCTTTTAATGATAAAGTCTGCATTTGATTGTAAAAATGTTCTTCTATACATTGCAAATCAAAATTTAAAAATTTTATTTGTTGCTCTTTACTATCTAATTTACTGATATGGTTACTAATAATTATATCTATGATTTTATTTTTATAAATTTCATTATTATACAATATTGATAGTATTTCCCATATATGATGACGTAACTTTTCAATAGCAGGTGATAACGACAAATTAAATGTAACAAAAGAAAATGTATTATCGTAATTAAATTCATTAACATCAAAATGACAATTGAGCATACATTTACATGTTTCAAGCAGAAGGGTAGTTGCTGCAACATTATTACCATTATTTGAAAAATTCCATAATTGATCTATTATTTGATATTCTATTTTATAATTATATTTATAAGAATATTGATCAAATGATAATGACAAAGCATAATTTGAAATAGAATTTGTTCTTATATCAGGATGAAGATTTAAATATCTTATTAATAGTTGTAAGGCATCTATATAATGATTGGTATATTTTAAACTTAATAAAATATTGATTTCTGTATCATCAAGATTATATTCATTCTTTTCTATTTTCTTTTGTAATAAGTATAATGTTCTATCAAGATTGAAACGATAAAAAGCTTTAAGATATTCATATTGTAGCTTTTCATCAGCGTTATTCCAGCATTTGTTAACTATTGGTCTAATAAAATTTTTAGTATCATCAGAATTAAATAGAGTAACGATTGTATTTATAGCATAAGAGATTTTCTTTTTAAAATGAATCATACTAATTTGTATTAAATCTGAAAGATTAATTAATTTTTTCTCAATCAATACATAATATAAGATATAATCACTAAAACTTTGATCATATATTTTAGCAACATTGCCCATGTAAATATCTATTATTTCTTCGCTATTTAATTCTTTAGTAATTTCAATAAATTCTTTTATATTGATATCAACTAATTCTAAAATCTTTTGATATTTATTACAATTTTTAAGTTCTACAGTATTTAAAAAGGCAATAACAAATATAACAATTATTTCATCTTTGGATAATACATTATTTAACATATTACTATAATAATGAATAAATAAATCAGAAGAATCTTTTAAAGCTATATATCCTTCACTCTTTAATAAATTTCCTGCTAAGATTGCTAATCTAATATTTCCTTTTGCAATATTTGTAATTTGATCCAAATATTCATAGTTATAAATATTTAGATTTTCTTTTAGAATATTTTCTATTTCATCATTTTTAAACTCATTTAAATTAAATATCTTATATTCTGAATATTTATAAATAGTTGAAAGTATATTAGAAATACTCATTGCATAGTTTCTTATTGTGAAAATTAATTTTACTTCATAATTAGGTGATAAACTAGAAATATAACTCAAAATAGCTTTTAAGTTGTATATTTGGTCAACATCATCGATAAATACAATATATTTTCCTTCTTGGGACATATAGTAGTGTAAATCATCATAAATAGATTATCCATTACTTCGTATACATAGTATAGACCAACCATTATTTTCAAATTTTTTACAAGTTTCCAGTACCAATCTGGTTTTCCCAACACCAGGATTACCAGTAACAATTGTGACTTTTGGTGATTTAATCATAATTTCTAATTTTTTTATTTCTGTTTCTCTATAAAAGAAGTCCATATTTAAAGGTGCATTTGTTTGAGAAAAATCATGTGTTTTAATAAACTGTTCTATAGAAAAAATTTGATTTGTATCAATATTGATGTTTAGATGATCTTTAATAACGAAGGGATAATTAGCATATAAGTCGTGAGATAATTGGTCTAAACCAATTAATTTAACATCAACATCAGATATCAAGTTTTTTAATTTTTCTGATTGTTCAATCGTAATATTGGTTGATATATGTCCAGCAATTATTTTATGGATCCTGCTTTTATCAATAACTGAAATAGCTTCATTGTAACAAGATAAAATATCTTTTTTTAATTTGTTATATGCATCTTTCTTAACTGATCCGTACATAATAAGAATATATTGACCATCTTCAGTAATAGCATATGAATCAGGTATACCTTTAGTAGTTTTGTTTGTTCCTTCTTGAACTCCTAAGGGATGAAAATTATTATAATTATATTTACGAATTAAATAGTCGTCAAAAAGTTTTTGAAATGCTCCGCCTTCTAATTCTATAATTGCTTTTTGTATTTGATTAATTTTGCTCATTTTGTATCCTTTCTATGATTTAGGTTTTTATTTCAATAGCATTATAACATATTGTAAAAATAATAATTAATTATATGAATGATAGAACTGGTGAAATTAATATTAAGATTCTAGAACTTATCAATTCTATTTTAAAAAGATCATAAATGAACTCAATATATCAATGATACCCATTTTCGTGTATTAAGACATACTTTTGTTACAAGATGCATTCTATGTAACATTGATCTAAAAACTTAAGTGAAATATTAGGTCATTCATCAATAAAGAACGCATTAGATATCTCTGTTTATAGTACAATGACAATAAAACAGTAACAGACGCAAAAGTTTACTCCAATTTGAAAATAAATTGCATAACGTGAATATTAATGCTATAATAGATAGCAGTAATGTACGTTATGATGGTGATGTTCTTACATCTACACTATATACCATGGTATATTTAGAAAATTACCTAGAAGGTAAAGAAACATTAACATTCACAGAACAATTCTGGTATCTGTTAAAAAATGATTATCCGTATCCATATATGGAACCCGATAAAGAGATAAAGGAGCTGATCAAAATGCATGATGATTATTTGGCAAATGGTAACAACAAATTTGAAGAATTTTTAGAGGATGC
>JAJQEL010000114.1:0-49386 GCA_021201655.1 Erysipelotrichaceae bacterium | reverse complement strand
TTGAAGAATTTTTAGAGGATGCACAAAATAAAGCATTTTATGTAGAAAAGGAAAGGATAAGAATTGAAACTTATTCTTATTGTACAAAGATGTTAGCTGAAACATTAAAGAAACTATTGATAAGTAAATTTCATGAAATATCAATGGAATTAGAACAATACATAGAATATGCTAGCTTTGATGATTTAAATAATGCTATTTTATATGTACAATGCATTCAAAAACCTGAAGAAATCCTTTCTTACCTATTTTCTAACTCTTGTAAATAGATTATAATGGAGTTAGGAAATTATCGATGTGGGAGGTCGCTATGTATCCAGAATGGGTGGAAAAACAGTGTAGGGAAGGCTGTATGATTAAAAGAAGAGGAAGCAAGTATTATCTTTATGAAACACGTATCTTTTATGATAACGTTGATCATATACCTATTGAAGTTGCTGGTACATGTTTAGGACAAATAACTCAAGATGGTATCATACCTGCTAAAAATAAAACCAAACTCAATACTTTGTCAGCTCGTCATGAATATAGAGCCTCACATCTTATAGATATCCTTTGTCAGGATATCTTATATAGTCTTAAAGCCTATTTTCATGATGATGCCTTAATGATATATGTGCTTGCTAAAGAGGTGCTCATTCATCAAGCTTCGCTTGATGATATGTTTTCTATCTATCGAAAATCTTATGACTATATAACCTATCCACGCTTAGATTTCTCTTCGTCATCAATAGAAGACTTACTGCAACGTCTTAGCTATGATAGACTATCGTCGTATCGCTTTATGCGTACCTATATGAAAGATGATAACTATTTCATATTCTTAGATAAATATAATCTTAATAATACAATGCTTGATGTTCTTTATTGCTTTCATCACCAATCATTAGCTTATTTTCGTTTATGTCATAAAGATACATCCATTGATGATATTATCACCAATGGCCTCAAAGAAATACCTTATGATGTTATATTGATTGGTAATGATACTTATCCTATACCTTATATCATGCCTTGTTATAAAAATATAACCATCAATCATGATCACTATTTTATCTATCATGATAAATCTATCTATTATGCAATGCTTTCATTAGATAATGATAAACTCTATATTTATGATGATTCCAACATTATGATTAAAGATGGCGTAAAGTTATTACTAACTTTACGTACGAATACATTAGAAGAGCCATTAGAATTATATAAAATATATATGGACAAGAAAATGGCGGATGATCTTATCGATGTATTTCATGATATATTGAATAAGAATGTATCCTATCTACATGATAAACAACATGCAGGCATGTTGTTTATCAATTATCTATCATTTATGATGTATCAGCGTATCGATGATAAATGTAAAAGTTATATATCAGGATATGAAGTGATTCAAAACTTAAAACTTATCAGTAAACAAATGATCAATAATCAATGGATTATCAATAATGATAATGAAGAATTCTTAGAAGATATAAAAGAGATTATACCAGAATATTTTTTATAGTTTTCTATTTTCCTCTTTACAACTATATATAACTGTGATAGAATTTAGTTCGTAGCCGAACTAAAAGGAGTGTGATCGGATGTATTGTGATCCCATTGAACAAAGAATAAAGATATTAAATAATCTGATGAAAAGAGCTATGGATAAATCTATGGGACAAAGGCCTGATAAGGCAACTTTGATGCATACATGGATTATTGGCTATTTACAGGATAGAGAAGATAATTCTCTTGATACTTTTCAAAAAGACATTGAAAAAGAGTTTTCTATTAATCGTTCTACAACTTCAGAAATGTTAAAACTCATGAGTCAAAAAGGTATGATTGAACGTGTTCCCGTAGAACATGATGCGAGACTTAAAAAGATTATATTAACGGATCAAAGTCGTGAATATAATCGTAAATTTTCACAAAGTATGAAAATGCTTCATCATAAATTTATTGATGGTTTAACGATAGAAGAAATAGAGGCTTTTATGATAATCAGTGATAAATTAATAGAAAACGTTAAAAAGGATCTTGAATAGAGATGGTTACAAAATATGATAAAGAAAGGAAAGAAATATGTTAAAAACTCTGTATAAACAAATAAAACAATACAAAAAAGCTACATTGTTGACAATGATGTTTGCATCCATTGAAGTTGTGTTGGAAATTATTATACCAATGTTAATGGCTTATTTGATTGATGATGGTATTCAAGCAGGTGATATGAATAAGGTTATCATGTATGGGGCTATTATGTTTGTGATTGCAATAGGTACTTTAACTTGTGGTTTCTTTGCAGGAAATTATGCAGCCATGGCATCAAGTGGTTTTGCAGCTAATTTAAGAGATGCTGAGTATACTAATATTCAAACATTTTCATTTTCTAATATTGATAAATATTCAACTGCAGGTTTAGTTACGCGTATGACGACTGATGTTACCAATGTTCAGAATGCTTATCAGATGCTTATTCGTACTTGTATTCGTTCACCATTGAATATGATTTGTGCCTTATTTATGGCATTTATGATTAGTCCTGATTTAAGTATGATATTTGTGGTAGCGATTATTTTCTTAGTTATTGTTTTAGGCACAATTATGTATTTTGCGACAAAATACTTTAATGATGTATTTCCTAAATATGATGATTTAAATGAGAGTGTTGAAGAAAACGTTGTTGGTATTCGTGTTGTTAAGTCTTTTGTTAGAGAAGATTATGAAAAAGAGAAATTTAGAAATGCTTCAGAGAATATTCGTAAATTGTTTGTAAAAGCTGAAAGTGTTTTAGCTTTTAATAACCCTGCGATGATTTTAAGTGTTGATGCGTGTATTTTGATGCTTTCATGGTTAGGGGCACACGATATTGTGGCTGGTAATTTAACGACTGGACAATTAACAAGTTTATTTAGTTATGTTATGAATATTTTGATGTCATTAATGATGTTATCAATGGTATTTGTTATGATTACTATGTCTATTGCATCTGGTAGACGTATTAGTGAAGTATTGAATGAAACTTCTGATTTAACATCTCCTGAAGGAGCATTAACGGAAGTAAAAGATGGTTCTATTGATTTTAATCATGTTGATTTTTCTTATACACATGGTGATGGAACACCGGTATTAAGAGACGTGGATTTGCATATTAAGAGTGGTGAAACCATTGGTATTATCGGTGGTACTGGTTCAGCTAAATCAAGTTTAGTTAATCTGATTAGCCGTCTTTATGATGTCGATACAGGATCTGTTTATGTTGGTGGTGAAGATGTCCGTAAATATGATCTAGAATTACTGAGAGATGAAGTGTCTGTTGTATTACAAAAGAATGTCTTATTTAGTGGTACTATTTTAGATAACTTACGCTGGGGTAACGAAAATGCAACATTAGAAGAGTGTCAGGAAGCTTGTCGATTAGCTTGCGCAGATGAGTTTGTGGAAAGATTCCCTGATGGCTATAACACTATGATTGCCCAAGGTGGTACTAATGTATCCGGTGGTCAAAAACAAAGATTATGTATTGCCAGAGCCTTGCTTAAAAATCCTAAGATTTTGATATTGGATGATTCTACCAGTGCTGTTGATACAGCCACTGATGCTTCTATTCAAAAATCTTTTGAGGAACGTATTCCTAATACCACAAAAATTATTATTTCTCAAAGAGTTTCTTCTGTTCAAAATGCTGATAGAATATTAGTTTTAGATGACGGTGTTGTCAATGGTTTTGACACCCATGATAAATTGATGGAAACAAATGAAATTTATCGTTCAATTTATGAAACACAAGCGAAAGGAAAGGAGGAATAAGCATGAAAAAACAAGAAGGCGTATTAATGCGTTTATTGAAGTTATTATTTAAACGTTATCATTGGCATTTAATTATTGTATGTATCTGTATCCTTATTAATGCTTTAGCGACGGTTCAAGGTACATTGTTCATGCAAACACTTATTGATGATTATATTCTTCCAATGCTAGGAACTGCTAATCCTGATTTTAGCGGCTTGATGAAAGCTATGACGAGAGTTGCAGCATTTTATGGTGTAGGTGTTCTTTGCGCTTATTCTTATAATAGAATTATGGTTTCTGTTACGCAAGGTTTCTTACAAGGTATGCGTAATGATCTATTTGATCATATGGAATCTTTACCAATAGGTTATTTTGATAGAAATGCCCATGGTGATATCATGTCAGTTTATACCAATGATATTGATACCTTAAGACAGGTTATTAGTCAATCTATTCCTCAATTAGTGAATAGTTCTGTTACTATTATTGTTACATTTGTATCAATGTGTACTTTAAGCTTACCATTAACTGGTATTAGTTTAGCAATGATAGTGGTTATGATTGTGGTTGCTAGTAAACTTGGTGGACTAGCTAGTAAAAACTTTATTAAGCAACAAGTTGCTTTAGGTAAGGAAAATGCCTATATTGAAGAAATGATTTCTGGTCAGAAGGTTGTTAAAGTATTCAATCATGAAGATAAAGCTATTGAAGGTTTTAGAAAGATTAATGAAGAATTAAGAGAAAGTGCCTTTTTAGCTAATAGATATGGTAATGTCTTAATGCCTGTGACTGTCCAAATTGGTAATATGTCTTATATCTTATGTGCATTAATTGGTGCTGCCTTAGCCTTAAACGGTAGTATTACTTTAACGGTTGGTACTTTGGTTTCGTTCTTGACTTTAAATAAGAGTTTCAACCATCCTATTGGTCAAATCTCACAACAAATTAACTCAGTGGCTATGGCACAAGCTGGGGCAAAACGTATGTTTGATTTATTGGATCAAGAAAGTGAAGATGATCAAGGTATTGTTACATTATGTCGTGTTGATTTTGATGAAGAAGGCAATATGTTTGAAACTAACAAGAGAACTGGACATTGGGCTTGGCGTCATCCTCGTCAAGATGGTTCCGTTGAACTTGTAGCGATGAAAGGTGATTTAAGATTAGATGGTGTTAACTTTGGCTATGTGCCTGGTAAGATTGTTTTACATGACATTGATGTAGTTGCTAATCCTGGTGAAAAGATTGCCTTTGTAGGAGCTACAGGGGCTGGTAAAACCACAATCACCAATTTGATAAATCGTTTCTATGATATAGAAAGTGGTATGATTACTTATGATGGTATTGATATCCAACTTATTAAAAAGAATGATTTAAGAAGATCATTAGGTGTCGTTTTACAGGATACACACTTATTTACGGGAACAGTTATGGATAATATCCGTTATGGTCGTTTGGATGCCACAGATGAAGAATGTATCGAAGCTGCTAAACTAGCGAATGCGGATTCATTCATTCAGCATTTACCTCATAAATATGATACTATGCTTTCTGGTGATGGCTCTAACTTATCACAAGGTCAAAAACAGTTATTAGCGATTGCTAGAGCTGCCGTAGCTAATCCACCAGCATTAATATTGGATGAAGCTACTTCATCAATCGACTCTCGTACGGAAAAATTAGTACAAGATGGTATGGATAAATTAATGGAAGGTCGAACAACTTTAGTTATTGCCCATAGATTATCAACAATTAAGAATAGTGATTGTATCATGGTTCTAGAATTAGGTCATATTATTGAAAGAGGTAACCATGAAACATTAATAAAACAAAAAGGAAAATATTATCAGTTATATACTGGTGCTATTGAAATGGATTAAGGGCTTAGCCCTTTTTCTTTTATCTGTTTTATGATAGACTAAGAAAGAGGTGAAATCATGATGACTTTAGTTTTAGCAGAAAAACCATCAGTTGGTAAAGATATTGCCAGAGTCCTCCATTGTACAAAGAATATCAGTGGTGGTTTAGAAGGAAAACAATATATTGTTACATGGGCATTAGGCCATTTGGTTACTTTAGCTGATCCTGAACAATATGATAAAAAATATCAAAACTGGAAATTAGAAGACTTACCCATTATGCCTGATAAAATGAAAACAGTAGTCATTAAACAAACAAGTCATCAATACAATAATGTCAAAAAACAATTAGAAAGAAAAGATGTCAAAGACATTGTCATCGCCACTGATGCAGGTAGAGAAGGGGAATTAGTAGCACGCTGGATTATCTATAAAAGCCACGATAAAAAACCAATGAAACGTCTATGGATATCTTCAGTAACCGATAAAGCCATTAAAGAAGGTTTTCAGCATTTACAAGATGCCGAAAATTATGATGCCCTGTTTTACAGCGCTTATAGCCGCTCAGTTGCTGATTGGTTAGTTGGTATCAATGCCTCACGTGCTTTAACATGCAAGTATAATGCCCAACTTTCTTGTGGTCGTGTACAAACACCGACTTTAGCCATGATAGCCATGCAAGAAGACAAAATACGTAACTTTAAACCGAAAAATCATTATGGTATACAAATATTAGCTGACAATCAAAAATGGACTTATACCACCAATAAAAACGAAACCTATCTCTTCAATGAAAAAATCATTGACGATATCATTTCTAAAATCAAAAACAAATCATTAGAAATCATCGATATCAAAACCACCCATAAGAAAAAACAACCATCATTACTCTATGATCTAACAGAACTACAAAGAGATGCCAATAAAATATATGGCTATAGTGCCTCCCAAACATTAGATATCATGCAATCTTTATATGAATATCATAAAGTCTTAACCTATCCAAGAACAGATTCACGTTATCTAACCGATGATATCGTCCCTACTATTAAAGAAAGACTCCAAGCATCACTTGGTGGTAATTATGATGCTATTATCAATGATATCTTATCAAAACCAATTATAAAAAAGAAACATTATGTCAATAATAGTAAAGTCAGCGATCACCATGCTATCATACCTACAGAAGAATCTCCTTACTTTGGACAATTCAATGATGGTGAAAGAAAAATCTATGATTTGGTATTAAAAAGATTTTTAAGTGTATTAATGGATGATTATCAATATGATAGTACAACCATAACTGCTACTATTGATTCTTATCACTTTAAACTACAAGGTATATCCATTACCCATCTAGGCTTTCAGGAATTATATAAAAATGATCAAGAAAATACCTTACCACTCTATAAAACACATCAAAAGCTTTCTGTTACTTCTTTAAACAAAATAACTGGTCAAACAAATCCGCCTGCTTATTTTAATGAAGCTTCACTTTTATCAGCCATGGAAAATCCAACCCGTTATATGCAAGGCGACAAAGCTTTAAACAGAACCCTTATCGAAACAGGAGGATTAGGAACTGTAGCAACCAGAGCTGATATCATTGATAAATTATTTAATAGCTACCTCATAGAAAAACATGGCCAGGATATTCATATCACTCATAAAGGTAGACAATTATTAAACCTTGTCCCTGATGATCTCAAATCACCTGAATTAACAGCCAAATGGGAACAGGATTTATCATTAATTGCTCATAAAAAGAAACATTTCAATGACTTTATCAACGAAATCAAAGCTTATACAATTAAACTCATTAAAGAAATCAATCAAAGCCAGGGAACCTTTAGACATGATAATATGACCCATAAAAAATGTCCAAAATGTGGTAACTACTTATTAGAAGTCAATGGTAAAAAAGGCAAACGTTTGGTATGTTCATCAAGAGAATGCAACTATAAAGAAAATGTATCTCTTATAACCAATGCCAGATGCCCCAACTGTCATAAAAAACTAGAACTTGTCGGTAAAGATGACAAACAAATGTTTGTATGTAAAACATGTGGCTATCGTATTTCCATGAAACAATTCAAAAAAGACAAGCAAGTTCGCCAAAACACGGCTAATAAAATCGATGTCAAAAAATATCTTAAACAACAAAATCAAAACACTCAAGACATTGAAGACTCACCATTTGCAGCCTTATTAGCCATCAAAGATGAGCTAAAATAAAGCAAATGATTTGTCAATTGATATTCTTTATGATAGACTACAAATGTAAAAGAAAGGATGAACAAAATGGCAGAAATTATACATGTAAAAACAAACGAATTTGATAACGTTATTCATAGTCATAAACTTGTATTTGTAGACTTTTATGCTGATTGGTGTGGACCTTGTAAAATGCTTGCACCATCTGTCGAAAAGTTAGCAAGTGAACATAGTGAAGTACAAGTCGTAAAAATCAATGTTGATGAAGAACCATCATTAGCTATGCAATTTGGTGTACAATCAATTCCTACACTCATTGCTTTTAAAGATGGTCAACCATTCAATAGACAACTTGGTTTTATGCCTTATGAAGCATTAGAAGATATGATTATGTAGAACGTCTTAGGACGTTCTTTTTTCATATTTTGAAAATTTTATTTCAAAAAAGAAATTTTGGAATTTTATGCGTATATATATAAGTAAGGGGGATTATTTTGTAGAAAGACAAATATCCTTTTTTTGTGCTTATGTAATGGGGTGATTGAAATGGTATGAATGATGTAGTAGTTATTTGATTTATAGATGTTTGTTTTTCAATAGAATAAAAACTTAGCGTTGATAATAATCAGCGCTTTTTTGCATCTCCCTAATTATATTGAAAAGAGGCTTTACTATTAAATTGCAATATGTTATTATAATAATATAAATAGTATTGGCCTCAAAGGAGGTCATGAATGAATAAAGATTCTAATGTAGAAATTATTGATTATGCTAGAAAGAGTAGAAAGAAGTCTTTCAGTCTTCGCAAAAATGATGTAGAAATTTTATTTTTTTCAATTCCTGATATCTTTGTAGATATAATTGAAGCACAGTATTTTAATGGTATGAAAACATTGACTGGTGAGCTTGTTTTATCTGTAGATACTATTGCGACGTTTATTGATGAAAAAGAAAATGAATCACATGAAAGAAGAAGAGATATTTTTAAATTGATTGATTATGTTAATTCTGATGGATCCATTTATACATATTATCAAGGATTGGAAATTGAAACCGAAAAAAATTTAGATATGCGTATGAGATTAAAAATGTATGACGCTGGTTCATATTATCGTATTCTAGATGAAGCGAAGAAGCGATATTTGGTTCAAACGATGACTATTACATTTTCTACTACATATTGGGAAAGTGAGACATTATGTGAGGAATATCATGTACCTGAATCTATTCAAAATGGTTTTGATAATACTATCAATCAAGTATTAAATGTATCAACAGTTGATATTAATCTTTTTAAAACATCTGAGATGAAGATTTTGGTAACATGGTATCAAATATACATCAAGGATAGAAAAGCGGCTAGAGAATATCTAGAAACGCTTGATAAGCAACCTAAAGCACTGATATTTGTGATGGCAAGTATTAGTGAAGATATGAATTTGTTTGATTTTATCGATTATGAAGTTAAAGGAGAATATTACAATATGAAAACGATGTCAGAAGATTTAGTTAATTATGGCAAAATTATAGGTAAAACTGAAGGTAAAATTGAAGGTATTTTTGAAACAACTGTTAATAATGTTAAAAATTTGGTAATTAATACAGGATGGTCTATTGATAAAGCTATGACTATGAATGGCATATCTGATGAATTAAAACCAAAAATACTCGAAGAATTATCAAAAAATGAAGATTAAAGTTATATGATACAGGATACTTTTATGTGTTCTGTACCATTTTTTATTTATCAATGTTATTGAATTAATCATAAAATGAGTTATGCAATTTGGGATACAATCTATTTCAACATTCATTGCTTTAGAAGAAGTGATTTTATATTTCAATAAAAAGTTTAGTAAAATTAAACAAATTGTTTAAAAGCTATTGCATTTTATAGAAAAACATGTATAATGGTGCTTGTTTAAAAAATGAAATGAAAAGTTTCATATTACTAAACAAAAGGGGAGGCAGAGAGAATGAACATAGGAGGAAAAATCAAACGCTTAAGGATTGCCAATCAGTTGACATTAGAAGAACTCGCAAACCGTAGTGAACTAACCAAGGGTTTTTTATCTCAAGTTGAACGAAATCTCACATCGCCTTCTATTGCTACATTAGAAGATATTCTGGAAGCGTTGGGAACATCCTTACCAGAATTTTTTAATGAAACACCAGAAGAGCAGATTGTTTTTAAAAAAGATGATTATTTTATTAATGATCAGGATGATTTCATGATTTCTTATATTGTTCCAAATGCTCAGAAAAATAAAATGGAACCAATTTATATTGAACTTGATAAGGGTAAAAGTTCAATGATGATTCAACCTCATGAAGGCGAAGAATTTGGTTTTGTTGTAAGTGGCCGCATTAAGTTTCATTATGGACAAAAGGAATTTGTCATGAAGAAAGGCGAGACTTTTTATTTTAAGGGGGATCGTGCTCATTATTTGGAAAATCCTTATGAAGGGATTGCGAAAATCATATGGGTAGCGACACCACCGATTTTTTAGGGAGGTTTGTATGAAAAAGTTAATTGAGCTTGATAACTTAACAAAAGAGTTTGATGGTCAGGTTGTGCTTAAGGGGATCCATTTGGATATTTATGAAAATGAATTTATTACTTTACTTGGACCGAGTGGGTGTGGTAAAACAACGACGCTTAGAATCATAGGTGGCTTTGAAGATGCCAGTTCAGGTGAAGTGTTATTTGATGGTAAAGATATTTCATCTTTACCACCCTATAAAAGAGAAGTGAATACTGTATTTCAAAAATATGCTTTATTTCCACATTTAGATGTTTTTGATAATATTGCTTTTGGCTTAAATGTAAAAAAATTAAAGAAAGATGTGATTAATACAAAAGTCACTAATATTTTAGAATTAGTTGGTTTGCAGGGCTTTGAGCATCGTAAGATATCACAATTATCAGGTGGTCAACAACAACGTGTAGCGATTGCTAGAGCATTAGTGAATGAACCTAAAGTTTTATTATTGGATGAGCCTTTAGGAGCATTGGATTTAAAGCTAAGGAAAGCGATGCAGATTGAATTAAAGAATATTCAAAAAGAAGTAGGTATAACCTTTGTTTATGTTACGCATGATCAAGAAGAAGCTTTAACGATGTCTGATACGATTGTGGTTATGAATGATGGTATGATTCAACAGATTGGATCACCTCTAGATATCTATAATGAGCCTGAAAATCGCTTTGTAGCGCAATTTATTGGTGAATCGAATATTATTGAAGGTAAGTTTGTTAAAGACTTACTGGTGGAATTTGATGGCCAACAGTTTGTTTGTGTGGATAAAGGGTTTGATGAAGGTCAGGATATAGATATTGTGATTAGACCAGAGGATTTGGATATTGTTAAGGTTGGTCAAGGAAAGATTGAAGGTGTTGTATCTTCTATCATCTTTAAAGGTGTGCACTATGAAATTATGGTACAAACAAAAGATCGCAGTTATAAAGTTCATACAACAGATTTAAGTGAAATTGGTAAAAAAGTGAATTTAGATTTTTGGCCTGAAGATATTCATGTCATGGATAAGATGGGAACCTACTAATGAGACAATATCGTAAATTAGTAACACCATATTGCTTATGGCTGTTTGTTTTAACTGTGATACCAATGTTACTTATCTTATTTTATGCTATTACTGCTAAAGGTACGGAAATTACAACATTTGAATTTACTTTAGAAAATTTCTTTAAATTCTTTGATCCAATATTTATATCTGTACTTATTAAATCATTAATCTTAGGTATTATCACCACGCTCATATGTTTTTTAATAGGCTATCCTGTTGCCTATATGATTGCTAAATGTAAAGAACCAACCCAAAATATACTCATACTATTAATAACCATTCCAACCTGGATAAACTTACTGATGCGTATTTATGCCTGGTCAAGTATCTTATCTAATAATGGTCTTATCAATACATTCTTGAATTTCTTAGGTTTCGAATCTATATCCATGATGTATACCGATTTTGCCGTTATTATTGGTATGGTCTATTGTTTCTTACCATTTATGATACTACCTATTCATACCTCTTTAACAAGTATGGATCCTTCTTTAGTCGAAGCTTCAATGGATTTAGGCGCATCGCGCGTGCAATCGTTCTTTAAAGTTACGTTTCCATTATCTTTAAGTGGTGTATTAACAGGTATCATTATGGTCTTTTTACCAGCTATTAGTGAATTTGTTATTCCAAAGATGTTAGGGGGAGGACAATATTCATTAATTGGTAATTTTATTGAAAATCAATTTATTACTGTTGGTAATTGGCATTTTGGTAGTGCTGTTTCTATGATTTTAGCTGTGATTGTTATTATCATGATGGCTTGTCTTTATAGAATAGAAAAACGCACTAATATTTCTAGTGATGATGAAGGGAGATAAATATGAAAAAAAATAGAAAATTTCCTAAAATCCTCATTATTGGATTATGTCTTATATTTTTATACTTTCCATTAGTTGTCATGAGTGTCTTTTCATTTAACGATGCGAAATCACTATCCAACTTTAAAGGCTTTTCACTGCGTTGGTATGAATCCTTATTTAATAATCAACAGCTATTACAGGCTATTTATGTATCAGTGACCATTGCAATTTTAGCTACTATTATTGCTACCGTATTAGGAACACTTACAGCCATTGCCTTATCAAAATCAAAACGTATTATTAAAACAGCTATTATTCAAATTAATAATTTACCAATTATGAATCCGGAAATTGTAACTGCTATTTCTTTGATGATATTCTTTTCATTTTTAAAAATCGAAAAAGGATATATCACCATGCTATTAGCACATATTGCCTTTTGTACACCATATGTCATTACCAATGTCTATCCAAAAATTCAACAGCTAGATGATAACTTAGCTGATGCTGCTATGGATTTAGGAGCCACCCCGCTTTATACCTTAATATATGTTATTATTCCCCAAATTATGCCAGGTATTAGAGCAGGAGCCTTATTATCATTTACGATGTCATTTGATGATTTTATTATTTCCTATTTTGTTAGTGGTAATGGTGTCGAAAATATTTCTATTGTTGTTTACAACATGTCTAAACGTATTAATCCAAGTATCTATGCTTTATCTACTATAGTTATAGCAGTTATATTTGTCTTATTGTTACTTGGCACATTTATTCCATATATTGTATTAAAAAAGAGAGAGGGAGAAATCAATGAGAAAATTAGTTAATTTAGTATTAGTATCAGTTATGGCTATCACCATTGCTGGCTGTTCATCTTCATCAAGCTCAGGAAGAACGTTAAAAGTCTTTAACTGGGGTGAATATGCTGATATGGATGTTATTTATGCATTTGAAGATGAATATGATTGTGATGTTGTTTATGAAACTTATGATTCTAATGAATCTATGTATACGAAATTATTAGGCGGTAATTCTTATGATATTATGGTACCAAGTGAATATATGATTCAAAGATTGATCAAAGAAGATTTAATTACTACTATTGACTGGTCATATATCACGAATGCTGATAGTTTAGATAGTTCTATCTTGAATCAGGATTTTGATCCTAATAATGATTATTGGGTACCTTATTTTTGTGGTAATGTTGGTATTTTATATGATACAACAAAAGTGGATGAAAGTGACTTGGCTGATGGTTGGGAAATTCTTAGAAATACTACTTATAAAGGTAATATTTATATGTATGATTCAGAAAGAGATTCATTTATGGTGGCTTTAAAAGCTTTAGGTTATTCTATGAATACAACTGATGAAAGTGAAATTGAAGAAGCCTATAATTGGTTAGTTGATCAAAGAAATACTATGGATCCAACATATGCTACGGATGATGTTATTGATGCCATGATGAATAGTGAAAAGGCGATGGCAGTTATCTATTCAGGTGATGCTGCAGCAGTGATGGCAGAGAATGAAGACATGGCTTTCTATATGCCTGAAGAAGGTACAAATTACTGGTTCGATGGTTTTGTGGTAAGTAAAGATTGTGAAGATGTGGAATTAGCATATGAGTTTATTAATTATATGATTAGTGATGAAAATGCTTTAAGTAATACTTTAGCAGTTGGCTATTTAACAGCCAATGTGAATGCTGCTCAAGAAGCTAGTGAAACAGATTTTGCAGGTATAAGTGCTTATGCTATTAGAATTGATGAAAATGATGAAGTCTTTAATTATCAGGATCAAGAAACAAAAGAATTGTTTAGTGAATACTGGACAAAAGTAAAAGCATCATAGTAGGCTCCTTCTTAAGGAGCCTTTTTAGGTAGACAAAAAATGAAAAAAAGTGTTGCATTGATTCGTAAAATATTATATACTAATCTAGCAGCGAGAAATATGGTTCCATAGCCAAGTTGGTAAGGCAGAAGACTGCAACTCTTCGATCGTCGGTTCAAGTCCGGCTGGAACCTCCATAATCTGCCCAAGTGGCGAAATTGGTAGACGCACAGGACTTAAAATCCTGCGGACCTTAAAATCCGTGCCGGTTCGACTCCGGCCTTGGGCACCATTTCTTTTTTAGAAAAATTTAAAAAGTTCTTGAAAAGACATGATGAATATGGTAATATATTTGAGCGCTGTGATGATGCGCTAGTAGCTCAATTGGATAGAGTGCTTGACTACGGATCAAGAGGTTGTGGGTTCGATTCCTGTCTAGCGCGCCATTTGTTTTATTAAAAATTTATAGCGGGAAGTAGCACAGCTTGGTAGTGCACCTGGTTTGGGACCAGGGGGTCGCAGGTTCAAATCCTGTCTTCCCGACCATTTATGGGGCTTTAGCTCAGCTGGGAGAGCGCCTGCTTTGCACGCAGGAGGTCAGCGGTTCGATCCCGCTAAGCTCCACCATTGATGCGGAGGTTTACCCAAGCCCGGCTGAAGGGATCGGTCTTGAAAACCGACAGGGGATGAAAGTCCCGCGGGGGTTCGAATCCCTCAACCTCCGCCATTTTTTAAAAATTTATATCGCGGGGTGGAGCAGTCTGGTAGCTCATCGGGCTCATAACCCGAAGGTCGTTGGTTCAAATCCTTCCCCCGCAACCATTTGGTCTGGTAGTTCAGTTGGTTAGAATGCCGCCCTGTCACGGCGGAGGTCGCGGGTTCGAGTCCCGTCCAGACCGCCAATCATGGTTCCGTAGCTCAGTCGGTAGAGCAGAGGACTGAAAATCCTCGTGTCGCTGGTTCGATTCCGGCCGGAACCACCATAATCATGGCGGGGTAGCTCAGTTGGCTAGAGCAATCGGTTCATACCCGGCAGGTCAAGGGTTCAAGTCCCCTCCCCGCTACCAAATTTAATATGTACCTTGTTGGACCCTTAGCTCAGTTGGTTAGAGCTATCGGCTCATAACCGATCGGTCGAAGGTTCGAGTCCTTCAGGGTCCACCATATGCAGGTGTAGTTCAATGGTAGAACTTCAGCCTTCCAAGCTGACTACGTGAGTTCGATTCTCATCACCTGCTTTTTGTTTACCATTTTTTATATTTCATGTGTTATAATAATTATTGCGACTGGAGATGATGTTATGACTAAACCTATGATAATTATATTAAGAGGTAATAGTGGTAGTGGTAAAACCACAGTTGCTCGTATTCTCCAGCAGTATTATGGCACTAATACTATGTTTATTAGTCAGGATATCATTCGTCGTCAATTATTAAGAGTTAAAGATGGAAAAGATTGTCCAGCCATTGCTATGCTTATCAATCTTGTTGAATTTGGATATGTACATAATGATGTAGTTATATTAGAAGGAATTTTAAGAAATGAATGGTATGAACCATTGTTTGCAAGAATTGGTGAATTATATCAGGATAATATTTATGCTTATTATTTTGAATTACCTTTTGAAGAAACTGTTAGACGCCATTCTTTAAGATCGCAACATAGTGAGTTTGGTCGCAAAGAACTTCAAAAATGGTTTAAACCACATAATTATATCTATAATATTGAAGAAAAACTCATATATGAAGATGAAAGTGTCGATCAAATTCTACATAATATATTTTTTGATATTAACAATCATTTAAATAGTCAAGTAAAGGAGCACCATGATGATTAAGGTAGATTTAATTACTGGTTTTTTAGGTTCAGGAAAAACCACTTTTATAAAGCAATACGCGCGATATTTAATAAATCAAGGAATGAAAATAGGTATCATTGAAAATGATTATGGAGCGGTTAATGTCGATATGATGTTACTTGGAGATGAATTAGGTCAACAATGTGATTTAGAAATGATTGCTGGAGGTTGTGATCTAGATTGTCATCGACGTCGTTTTAAGACCAAGCTTATTGCTATGGGGATGTTAGGCTATGATCGTATTCTCATAGAACCATCAGGAATTTATGATGTGGATGAATTTTTTGATGTCTTATATGAATCACCTTTAGATAACTGGTATGAAATTGGTAATGTCATTGCTATAGTTGATGCAAAACTCGATAATCATTTATCTAAAGAATCGGATTATATTTTAGCAAGTGAAGTGGCCAATGCTGGATGTGTTCTTTTAAGTCGTAGCCAGAATGCATCAAATGAAGATATTCGAGCTACCATTCAACATATTAATAAAGCATTAATCGATGTCAAGTGTCAACGCCAAATAAAAAACGAAATCATCATCAAACCATGGTATGACTTTAATGATGATGATTATCAAAATATTTTAGAATGTGGCTATGTACCAGAAGATTATTTGAAATTGGGATTCCAGGATGAAAATGTTTTTCAGTCCCTTTATTTTATGCAAGTTCAGATGTCGATAGATGAATTAAAAGCCGTTGCTGATCATATATTAAATGATACTTCATGTGGTCAGGTTATGCGTATAAAGGGCTTTGTCCAAATTGCTGAACAATGGTATGAACTCAATGCTACACATAATGAAATTACTATTCAGGAAATATCTATTGGTCAAGAGATAGTCATTGTGATAGGGGAACATTTAAACGAAGAAAATATTCAAGCTTATTTTAAGCATAAGGCTGTTCATTAATCAAAAACTTATGTTAAAAATATGTTAAATTATCGTTTATCTAAAAAAATCTATCTTATTGCATAAATAATGTGTAAAATAAATGGGGTGATACAAATAGAAAAATTAATTGAGACAAATCTTAAGAAAAATAAATTACTACAACTTTTAGATGAAGTAGAATCTAGGAGCGATCATTTTTCAATAACCAGATACTTTAATGATTATATGAGTGAAGAAGAATTTAATAACATGCAACAGGAATATTTAGATACAATCATGCATGAGCATCATCAAAGACTTAATGATTATGATCAGAATATTGATGGTTATAAAGATGAAATTCATAAATTATTTTATTTTAAAAGTGAACAAGAAGCGAAAGAATATTTTAATGAATTATTCAATCAGGATATGGATGCTTATCAATCAATAAAATATATTGAATTTGAAAACAAAAAACCTGTGCAATTAAATATTCCTGATGAATATCTTATACAACGAAAAATAACTCGTATAACACCAGTTACTATAGGACCTGTATTGGAAGTATATACTTTTTCCATGGATGCTTTTTCAGATATTAAAACGGCCATGAAAAAATTATTTTCGCAATATAAAGTTTATGGTGGAGTTTTTGAGGATTTGTGCTTATATCATGGTGAGAATATTGTTTTAAGAATATGTTCCCATGAAAGCTATGCTTATGTGGATGAAAAAGATGCCTCATAAGCGAAAAAATGTTTGACAATCGTTATAGAATTGATATAATATACGAGTGCAATAAATGATAGCAGCGCATAGAAGATAAAGTTTTTGTGTTTATGACATAAGGATGTAGAGTATCCTAGCTGCAGGGGAAATACTTAGCATAAACACATCTTTATTGAACTATGACTATTATTTTATGCAAATAAAACAATAGGAGGAAAATTATGTCACGTTATACTGGACCACAGTGGAAAAAATCTAGACGTTTAGGTTTTTCTACATTAGAAACAGGAAAAGAATTATCAAAAAGACCATATGCTCCAGGTATGCATGGTCAAAAGAGAAAGAAACAAACAGAATATGGCTTGCAATTAGCTGAAAAGCAAAAAGTAAGATATATGTATGGTGTGAATGAAAAACAATTCCACAATACATTTAAAAGAGCAAGCAAGATGGAAGGCGTTACTGGTTATAACTTCTTCTGCCTATTAGAATCAAGATTAGACAATGTTGTTTACCGATTAGGTTTTGCAACTACAAGAAGACAAGCAAGACAATTAGTAAACCATGGTCATATCTTATTAAATGGTGTAAAAACTGATATCCCATCTTGTCATGTAAAAGTTGGCGATGTTATCTCTGTTAAAGAA
The DNA here is from genome assembly GCA_021201655.1 of Erysipelotrichaceae bacterium. GTDB lineage: Bacteria > Bacillota_I > Bacilli_A > Erysipelotrichales > Coprobacillaceae > JAJQDJ01. Next base: position 31,189 of record JAJQEL010000114.1, on the reverse strand, counting down.
AAATCTAAATCATTAGATGTTATTAAAAATGCCTTAGCAGATAGAACTCATGTTCCTGGATTTGTTGAAGTTGATAGTGAAAAAATGGAAGGTAAATTATTAAGATTACCTGAAAGATCAGAATTAAATCAGGAAATTAATGAAGCTCTTATCGTTGAATATTATAACAGATTAGGCTAATGAAAAAGCAAGTACATACTTGCTTTTTTTGTTTTAGGCAATCATTATTTTTGATTGTTTCAACATATGATAAATGTTACAATGAAAAGTGGAGGTGTAGGCAAAATGGCTAATGAAGGAAAACGTTGCTATTGTCGTTGCATTGAAGCCATGACAATGATTATAGGCAAAGAAGAAATAACCCTTTTTGCCTACAAAACTGTTTACCCTTGTATGATTCGTACAAGTGATAAAGAAGCGAATTATTATAAGATTTACGGTGAAGAATATGCTTTAAGCTGCAGTGAAGATGAGTTTAAGGAGCATTTTAAATTGGTAAATCATGGACAATATGAATAAAATTTGTTATGATGTCAAAGAAGAGGTGGGTAGTTTGAATAAGAAGACATTTGAAGTTTCAAATATTCATTCAAGTGATGAATTAAATCAATTAAGTATTGCATTAAATAAGAAAGAACAAGTTTCACACATAAAGATTGGCAAAGACAATATTACTTTCTATTGTTTAGATATTGATGCTTTAAAAGGCGTTATTCATGGTATTAATAAGAATTTTATTGTTAAAGAGATTGTTGATGGTGTTGGTTATCAATATGATTTTGCTAAACCAGTTGATAAAGAATATTATTTTATTATCAGAAATATTATTACTGAAGATGATATCCAAGTTTTAGTAAATCGCTTAAATAAAGACGATCGTTTTCATGATGTTGAATATAATGCGCAAAATAGATTATTGATATTAAGTACAATGCAAAGAAATCCTTTGCAGATTATCAAAAAAATCATGAAGAAAATTAATCCGTCCGTAGAAATATTGGAACATCGTAAACCAATTCGTTCCCAGGATGTATTTAATCAAAGGTTTTTAAATACTTATATTAGAATAGGTATTATTTTATTTTTTGGTGCTTTAGGTATCGTTAGTAGTCGTGATGATACTTTCTTAACACCGATATCATGGTTTGCATGCATTATGGTTATAGCTTTACCTATTATTCAAAATGCCTGGAATCAGTTTCGCCAAAAGAAATATTTAAATGAGTCATTATTAGTTTTAGCTGGTATGATTTTAGGTATTATTAGTGGTGCTTATATTGAAACGATGATTGCTGTTATCATATATCAATTTGCTCCACTAATTATTACTAGAATGATGCAAGAAGCAATGAGTCATGTCACTGATGCTATTGAGCGTCCTGAAACAGTTGTTAGAGTTTATAAAAATAAAGAAAAGAAAGTATCTTTATATGATATTGATATTGATGATGTTATTAAAGTTTTACCAAATGAAGTTATTCCTATTCCTGGTATTGTCGAGAAAGGATTATCTATTATTAGTACTTATTCTAATACCAGTTCTTATGATCATGAAGTTGTCAAAAAAGGTAGTGTTGTCAATAGTGGTGATATCAATATTGGAGAAAATGCCATTTATATTAAAGTCACTAAGACTTATGAAAGTGCGAATTTAACACGTTTAATGCAGATTGCTTCAATCGCTTCAGTATATGAATCCAAGGTTGAAAAATATACTGCCTTATTTTCTAAATATTATACCCCTTGTGTTGCTGCATTAGGCTTGTTTGTTGGTGTTATACTACCAATAGTGAACTATGAATTGTTTGCACCTTATATTCATATTGGGGCTATTTTACTCATTATTTCTAGTGGCTTGGCCACTGATTATTCGTCTTCATTGGTGGTTTTAGATGGTTTGGCTAGAGCTTTTGCGGATGGTATTATGGTTGAATCATCAATGGGGTTGGATTGTTTGAATGCCACGCGTACAATTATTTATGATCGCTTTGACGGGATTGAAATAACTGAAGAAGAATTAGCGTTGTTTAAGAAATTGTCACATCTGGGAAAATCATTTATTGTGTTTAATGATGGTCCTGTTGCTTTAGAGGATGATCAATATACTATTTATAATGATTTAACCCTAGGTGAAAAGTTAAAGATATTAGATGAAGCGAATGAACCAGTTGTTTATATTGGCGATAGTTTTAAAGATATTGAATTATTACAGAAGAGTTATGTCGGTATTTCTCGCGGTGGTATGGCTGATAGTAAGGTTATAGAGAGCAGTGATATTGTTTTGATAGATGCTTCGCTTGATCGTGTTTATGAAACATTTGTGATTGCTAGAGAAATACGTACCCATGGTTTTATTAATAATTTTGTTTCAATTTTTATTAAACTTTGCATCTTTATTTTAGCTTTATCATTTATTCCACTACCATTATGGCTGATTGTGTTAATTGAAATTATGGTAGATGTTGTAGAACTTTATTTTTCAACTTATCTTTCAGGTAAAAAACATAAGGAGGAGGCTCAATGAAAATAGTTGTAGCTCCAGATTCTTTTAAAGAAAGCATGAGTGCTAGTGAAGCCGCTAAAGCGATGCATAGTGGTATCGTTCAATATGATAGTTCTATTGAAACAATTTTAAAACCCTTAGCAGATGGTGGGGAAGGAACTTTACAAACGCTTGTGGACGCTATGCAAGGTAAAGTGGAGTACTATGATGTTCATGGCCCTTTACTTAAGATGATTAAAGCCCCCATTGGGTATGTTGATGATATAGCTATTATTGAATGTGCAAAAGTATGTGGTTTAGAATTATTAAAAGAGGAAGAAAAAGATCCTTATAAGACTTCAACTTATGGATTAGGAGAACTTATTCAAATTGCGATAAAAAATCATGCTAAAACATTGATGATTTGCTTAGGTGGCAGTGCAACGAATGATGGTGGTATTGGCATGTTAGAAGCATTGGGTGTACAAATTTTAGATAAAGATCATCATCAAGTGACACCAACTATGCAAGGTTTATTGAATATTGATACAATTAATAATATTGATATTCCTATGCTAAGTAAAATTAATATTATAGGTGTGTGTGATGTTACAAATCCATTATGTGGAAAACAAGGGGCAAGTTATATTTATGGGCCGCAAAAGGGCCTAAAAACGGCCGATTTAGCACTTATTGATGAAGCTATGCATAATTATGGCCAATTAGCTGATAAGCTGTTAAACAGGGATTATCGCCATTTTCCAGGCAGTGGGGCAGCAGGTGGTTTAGGTTATGCTCTAGTGGCTTTTATGCATGCGAAACTGCGCGCAGGATTTGATGTTGTGAGTGAAGTTTCACATTTAGAGGAGGCTATTCAAGAAGCTGATATGGTGATTGTTGGCGAAGGCAAGATTGACAGGCAAACGCAATATGGTAAAACACCTTATGGTGTTTTAAAGATAGCCCAAAAATATCATAAACCAGTTTTTGCTTATGCTGGCAAAGTTGAGGATCATGATGTTTTAAATGCTTTAGGTTTTGAAAATGTTTATGCTATTTCACCTAGTGATATGGCATTATCTGTTGCCTTAAAATTAGGAAAAGAAAATATGCAAAAATGTATTTTTACTCATATGCAGGAAATGATCAATGAAATATATAGTTGATAAAGAAATGCCTTTAATGGCATTTTTGATTGAAAAAACGCATAAAAAGAAAAATGATATCAAAAATCTTCTAAAATATAAAAATGTTAGTATTGATGGTATAATAACTACCCATGTATCATATCCTTTAAAGATAGATCAGATAGTAGAAGTGAATACAGCTAAAAAACCATTACCCTTTGATATTATTTATGAAGATAAAGATATCATAGTCATTGATAAACCTTGTGGTCTATTAAGTGAAGAAACGAATAAAGAAAAACAAAAAACCGCTTATTATATGGTAAAACAATACCTTAAAAATAAACACGAAAACATCTATTTAGTTCATCGCCTCGATCAATATACTTCAGGTATTCTCATGTTTGTTAAAACAAAACAACTCTATCAATTACTCACCCATAACTGGAATCAATATGTCATAACCAGAGGCTATATAGCCATTGTTGAGGGACATCTAAACAAAAAACAGGATACTATCATCAATAAACTAGCTGAAGCTAAAAATCAAACAGTTTATATATCCTCACAAGGTAAAACGGCTATTACCCATTATAAAGTGATTCAAGAAAATAAACATTATAGTCTATTAGAAGTTTATTTAGATACTGGTAGAAAAAACCAAATTAGAGTGCATATGTCATATCTTAAGCATCCAATTATTGGTGACACAAAATATGGAGCTAAAACCAATCCTATAAAAAGATTAGGATTACATGCCCATGAATTTACTTTTATGCATCCACTCACACATAAAGAAATGCATTTTACTTCTAAAATGCCTGAAAGTTTTGAAAAACTCATGAAAAATAGTTGACAGTTAGTTAAAAATTGTGTATCCTATACAAGGAAATGAAAAGTAGTGGAAAGAAGAAGTGCCTACTTCTCGCCCGAGTGTTTAGGATACTGGGCAAATGTCACTAAGATAAAATATCTTAATGTCAATATGTGGGTACTTATGTGCTCACTTTTTATTTGTACTACGAATTTATATTAGGAGGTGGCTATTATTAGCAAGTATAACAACCAATTAAATGAAGATATGGTTAATGAAAAAATTCGTTTTAAGGAAGTTTTGGTTATTGATCAGGATGGTAACCAATTAGGAATTATGTCACGTAATGCTGCATTGAATGCTGCTTATAACGCTGATCTCGATTTATTATGTGTGGCACCAAAAGCAAAACCACCAGTTTGTCGTATTCTTAATTATGGTAAATATCGTTTTGAACAACAAAAGAAACAAAAAGAAATGAAGAAGAATTCTAAAGTTGTAGCTTTAAAAGAAACACAATTATCCCCACAAATTGATGTCCATGATAAAGATGTTAAGCTTAAAAGAACGATTAAATGGTTACAAGCAGGAGATAAGGTCAAGATTGCAGTACGCTTTAGAGGAAGACAATTATCCCATGTTGAAATTGGTCAAAAAATACTAGATGATTTCGTCGCTGAATGTGCAGATTATTGTGTCATTGAAAAGCCTGCCAAATTAGAAGGGCGAACATTGACTGCTATATTAGCGCCAAAGAAAAAATAAGGAGGACTATTTTATGCCAAAAATGAAAACCCATAGTGGTCTTAAGAAACGTTTAAAGAAAACAGGTAGCGGAAAATATAAACGTGGACATGCGTATGTTTCACATTTATCTCACAACAAAACTCATAAACAAAAGAAACACTTAGCGAAAGCAACTTTAGTAAGCCCATCAGATATGAAGAGAATTAAATCTCGTCTTGGGTAATTGAGTAGGAGGAAAGAAATATGGCAAGAGTTAAAGGTGGATATACAACTAGACGTAGAAGAAAGAAAGTCTTAAAGTTAGCTAAAGGATATTTTGGTTCTAAGCATGCTTTATATAAAACAGCTAATGAACAAGTTATGCATTCAATGAAATATGCATATCGTGATAGAAAGAACTTAAAACGTGAAATGCGTCGTTTATGGATTGCTCGTATTAATGCAGCAGCTAGAATGAATGATATTTCATATTCTAAATTAATGCATGGTTTAAAATTAGCTAATGTTGATATTAATAGAAAAATGTTATCAGAAATCGCAATTGCTGATCCTGAAGGATTTACAGCTATTGTTAATACAGCAAAAGATGCTTTAGCAGCTGAATAATAAAAGATCGCTTGATGCGATCTTTTTTTTATAATTCATAATCAATAATAACTTTAATATTCTCATTTGCATTACAAGCAGCTTCAATAGCTTGTGGAAATTCATCATGTTTGAATTTTTTAGTAATGATTGTTCCAATAGGAGTTTTTTTGTTAGTAATATGGTCAATAACTTCTAATATTGTTTCATGATTATAAGCTTTTGATCCAATGACCATCGGTTCGTTACTAATAAATATATTTGGATTCAAAACAATTTCCTTATGATAAACAGCTACTATTACATACTTTGTTCCTTGCTTGCTCATATTAAACATTTGTTGTAATAAAGGTAATGCACCTGCACAATCAACAACCAAATCAACATCTGGTGTTTTAGCAGTTAGATCCATATTAAGTTCTTTAGTTAATTGAATAATTTGTTGTAATAAATCTGGTTCTAAATATTGAGGATTCATACTTGAGCCTTGTTTAGCTTCACCTAATAATTCAATTAGCTTTTTACCTAAATTATCAACAGATGTATTAATTGTCATCGCACCGATTTCTTTTGCTTTAGCTAATCGCCAATCAACTTGATCAACAACCACAACATTCTTCATTCCTCTAGCAATTAATCCTGCAGCAGCTGATAAACCAATTGTCCCTGCTCCTAATACCACAACCTTATCATTTAACTTTGGATTTGTACAAATAGCACCTTGGGTGCCAACTGAAACGGGCTCAATAATAGCGGCTGTATCTAAATCAATATCCTTATCCAATACATAAATATTAAAATTATTTTTAGCATCATCCACTCTTACATATTCACTAAATCCACCCAATATATCTGTTTTTACAGTACCTGCTCGACTAGCATGAGTAGGTTCAACCATCACAATATCATCAAGTTGAATATCATCTCCAACTTCTTCACCTTTTTCCACAACTTTACCAACCATTTCATGACCAAACTGTTGACCACTAAAAACACCAGTAGCTGCTCCACCATACAAATAAGCTCCTGTATCGGATCCACAAATACCTGCTCTTAAATTCTTAACAAGAATATCAGTTGGACCAATCTGCGGGATAGGTCTTTCCTCCATTCTCACATCTTTAATGCCATAATAAATGGCACATTTCATATTTCCTTGCATTTTCATACCTCCATGTCAATAATTTATCATAATACTTATTTTTAAAAAGATTGAATATCTAAAAATAACTCAATTATGATAAATAATGAAACATTTTTTGAGAAATGTCTCATTTTTTGATAGTATATATATGGAGGGACTTATGAAACAATCATCTCAAGACACTTTTTCTGAAGCATTAAATCTATTATTAGAAACAACACCATTTGAAGATATCACAACACTACAAATCATTGAACAATCAAAATTAAGCCGTTCAACATTTTATCGTTATTTCAATGATAAATATGATCTTTTAACCTATTTATTTCATCATCATATTGCTTCATTATTTATAGATGAAACGATAACTTACTATGAATCAGCGCAAAGATTCACGGATTATTGTCAACAACATCGAACTTACTATTTAAATCTACTCATTGACAGTCAAAATACTTTTATAAGATTACTATACAACAAATATATTCAATATATGTCAAAACATTTACCGACTCTTACTAGTACACAATATAAAGTCTTACAAATATATTTACATGGTACTTTAACTTATGCGATAAGCTTATTTAGAAAAAATGAAATGTTATCTCCTCAGGAATTAATATATTTAACACAACTATCCATGCCTGATATTTTAAAAGATATATTTATAAATAAAAAGGATTAGCATAATTGCTAATCCTAAACGTTTGCCATCGTTTTATCAGTACTTAATTCTCTAAATGTTTGGACAATTACTACCAAACCAATAATGAACGTACATAAATCAGCCACTGGCATAAACAATAAAACACCTGTTAAACCAAAGAATATTGGTAAGATAATAACAAATCCAACCCCAAATACAATCTCACGAATAAGTGATAATAATGTAGACATAAAGGCTTTACCAATCGCTTGTAAGAAAATAAAGACAGCCTTATTAACACAAGACAATGGCAGTAATGCCATATAGATTCTAAATGTCTTAATACCAAATTCCATATAATAACTACTTTCATTAGAAGCACCAAATAAACCAATAAGTTGAGAAGGGAATACTTCGAAAATAGCTAAACCAATAAATCCAACAATCGCTTCACAAATCAATAATAACTTAAATATCTCTTTGGCACGGCCATTCTTACCAGCTCCAATGCTATAACCAACAACTGGAATATTTCCACTAGATAAACCTATAACAATTGAAATAACAATCTGATAGAATTTCATAACAATACCTACAACTGCCATTGGAATTTGGGCATATTCTTCTAAGCCAAATACTGGATCTAATGCACCATATTTTGTTAACATATTTTGTACAGCAGCCATTGAGAACACAATAGAAATTTGTGATAATAAACTACATACACCTAAACTTAACATTTTACCGATAATTCTAAACTTAATTGTAAAACTTTCTCTAGTAAGATGAATTAATTTCATATGTCTAATATATAATACAGATAAAATACAAGTTAAAATTTGTCCGAGAATAGTAGCCAAAGCTGCTCCCATCATACCCCATTTGAATACATAAATAAATACTGGGTCTAATACAATATTAACAGCTGCACCACATAAACTAAATGCCATAGCTCTATTTGGAGAACCGTCAGATCTAACAATAGGGTTCAAACCTTGACCTAACATATAGAAAGGAATACCAATAGAAATAAATGTAAAATACTCTTTCGCATTAGCATAAGTCAATTCATTAACGCCACCACCAAATAAAATCAATATTTGATGTTGAAAGATAAAATAAATAGCTGTAATAATAACACTAGCAGTCACTAATGATAAAATAGCATTACCAACACCCTTATTCGCATTATCCTTCTCATTAGCACCTAAACAAATACTAGTATAACTACAACATCCATCACCAATCATAACAGCCACTGCTAAAGCGACGACAGTTAAAGGATAAACAACTGTATTAGCGGCATTACCATATGAACCTAAATAAGAAGCATTTGCAATAAATAATTGGTCAACAATGTTATACAAAGCTCCAACCAATAAAGAAATAATACAAGGTATAGCATATTTAGCCATTAACTTACTAACCTTTTCAGTACCTAAGAAAGAAATATCTTCATTCATTCTATTTTTCCTCCTTTAACCATTGATTAATAAATGTTAAAAGCAATTCGACACATTCCTCATTAGTATAATGAGCACGATTAATAACTAAATCATAATTTAATATATCATTGATTTTACGATTTGTATAAAAACGATAATAGGTCATTCTACGTTTATCAATATCTACTAAATCATCCATAGATATATTTTCCTGATAAACATTTTGAATACGTTCAATACGTTCGTCTCTATCGCTATTAATAGAAATATGGAACGCGTCATCATTATCTTTTAATAAGTAATCGCCACAATGTCCAACAATAACACAATTTTCTTTTTGTACTAAATCACTTATAATCTCTTTTTGTTTAATAAATAGTTGATCTGAGGCTGACATACTTCCTCCAGCCCAGTTATTCAATGTAAACATAACGATATTGGTATGAGATGATCCTTTTTCGCTATGTGCGTTAGCGAATTCCGCTGTAAATCCGCTCTTTTCTGCCATCTTTGCGGTAATGGCACTGTCATAATAAGAATAGTTTAAACGTTTAGCTAATTCTTTAGCAATATCACGTGCACCACTCCCATATTGATGTCCTATAGTGATAACCTTATAACTCATAAAAACCTCCTTAATAATCTTACAAACAAAAAAGTATCCTAAGCAACCGGACTTACTACCACTTGCTTGGATACTCATTGCTACCTATTTTTAGCATATTTTTAATTTAGATGCAAGAAAAAATTTTAATTTTTAGATAGTATGATATAATGAAAAAAAGGAGAATAAAATGAATCAAATAGAACTATATGAACAACAAATGAAAGAATTGTTATTAAATACTAACAATTCAGAAATACAAGAACAATTAAATATGTTAAAAGAAAAAGTAGGAGAAGATAAAATAGATCTTTATATCACAGCTGCTATTAATGAATTTATGAAAATGGTAGATGATTATGATGAACCTATTATTGATGAAGATGTTTTAGATGTTGCTAAAATGGCTGTACAACTATATGATATATCGACAAAATCAGTTGTTATTAGAGTGATATTAGCAGGTTTAGGTAAACAGTTTTATCGTGAAATGGAATTACCTTATGATATCACTTTAGCAGACCTAGCTTATTTTGTTTTATCATCTTTTAAAGCTGATGGTTCACATTTATTTGCGGTAAATTATGGAAGACATAGATTTTCATGTAGAGATAGCTTTTATAATGAAAACCGAGCTGATGAAATATATTTGAGTCAGTTGTATTTATCATTTAATAATAAAATCGATATTGAATATGATTTTGGTGATGAATGGATTTTTAAAGTAACTGTGAAGTCAATCAATAACCATGATAAAATATTTACTTTTGATGATAGTCGTGTTATTAAAGGTAAAGGGTATGGTATTTGGGAAGATGAGCATTATTTAATGAATTTGTATTATAAAGATCATGATGCTTTTTTAGATTATATTGATGATATAGGTATGAGTGAAGATGATTTTGTAACAGATGAGTTTGATGTAGAAGATGCGAATGCTGATTTATTGGATGATTATAACTTTTTTAAATCGATGCTTAGTGAATGGTAGAAATTATGACTAAACAAGATATTGAAGTTTATTTGCAACAAATTGAAGAAAAGCTTCAAAAATATGATAATCCTAAATTTGATGAAGACATCAATACTTTAAAAGTCTTTCTTAATAATAATGATGTAGATGAATCACAGCTTGATACCATATATCAATTATTAAAAATATTGGATGATGCCATATTTTAGAAGGCAAAGGTTATGGTATCTGGGAAGATGAACATTCCTATATGAATTTATATTATGATGACCCAGATGAATTCTTTGTATCTATTGAAGAAGATGGCTTTGAAGAAGATATGTTCCCACTTGAAGAGGAATTTGATTTAGAAGAAGCTAATGATGTTTTATTGACAGATTATCAAGTATTAAAAGAAATTTATGAATCTGATGATGATGACGACTTTGAATATGATGATGAATTTGATGATCATGAACATTTTTATGAGTTTATGGAAGAGGATGAGGAAGATTAAATCTTCCTCATTTTTATAATGAATCACTTATCAATTAATGGTATAATAAGCGCGGTGATAATAATGAGATTTATAATGCTTGGTGTTTCTTACGAAGATACACCTATGAATGAATTAAATAAAATATTTCTATCAGATACCAATATGATGGAAATCTATTTAAAATTACAGGATATACAAATTGAACAATCAGTCATCTTATCAACATGCAATCGTAAAGAAATATATTATATGGATGAAGATAATCATATTGAAGAAGTTAAAGATATACTTCAACATTATATGAAAGATATTCCATTAATTATCAGAACTGATCAAGATGCCTATCAATATTTATTTGCAGTGACTAGTGGACTTCATTCCATGGTATTAGGGGAAGATCAAATATTAGGACAAGTTGTTGAGGCTATGGAATTTTCTAAAAGATGTGGCTGTCTCAAAAAAGAAATGGCTAAAGTTTTTAGAGATGCTATTACTTGTGCTAAAGAAATTAAAAGAGAGATACATATAAGTGAACATCCTTTATCTTTAAGTTATATAGCTATTAAAGAATTACGTCAGCATATTTCATTAAAAGACAAAAAAGCATTAATCATTGGTAGTGGTAAAATGGCCACACTTGCCTTAACATATTTAATTGATGAAAATATGAATAGTATAACTATTTGTAATAGAAGTGAAGCCAATGCTCAAAAGTTAAAACAACAATATCCTTCTATTCATATTAAAGATTATCATCAACGCTATGAAGTTTTAAGCGAATGCGATATTTTAATTAGCGCAACGTCTTCTCCGCATTTAGTGATAGAAGAGGATAAAGTATCTGCATCTCATGATATTTATATGGTTGATTTAGCCTTGCCTAGAGATATTGATGAAAATTTAAAGAATAATAATCATATTTTTTTGATGGATATGGTTTATTTACAAAATATATCACATGAAAATGAAGAAAAAAGAAAACAATGTATTGATGATTCTCAAACCATTATAAATAAATATCTGCAACAGTTATATCATTGGTTTGAAACCGAAAAAGTTGATGAATCATTGATGTTATTACAACAATATTATCAACAAGTTATTGATGATACAGATGCTATTCTAGAAAAGAAACTTAACTTAGATGATCATGAAAAATATGTTTTAAAGAAAACATTGCATCTGATGCATATGAGACTATTAAAACAACCGATACAAGTTTTAAAACATTTAGATGAAGATAAACAAAATATCTATAATCAAATTATTGATGAATTATTTGGGAGGGAAGATACAAATGAAATTTGATGAATCGAATAAAGCATATCAACAAGCCTGTCTTGTGATACCAGGAGGAGTTAATTCACCTGTTAGAGCTTTTAAATCAGTAGGCAGAATTCCTTTATTTATTAAAAGCGCTAAAGGATCAAAAATAACAGATGAAGATAATAATACTTATATTGATTATATTGGTTCTTGGGGACCAATGATATTAGGACATAGTCATGATTATTTAAATGATGGGGTAGAAGATGTTATTGAGGATGGTATTAGTTATGGTTTTTCAACTAAAAAGGAAATAAGATTAGCTAAGTTGATTGTTGATTTATATCCAGGTATTGACAAGGTAAGAATGGTTAATTCGGGTACAGAAGCAACTATGTCAGCTTTAAGAGTAGCTAGAGGTTATACAGGTAAAGATAAGATTATTAAGTTTGAAGGTAATTATCATGGACATAATGATAGTTTATTAGTAAGTGCTGGCAGCGGTGCTTTGACTTTTCAAACACCAACATCTCCTGGTGTTCCTTATGATGTGATTAAAAATACATTGGTTTGCCGTTATAATGATATTGCTTCGGTTAAAAGGGTTGCTAGTGAAAATAAAGGGGAAATTGCAGCTATTATTATTGAACCTATAGCGGCTAATATGGGATTGATTCCTGCTCATAAAGAGTTTTTAGTAGAGCTGAGAAATATTTGTAATGAAGAAGGTATTGTCCTTATTTTTGATGAGGTTATTAGTGGTTTTAGAATAGGTTTGGATGGTGCTGCTGGTTATTATGGTATTGTTCCTGATATGGCTTGTTTTGGTAAGATTATTGGGGCAGGAATGCCCGTAGGAGCTTATGCAGGTAAAAAAGAAATTATGGACTATGTATCTCCTGTTGGGCCAGTATATCAGGCTGGAACATTATCTGGTAATCCTTTAGCGATGCATCTTGGATATAAGTTATTAAGTTATTTAAAAGAACATCAGGAAGTATATAAAAATATAGAGAATTATGCCATTAAGTTAAGTGAAGCTATGCAAGAGTCTATTGATAAGTATCATGTACCTTGCACTATTCATCAATGTGGTTCTTTATTAACAGTTTTCTTTAAAGAAGGTATTATTAATAATTATGATGATGTCAAAGAATGTGATGTGGATTTGTATGCTATTTATTTTAATGCTATGTTACAACAAAATATTCTATTAGCCCCATCACAATTTGAAGCGATGTTTGTTTCCAATGCTCATAGTCAGGATGATTTTAATAAAACAGTTGAGGCTTTTGATCAAGCTATGAAGAAAGTAGCGGAGGCTTTATGAAAATAGTATTAGGTTCAAGGGGATCAAAGTTAGCCCTTATCCAAACACAATTAGTATTAGATAAGTTAAAGAAACATTATCCTAATTATGAGTACGAGATAAAGGTCATTCATACCAAAGGTGATAAAATACTCAATCAATCATTAGAAAAGATTGGAGATAAAGGCTTATTTGTCAAAGAAATCGAACAGCAACTACTCAATAAAGAAATCGATATTGCGGTTCATAGTATGAAAGATATGCCTTCTACTTGTGCTGATGGCTTAGTTTTTACAGATACCTTAGAAAGTGCAGATTGTCGTGATTGTCTAGTGTTAAATAGATATGGTTCTTTAAATGATTTACCGATAGGAGCTACTATTGCCACAGGTAGTAAAAGAAGAAAATATCAATTACTACAATTACGCCCTGATTTAAATATTGTTGATATTAGAGGTAACATTCATACTCGCATCCAAAAGATGATTGATAACCATTATGATGGATTGGTTTTAGCGGCAGCAGGGCTTGAAAGAATTAACCGAAAAGATTTGATTAGTGAATATTTGGATCCCCATATCTTTGTTCCTGCTTGTGCCCAAGGTATGTTAGGTATTGAAGTAAGAGAAAATGATCCATTATATGATATGATTAATGATATTGCCGATAAGGATGCCACTTATAAAATGAAGTTAGAACGTACTTTTTTAGAAACAATTAATGGTAGCTGTCATATTCCCATGGGAGCATATATAGAAGTTATTGATGATACTATCCATGTGGAAGCATTACTAGGAAATGAAGAAGGTAAACTGATAAGAGAAACATGTATATTTGATAAACAAGATGCATTGACACAAATGCAACAATTAGCACTTAAAATGAAGGGACAAATAGAGAATGAGTAAAGTATATTTAGTAGGTAGTGGACCTGGAACATTGGATTTATATACTATAAAAGCGATGCGTTTGGTACAATCTTGTGATTGTATTATTTATGATAGCTTAATTGATAATCACATCTTAGATTATTGTAAAGACGATTGTATGAAAATCTTTGCGGGAAAACGTGCGGGAACACATTATTTGGATCAGGAACAGATTAATGATTTGATTGTAGAATGTAGTAAACAATATGAAAAGATTGTGCGTTTAAAAGGTGGCGATGTTTATGTTTTTGGTAGAGGTGGCGAAGAAGGTTTGCGTCTACAAAAAGAAGGGATTGATTTTGAAGTTGTTCCTGGCGTTAGCTCAGCCTTGGCTGGTCCAGCTTATGCAGGTATACCTTTAACCCATCGTGGTCTTGCGCGAGGTTTTCAGGTTGTCACCCCATCTATGCAAAATAATGGCGAAGAAACCATAGATTATATGCGTTATCTCAATGATGATATGACTTATGTCTTTTTAATGGGACGTGCTAAGTTACCTTATATTATTAAACGTTTATTAGCTATAGAAAAAGATCATCAAACACCAGTAGCCTTAATATCCAATGCGACATTGCCTAGTCAACAAACAATCACTGGGACATTAAAAAATATTTTGGATAAATTCAATGAAAATCCTATCCCAGCACCCATGCTTATTGTCGTTGGCAAAGTAGTTAGTCTTAAAGAAAAACTAGATTTCTATGAAAACAAACCATTGTTTCATCAAAAGTTATTAGTTACTTCAGTTGGCCAGGATCATACTTTGAAACAACTATTAGATGAAAGTGGCGCAGATATAACTGAAGTAATGACAGGAGAAATCCAATATTTAAATAATCCTTTACCTGATTTATCATTATATGATGGTATAATTATGACAAGTCAAAATGGAGTCCATGCTTTTATGCAACAATATTTTAAACAATATGATGATATTAGACAATTATTTGGCATTGATTTTATTGTGATAGGTAAAAAAACAGCTAACGCTTTAAAGCAATATGGCATTAAAGCATCTTATATTTCTAAAGGAAATAGTGAAAATATGAATATAGAACTATCATCATTACCATATCAAAGATACCTTATAGTTCAACTTAAAGATATTCAATCTATTCATAAACTCCATAATAATGATACCTACTATGATGCTTATGAAAATATTGAAACAGATATTGCTATTACTGGACACTATAACATGACTTTCTTTACTTGTGCTTCATCAGTTAAACGTTTATCACATACATCAGTCACTTTTGATAAAGCTATATCCATAGGCCCAAAAACGACTGAGATGCTGAGAATTTGTTATCCAAATTGTTGTATTAAAGAAACTAATAAACCAGATAAGAAACTTATGGTCCGATTAGCTTTGGAGGATCATGCATGATTTGTGTTGGATTAATATTAGAAAATAAAAATGTTCTCATTGTTGGTGATGGCAAAACGGCTAAGCGTAAAGTTAAGGAATGTTTAAGAGAAAATGCTCATATAACAGTTTTGTCTAGGACCATTTATCATGCGATAGATAATATCCATTATATTGAGGATTCTTATCATTCTTCTTATCTAGATAATCAATTCTATGTCATAGCGGCTACAGATAATCCAACTATAAAACCAACAAATCGTTCAGGATTGTCAAGATCGAAACATCTTAGTTAGTTCTATGACTAAAGCAAATATCAATGCTAAAATGATGAAAAACTATGAATCAGATACCTTAGCTATTGGTTATAGTACTAATGGTCAATATCCTAGTTATAATTTTGTATTAGAAAAAGAAATAGAAAATCTTGATAACAAACATCACAATAAAATTCAATTACTCGGTAAATTAAGACCATATTTATTAAATGTTAATAATAAAAGAACATTACTCAATCAAGCATGCAACTTAAAGATAGAATCTATAGAATTCTTATTACAAGCTATAAAAGGGGATAAACAATCCATTCTCTTTATTCCTACAGCTGCTAAAGAATTAGAAATCTTAGATGATGAATTTACCAATTATTATATTTGTCAAAATGCTCAGGGTACTTATGAAGATTTAAACTTACTCTATCCTTATTTAGAAGCCTTAAATATTGACTATACAATATATCCATTGGTATTATATCAAGGCTTACTTTATCAAAAATTAACAGAACGATTCAATCATCTATCTTCACCACTCATTCAAAATCAGGATGACTTAGATAAACTTCTACAAACATATGACATAGATGTACATACATTGCTAATCTATCATCCCCGTCAACATATACCATTTTATTATTCGGTAAAATCTTGTTCATTCATGGATTTGGATAATATTGACTTATCCAATATTCATTCACTAATTCCTTTCCTTTTTAGTGAAGGAAAACACTATCAACAGGATGTTCTTACAAAAATACCTCGTGGTATAGAAATACAACCAGTATTATTAAAAAATAGAGAAGCTATTCATTATTTTAAACAAAAATGGGATTCAGGAAACTGAATCTTTTAAATTTCACATTTAATTGTTGTTTCACCAAATTGGTGAAACACTCATTAAGAGTGAAACCATATATTGACTTTTATAAGTTTCACTGTTATAATTGATTTCACCAAAATGGTGAAAGTGGTGATAAAAGTGAAACTTCAAAAAGAAACACAATTACAATCAGTTATTCAAACATTAAAAGATATACCTATCATAGAAGATTGCAGTTATGAATTAGATTATAAAATTAATGATCAACTAGCTTTTGATGCACTCATTAGTGTAGATATGAAAGCGAGTAATACATTCCAAATAGGATTGATGATATTAAATAATGGCTATCCTTCCGTTGTTAGACAATTTTATCAAAAATATCAATCTTCATTAGATAATCAATACTTTTTGATTTCAGCTCCATATGTAAGTGAAACAACTTCAAATTTATGTAAGGAGTATGGTATAAGCTGTATTGATTTAGCAGGTAATTGCTTATTGAATTTAGGTAGTATTTATATTGACCATAAAGGAAATAAAAATAATCATGTTTCTAAAAGAGGACTGAAATCCATTTATGAAAGATCTTCTGTTGTATCTTCTAAGATATTACGTGTATTGTTTGCGGATGTGAACAGGCCTTGGAAGATGAAAGAATTATCAGAATATGTTGGATGTAGTATTGGTCAGGTATCTAAAGTGAAACAGTTTTTAGCACAAAAAGATCAAATTAAACAAACGGATGAAGGTTTTATTATCACAAAACCAGAAGAAGTATTACAGGAATGGGCTAAAGTATATGGAAAAAATACAGATATCATTGAATGCTATTCTATGGATAATGTTGTAGATATTGAAACAAAACTTATAAATATGAAGGATAAAATTGGTGTAGATTATTATTTGACTGGTTTTTCAGGAGGTGTTAGATATCAGCCAGTTGTGAGATATTATAAAGTTCATTTTTATATTCATGTTGAAAACCTAGATCAAGTTATGTCTTATTTAGATTGTAAAAGGGTTGATAGTGGACCAAATATTTTTATCATTATACCACAAGATGATAGTATTTTAATGAATTGTCAATATATAGATAATTCTCAAATTGTTTCACCAGTCCAAATGTTTTTGGATTGTTATAATTTAAAAAGTAGAGGTGAAGAACTTGCAGAGGCCATTTTAGAAAAGGAGATTTTAAATGAATTTGATAACAGATGAAAACCTAAAAGTAAGTTCTGATTATGATGTTGGACAAAAAGAAGCAGCTTATAAAGTATTGATTGAATTAGTCAATTTATTTGATGAGTATAAGGATGATTTTAGAATTGTAGGTGGATGGGTACCATATTTAATGTTTCCAAATAATCAACATGCAGGAAGTGTTGATGTAGATATATTAATTAATCATCTTACTTTGCAAGACGCTGGTTATCTTTCCATGTCTAGAATTTTGTTGAAAAATGGATACATGGAACACCCTGAAAAATATTTTTCATTTGTGAAAGATGTTGAAGTTGATGGCAGAATATTTTCAGTTGATGTGGATATTTTAGCTGGAATTTATGGTGGTACAACACAAAAGAAAAGAAGTCAACATGTACAAGGTGTAAGAGCTCTTAAGGCAACTGGTGGCAATTTTGCTTTTGAGTTTCCACCACAAAAGATTGAAATTGAAACCGAAAGACCAGATGGAGCTATCGATATTGCGAATATAAGTGTTATAGCTATTGTACTGTATTTGGTTATGAAGACAGCAGCACTAGGAAGAGGGAAACCGAAAGATGCTTATGATATATATTTTGTAGTTAAATATTATCCTGGTGGAGTTAAAAAAACTTGCTGAAGAATTTGCATTGATTCGTGATAAACAAATCATATTAGATATGAAACAAAAGTTGGCTGGAAAGTTTGCAAGCATTAATCATGCAGGTGTTGTAGATGCTGTAAATTTTTTAGATATAAGTAATGAAGAAGATGAAATGCAAATTAGAAGAGATGTTTTTGAAAAGATTAATGCTTTAATTAATTTTATTTAAAGTATAGAAAAATCATGATTTATTCATGATTTTTTATTTCAGCAATTCAATGAATTTTAAAGCTGCTGGAGTTAATGTTTTTCTAGATAAATAAGCATAACCAATGTTTCTTTGAGGAATAGATTCTTCAAGTTTGACTTCATAAATATCCTGCTGATGAAGTTCTTTTAGAGAAAATTCTCTAATAACACAAGCAAAACCTAGTTGATTTTTAGCAGCTTCTAGTAGTAATGCATAAGAACCAAGTTCAATATCTGCTTTCAATAATATACCTTGTGAGGCAAAATAGGAATCAACATATCTTCTTGAATTAGAAGATCTTTCTAATAATATGAGTGGTTCTTTCACAAGTTCCTGTAAAGTATAAACATGTTCATCTTGATGTCTAGATACAAAAATATCATGAACCTGTAAACATTCTTTCATGGTAATAGCTTCATCATAGATGGGCATATTGATAAAACCTATTTCAATTTGACCACTTTTTAGTAAATCAATAATTTCATGACTTGTACGATTGACCATTTGAATAGTCACATGAGGATATAGTTTCTTAAATCTTACAAGATAATCCATCAAATAGTTTTCACTAATGGTATCACCAGCTCCGATGCTTAATTGACCATAAGTCAATTCCTGATAGTTTTTGATTTGATTTTCGGCGGTATTGATTAAAGATAAAGCAACTGCTATTTGTTGATGCAATACTTCTCCTTCTTTAGTTAGAGTAACACCTTTAGGTTGACGAATAAATAACTGGGTATTGAGTTCTTCTTCTAATACACGAATAGTTTGAGAAACAGCGGATTGTGAAATATAGAGGTTTTTAGCAGCTTTTGAAAACGATAAAGTAGAGGCTGCTTCATTGAATATTTTGTATTGTTCGAGTTTAATTGACATATTAGTTCTCCTTATACCAAATTTATAAAATATTAATTTTACTTATAACTGTATTTATCATATAATAAATAATGTAGAAACGTCAATGAAATTTGAAGGCGTTTAAGAAAGGATGAATTGACAATGGCTGGAGTTGTAGTCGTAGGTAGTATGTGGGGCGATGAAGGTAAAGGAAAGGTTACCGATTATTTAGCACAAAAGGCTGATATTGTTGTAAGATATGTGGGTGGAAACAATGCTGGACATACAATAGTTTATGATGGTAAGAAGTTTGCCTTAAAATTGATTCCATCTGGTATTTTTAGTGGACATGAAGTAATTATGGGTAATGGTATGGTGGTTAATCCTAAAGCATTTTTAGAAGAAGTGAAGTATTTAAATGATGCAGGGATTGATACAAGTAGAATTAGAGTAAGTGATCGTTGTCATGTGATTTTACCATATCATTTGGAAATAGATGAATTACAGGAAAAGCGTAAAGGTGATAAAAGTATTGGTACGACTAAAAGAGGCATCGGTCCTGCTTATACGGATAAATATAGTCGTATTGGTATTCGTATGGGTGAATTTGTGGATGAAGAGTTGTTTTTAGAGAAATTAAATGAAACATTCCCTTTAAAAGTGATGGAATATCCAGAGTTAGCTGATTTGTTTACTATTGAAGGTATTTATAATGAATATAAGGAATATGCAAAGAAGATTAAACCTTTGGTATGTGATACAGGTATTTTATTAGATGAATATCTAAGAGAAGATAAGAAAGTCTTATTTGAAGGTGCACAAGGGGCTATGCTTGATATTGATTATGGTACTTATCCTTATGTCACAAGTTCTCATCCAGGAGCCAATGGGGTATCTGAAGGTGCAGGTATTGGTCCTTTATATATTAAAGAAGCCATTGGTATTATCAAAGCTTATACAACAAGAGTAGGAGAAGGACCTTTCCCTACAGAATTATTTGATGAAACTGGTGATTTTATTAGAGAACAAGGACATGAGTATGGAACTGTCACAAAACGTCCTAGAAGAACAGGATGGTTTGATGCAGTGGTTGTCAATCAATCAAGAAGAATGTCTAGTTTGACAGGTGTTTCTTTGATGTTA
Source organism: Erysipelotrichaceae bacterium (assembly GCA_021201655.1). GTDB lineage: Bacteria > Bacillota_I > Bacilli_A > Erysipelotrichales > Coprobacillaceae > JAJQDJ01. The sequence continues at coordinate 10,133 of JAJQEL010000114.1, read as the reverse complement.
CTAGATGTTTTAAGTGGTTTGGATACGATTAAGATTTGCAGCGCTTATAAATATAAAGGTGAGATTATTCATGGTTTACCTTCTACTGTTAAAGGAGTTGAAGAAGTAGAACCAATTTATGAAGAGATGCCAGGCTGGGAAGAAGATATTACCAATGTTCAATCATTTGCGGAATTACCAGTGAATTGTCAAAACTATATTAGAAGAATTGAAGAATTGATTCATTGTCCTGTAGTGATGTTTTCTGTAGGACCTGATAGAAAACAGACAGTGGTATTAAGAGATATTGAATTTTAGGAGGCGAAGAAGTGAAGCGAGAATTAGTCATTGTTTTAGATTTTGGTGGTCAATATAATCAATTGGTGGCTAGAAGAGTAAGAGAATGCCAGGTTTATTGTGAGATTTATTCTTTTAAGACCGATATCGAAAAAATAAAAGAAATGAAGCCTATGGGTATTATTTTAACTGGTGGACCTAGTAGCTGTTATGAAGAAAATAGTGCAACTTATTCTAAAGAACTCTTTGAATTAGGCATTCCTGTTTTAGGTCTTTGTTATGGGGCACAACTGATGCAACATTTATTAGGTGGTAAGGTTGAAAGAGCAAGTGTTAGAGAATATGGAAAGTCTCAATTAACAGTTGATAATTCTTCGGTATTATTTTCTAATGTTGCAAAAGAAAGTATTTGTTGGATGAGTCATTTTGATTATATCTCAAAAGTTGCGCCTGGATTTACTATCACTGCTACAACGAAAGATTGTCCTGTGGCTGCCTGTGAAAATAAAGAAAAGAATCTTTATGGTATTCAATTCCATCCTGAAGTCCTCCATACTCAGGAAGGTACCAAGATGATTGAAAACTTCGTGAAGAATGTATGCTTATGTCATGGTGATTGGCGTATGGATTCATTTGTCGAAGAATCAATACAAGATATTAGAAATAAAGTTGGTAATGGTAAGGTTTTATGTGCCCTATCTGGTGGTGTTGATTCATCAGTAGCAGCAGTCTTATTATCTAAAGCAATCGGTAATCAATTAACATGTGTGTTTGTAGATCATGGCTTACTTAGAAAAAATGAAGGTGATGAAGTAGAAGCTGTCTTTGGTGAAGATGGACCTTATGAATTAAACTTTATTCGCGTTAATGCCCAACAAAGATATTATGATAAGCTTCAAGGTGTCACTGATCCTGAAAAGAAAAGAAAAATCATTGGTGAAGAGTTTATTAGAGTCTTTGAAGAAGAGGCAAAAAAGATCGGCGCTGTTGATTTCTTAGTTCAAGGAACAATATATCCCGATGTTGTAGAAAGTGGCTTAGGTGGTGAATCGGCAGTTATTAAGTCTCACCATAATGTTGGTGGTTTACCTGATCATGTTGATTTTAAGGAAATTATTGAACCTTTAAGAGATTTATTTAAAGATGAAGTCAGAAAAGTAGGATTAGAATTAGGTATTCCTGATTATCTTGTCTATCGTCAACCATTCCCAGGACCAGGACTAGGTATTCGTATTATTGGTGAAGTCACTGCAGAAAAGGTTAGAATTGTCCAAGATGCTGATGCCATTTATCGTGAAGAAATTGCCAATGCTGGATTAGATAGGACTATTGGTCAATACTTTGCTGCATTAACAAATATGCAATCAGTAGGAGTTATGGGTGATGAAAGAACCTATGATTATGCTATAGCTTTAAGAGCAGTTAACACCATAGACTTTATGACAGCTGAAGCAGCTCAAATACCTTATGAAGTCTTAAATAAAGTCATGTCGCGTATTATTAATGAAGTTCGCGGGGTTAATCGTGTATTCTACGATATTACGAGTAAACCTCCAGGAACAATAGAATTCGAATAAATCATGTTAGAAAAAAGTCTGATTAAATTGGACTTTTTTTGATTAAAAACATTAAAGTGATACACTTTTGATACATTATATAATATCACTTTACTATTCTTTTGAATATTTGAAGTAATTAGAAAGTGATAATGATGTATATTTATCATATAACCATTGCTATTTATAATATATTTAAATATAAAAATAGACCAGTTCATTGAACTGGTCATATTTTATATAATGAAGAGATATCTTATTCATAGAATATTTTTGTATAATTGCGTCGTGTGTCAAAAATATGATAAACATATACAGTGTCTTTTATATGACGATATATTGCTACACATTTTTTACTTACAATAAGCATTTTGTATTCTTACTCATTCAACCATTTATCTGGTGAAGCAGTATTAGAGTCGAAATTTAATAGACAATAATCCTCTATGTTTTTTAAATCTTCCCAAGCAACTAGAAGAATTTCAACTTTACATGTCATATAAACGATCTTTCAACTTTTCTCTAGCCTCAGATATACTCAATGTCTTTTCACCATTAATTCTTTGTTCTTCAGCTTGGAGAACTTTTGCTCTTAACTCTAATATTTGTTCTCTTCTTTCAAAAGAATCTATATCCATGACTACCAAGTCGGCTTCTCCATTTTTAGTAATATAGATAGGTTCTTGATATTCCTTTGCTAAATTTGAAATAGAAGAATATTCATTTCTTAAAGTTGCCGATGCCTTAATATACATAATATCACAGCCTTTCGTATCTTTTTGTTGATATAATTATATCATATAATTGATATGATGTAATTATTCACTTGCTATATTATATATCGTCAAAGCATAGTGGGCATCAAGAGGCTTTATATCATTCAATCTGTATAACTCTATCTAATATCAGGATGTTCTATTAAAATAGGCAAAGAGTCATCATACGTTGGATGATTATATAAAAATGATAATATGACTACTATTTTATTTGGAATGGTAAATATAAATAGGCTAAAAGATACACAAGCTATTGAAATATTGATACATTTTTGATACTTTTTATTTTTAAATAAAAAATATATAAAATATGATAAGAGAAAGAAATAATGCTCAATAATATTTGATAGTAAAGAACATGTGTTTTTCTTATCATAAAGTTATAAAGAATGATTTACAGATTGATATTTTGTATACTTTAGAGTATAATACTTATGAGTATACAAATAAGGACGGTAAAGTTATATGTTAGGAAGAGTAGAAGAATTAAACTATTTAAATGAATTATATGAAAGTAACAAGTTTGAATTTCTAGTGATGTATGGTCGAAGAAGAGTAGGGAAAACTACTTTACTTCAAGAATTTTCAAAACATAAGAATGCAATCTTTTTTCCAGCACGTGAAAAAAATGATGCTTTAAACTTAGAAGACTTCTCAAAAACAATACAACTTCATTTTGAACAACAATTTATTTTTTCATTTAGAAGCTGGGAAGATGCTTTTTCTTATATTGGACATAAAGTGCAGAATAGAGTTGCCCTTATTATCGATGAATTTCCATATATTATTGAAGAAAATCCATCTGTAAAATCACTTTTACAGCATGCGATTGACCATAGCTGGAAAAATAAAAATATTTTTTAGTCCTTTGTGGTTCTTCTGTCAGTGTTATGGAAAATGAGATTATGGGAAGAAAAAGTCCATTACATGATCGTCAAACTGCGACACTAGAAATAATACCATTTGACTATTTAGAAAGTACGCTTTTTTTTCCTAACTACAGTAATGAAGATAAATTAATTGCTTATGGAATTTTAGGTGGTATTCCAAGATATTTAGAGGCTTTTGATTCTTATAAATCAATTGAAGAAAATATAGCTTCTAAAATTATTAGAAATGGTTCTTATTTATATGAAGAACCAGAAAACTTGTTAAAAGCTGAATTACGAGAAACAAATACCTATAATTCTATACTATCTGCAATAGCAAATGGTAAAAACAGAATTATTGAAATTGCAGATTATATACATGAAGATCGAACAAAAGTATCTAAATATTTAGTAATACTTCAAACACTACGTCTCATTAAAAAAAGAGTTCCATGTGGAGAAAATGATAAATCAAAAAAATCTATTTATGTTATAAAGGATAATTTTTTAAGATTTTGGTTTCGATATGAATTTACGAATAATGCTTATTATGCAATGTTAGGTCCAAAAGATGCTGCTACTGAAATTATGAATGATATTTCAAACTTAATGGGAGAAGTGTTTGAGGAAATATGTAAAGAATATTTAATTTATCAAGCTAAGAGTAGAAAACTTCCCTTTATCCCTTTTTCTGTAGGAAAATGGTGGGGTAATAACCCAAGTATCAAAGCACAGGATGATGTTGATATTTTGGCTATTGATAGATATGGTAAAAAGGCAATCTTTATGGAGTGTAAATTCACATCCAACCCGATGCCTTATGAGGAATATGTTGATCTTGTCAATGCAACAAAAGCATTTCCTAATATCGAAGAGAAATATTTGTATTTTGTAAGTAAATCAGGATATACAGATGCAGTAAAACGACAAGCTCAAATTGATCATGCAGTTCTATTAACTATTGATGATTTGTTTAAATAAGGTTTTTGCTTGGCATGAAGAACAATTCTATAAATGATATTCATGATAACCAATTTCTTTTTCTAAACTAGAACAATGAACAACCACTTCTCTTAAACAAAATGGTAATACATCAGGATTAGAAGAATCACCATAATATTTCCTTAATATGGCACTAGATTCAAATAGTTTATCTTTAATTCTTTGATCATTCACAAATTCTGCTTTACCTGATATACGTATCCAATCCATTGTTTCATTATCAGCTACACTTATTTCTACATAAGGATTATTTAATAATTCTAAATGCGTTTCTTTATTTTTAATAGTATCAAAGTAGAGTATTCCTTCATCTTCGAACTTAAATTCAAAAGCTTTCACTTTAGGTTTGCCATCTAAACCAATTAAACCAATATATTGCATAGGATAAGCCTTAAGCATTGCTTTTGTAACAGCTAAACCGTCATTTAAATCAATATTTTTTAATAAACTTTCTTTCATGATAGTAGTCTCCTATTTTTGTTTAAAAAGCTTAATCATAGTAAACACGATCTTTTCTTGGTTTAGCGTATGTATTTCCTTTAGGATAACCTAATAGTATATGATAAAATCCTTTATAATGATCATCAATACTTTTTTTTGATAGTAATTCTTGTCCATATTCACTTGACATTGTTTCATCAGCTCTAGCAATCATGCATCCACCAAGTCTTAAAGCATGTGCCATAAGTAACATATTCTCAGCTGCAACAGCACAATCAGCTTCGCTATATAGAAATCTTTTAGGAGCTAATAATGTAATAACAGTTGGTGCTCCATAAAATCCGCTTTTAAGTTTAGGATTATCAATAATACTTGGTTGTGCTTTATTGACATATCTTCCTTCTACAATTTGAGCAGCACTGCGATTGATTTTACCTAAAGTTTCATTAATTTCATGATCTTGAGTAACTAGAAATATTGTTGATTGTCTGCCACCTGCATTAGGAGCATACATTCCAGCTTCTAGTATCATCCTTAGTTCATCATCGCTTATTTGTTTGTTTTCAAATTGACGATATGATCTTCTTTGTTTTATCAATTTTAGTAATTCATTTGCATCCATGATGATTCCTCCTTTACAAATATATCATTGGATAATTCATTTAAGGTTTTTAATATATCTTCATTAAAGCTAATCACATTGTCTTCATTACCTGCAATACAAAAATCATAATCTTTATTAAAACGAATAAGTTTAGCATTTCTATGTTGATAAACCATTCGTTCAAAAGGATAACGAATAATACCAGGTGTATTAAAACCAACACCAAATTCTAAAAAAACAACTTTATGCTTTAATGCTTTTTTAAGAAATTTTTTGTATTGATTTTGATAATGTTCCCTGCCTTTTGTTTCTATAAAGCATTGATCTTTACGCACATGAACATCCATTTTTCCACCACATACAGGGCATTTTTGTACTAATGGTGTAGGTATTTGACAATTTTTTGTTTGTAAAACCATATGTTGTACAAGTGCTTTGTTGTAGTAGACTTTTTTTATGACAGCCTTTTTGACATTGCATATAAATATAATTGCCCTGAGTCTCAAAGTATCTGTCCTTATCAAAGCCATTAATGATAAATTGATTATCAGCATTTGTCGTTATCACAAAGTATTCTTTATCTTTTACAAAATTGAGTAATGTTTGATAAAGTACTGAAGGTTTTGTATCATATGTATTGCATTAAATCATTCTTGACCAGTAAGCCCATTTTTCTTCTTCAGTTTTAAAAGGATAAAAACTACCTGTATACATATCACTGATACCATATTTTTCTTTAAAATCACTAAAATAATCATCAAAACGTTTACCACCATAATGAAATCCAGCAGCTTCTGACAATCCGGCTCCTGCTCCTATGACAATATAGTCAGCTTCATTAATGATATTTTTTGCTTCAATAATTCTTAACTTATAATCATCCATATTTAAACCTCCTTCCAACATTGAGGATCACTGCTATACATATTATAACTATATCCATAACTTACAGCTGGACATCCTCGACAAAATCGTAACAATTCACACTTTTGGCACTTCTCAAATTTATCATACTGTCGATACTTATCATATTGCTTATCATGAAACCATTCATATAATGATTTTTCCTGAATATTACCTATTTCACTTTCCATACGACGACATGCATAAATTTTACCATCAGGTAAGATAGTCATATGATGACTACCACAATGACATCCATCATAAATCGTATTCTCATCTAAGCCTTCAGGAATTCTTAATAAACCTTCTTCATACAAATATAATGTCCATAAATGATCTTTTAAATTAAAGTTTGTATGACAATTCTGATATATTTCAAATTTATGCCAGCATTTATCTAATAATTCTCTATATTCTAAAGGATCTATATGTGTACTTTTTTCTAAGATTGTAGGACAATATCTTCCAAATGCAAAGATATCCACATTATTTTCAACAACCAGATCAATTAAATCTGGTATTTCATGAATATTGGTACCAGAAACTGTGGACATAATTGCTACTTTAATGCCTGCTTTTTTTAAACATTTAATTTTTTCTAAAGTTATATCAAATGATCCAGGTTTTCTAAAATAATCATGAGTTTCTCTTAAACCATCTAAAGATAATTGATATTTTTGACATCCATATTCCTTTAATCTCAAACAAACCTCATCGGTTAAATGAAATGGATTTCCTAGAATAGTAAAAGCAATATGATGATTTTTAAACAATTGCATAATATCCCAAAATTGACTATGTAAAATAGGATCACCACCTGTTAGATAAATATAAGGAATCTTATTTTGTTTTTGACACATATCTTCTATGGAATCTAATGTAAAAACAATTTGTTCATAAGGTGTCTCTAATAATTTTTTATCTTTCTCTTCTGAAAAAATATAACAATGCTTACATCTTTGATCACAATAATCTGTAATATGCCATTGATAGCTAAAGTATTCTTTCATATAGTCCTCATTCCTTTCTTTGAAGCTAGCTCAATAAAAGAGCTAGCAAATACTATTCTCCTGCACCGCAGGCACTACCACATGCTGTTGGTGTTTCTTTTTCGTCATCACTTGCACCACAAGCACTGCCACAACTTGAAGCATAAACATTTTTCATGATATTATTTGCATTAGTTGTAACTTTATAATCTTGATCTGTTGTCCATTTCATTTGACTCATCTCCTTTCGAAATTATCTTACAATATAGAAAATGTTCCGTAAAGAAGGCACTTTTTTGTGGTATAGTTACTTTTTTGTAAGAATTGGATAAAACTTGATAATTTAAGATAAATATATTATAATTCTTTCGAAGAAAAGGTGAGACATATGATTAAAAAAGAAGATTTACCTGAATGTCCGGTAGCTACAACAGTACAGCTTATTGGCAGTAAATGGAAATTATTAATATTACGTGATTTGTTGACAGGTACTAAACGTTATAATGAATTAAGACGTTCATTGGCTGGTATTTCACAAAAGGTATTAACGGAATCGTTAAAATCTATGGTAGAAGACGGTATTGTCATAAGAACAGCATATCCAGAGGTACCACCACGTGTAGAATATAGTTTAAGTCCTTTAGGTGAATCAATGCGACCAGTCATTGCATCAATGGAACAATGGGGTAATGAGTATAAGAAATCATTTGAATAATGGTTTCTTTTTTATTTAAAAAAATCTTTAAAATTCTTTGTTGTAACAATTGACATTACAACAAACAGATGTTATATTCTTGCTGTAATAAGAAATATTACAACAATAAAAAATGGAGGAAATGAAAATGAACAAAGTAGTAGAATTTTTAAATGCAAACCCTGTACAGTATTTAGCAACCATAGGCCGTGATGGAAAGGCTAAATGTCGTCCATTTATGTTTAGTGGAGAAATGGATGGTAAGTTATGGTTCTGTACGAACAACACAAAAGAAGTTTATATAGATATGCAAGAAAACGCAGAAATTGAAATTTCTGTATCAAGTCCAGAATATGCTTGGATTCGTTTGCATGGTAAAGCAGTATTTGAAAACAATATGACAGCTAAAGAAATGTGCATTCAAAATCCAATTGTGAAAGGTCAATATGGAGAAGCTACAAATCCTATTTTTGAAGTATTCTATTTAGAAGATGCACATGGTGTCATCGCTGATTTTTCAGGTAATCCACCTTACGAATTTTAATTAAAACATTATTATTCTTCTTCAGTGCAAGGTGTAATTCCTGAGCGGCAGTAGAGTTTGTAATAATAGCGAAACGGTGTGATTCCGTTACTAATAGTATAGTCTGGATGAAAGGAGATTTATGGAAATTCATACACAAAAAATATCAAAAAATAGTCACTTAACAACAAGAAAAATAACAATGGTAGCTACCTTCACAGCTATTTCATTTGTATTAGCTTTTATTGAACTACCAGTACCTTTTTCACCATCATTCGCAAAATATGATTTATCAGATTTACCTGCTTTAATCATTGCTTTTGCTTATGGACCAATGGCAAGTGTGATGATTGAATTCATCAAAAACTTACTTCAATTAACAACAACTTCTACAGGTGGTATTGGTGAATTTGCAAATTTTATGATGGGAGGAAGCTTTGTATTTGTTGCTGGGTCAATATATAAATTTAAAAAGACAAAAACAACAGCTTGGATTTCAATTGTTATGGGAAGCATAGCCATGAGTATTATGGCAGCAATTATGAATTATTTTGTCTTGTTACCACTTTTTGAAACATTTATGCCACTTGATCAATTGATTCAATCATTTAGTGCATTCATCCCTTTTATCAATTCTAAATTAGATATTGTATTATATAATGCTATTCCATTTAATTTAATAAAAGGACTTATGATTGGCATAGTGACTATGCTTGTATATAAAAGATTATCATTCGTTTTGAAAGGAAAACTATAATCATGAATTATTTAGATATATTAGTTAATGACATCCATTCAACAGTTATTGCTACTGTAGACAATGAAAACAAACCAGTTACAAGAGTTATTGATATGATGCTTTATGATGATCATGGTGTCTATTTTCTAACTGCTAAAGGTAAAGAATTTTATAAACAACTTATGGAACAAAAATATATATCTTTATCAGCTACTAAAAATAAGATTTCAATAACTTTAAGAGGATATATTGAAAATATTGGATATGAAAAATTAGATGAAATGTTTGATAAAAACGAATATATGAAAGAAATATATCCAAATGATACTAGAAAAGCTTTACAGGTATTTAGATTATATGAAGCAACTGGAGAATATTTTGATATCAGTGATCCATCACATATAACAAGAGATAACATCGTGATAGGCGATACATCACAAAAGATCAATGGCTATTTTGTAGGTAAAGATTGTATTGGATGTAAGCTTTGTTATTCTGTTTGTCCACAAAAATGTATAGATATATCTAAAAAGCCAGTAGTAATTGATCAAAGTCATTGTTTACATTGTGGTAGATGTGCAGAGATATGTCCAAAACAAACGATTGCAAAAAGATTTTAAATAGCATTGATTATATCAATGCGTTTTTTAGTTTTGCTTAAATTTGATGGATTAAACAATTGAAATATTTTATAAAAAATAGGTTGATGAAGTGATTTTGTCAAGTAGACAATTTAAATAATTAAAATGATTTGCTATTCC